>CAMHHL010000029.1 GCA_946184925.1 uncultured Clostridia bacterium | reverse complement strand
GATATGAACAGAAAAGACATTGAATTATATGTTGATATAAAAATAAAATTAAAAAATAAAACAATAATAATGATGATTATAACTATTTTTGCCCTGACAGGAACAATAATTCCCGTTTCAGCCAAGACAAAAAATGTAATTGTCGGCGGCGAAGCCTTCGGTTTAAGACTATATTGTCACGGCGTGATGGTGACGGGCTTTGAAAAAGACGCTGAAAGTCCGGCAAAAAACTGCGGAATTATGCCGGGAGATATTATCACAAAGGTAAATTCCCAAGAAGTAAACAGCAACGAGATAATGTACGAGCTCATTTCAAAAAGCAAAGGAAAACCGATGAAACTCAGTTTGCTGAGAAACGGTTCAAAAAAAAATGTGACATTGACGCCGATGAAAAGCGAAAACGGCAACTATCGCGCCGGAATGTGGATAAAGGACAGTTGTGCAGGAATCGGAACAATTAGTTATTACGACACTGCCGGAAAAGCTTACGGCGCTCTGGGACACGGAATATGTGAATCAGACACCGGCGGACTGTTCGCTAACAGCACAGGAGAGACTGTAATAGCATCTGTAACAAGTGTAAACAAATCCGAAAATAATAAAATCGGAACACTCAACGGATATTTCACAAGTAAAACAATCGGAACGATTGAGGAAAACACCGGACTTGGAATATACGGAAGATTAAAATGTGCCGTTAACAAGAATAAAACTATTCGGACTGCAGAAGCCGAAGAGCTTATTCTCGGAAAAGCTGAAATCTACACCACACTCTACGGAACCAAGCCTGAGAGATACGAAGTTAGAATAACCGAGATTTGCAACAACAATAAAAACTCAAACAAAAACTTTATTATCAAAGTGACGGATGATAAGTTGCTGAGTAAAACAGGCGGAATAGTTCAGGGTATGAGCGGAAGTCCTATTGTGCAGAACGGAAAGCTGGTCGGAGCGCTCACCCATGTTATGCTCGAGGACTGCACCGAGGGATATTGTATTTTTGCCGAAAATATGATTGCTTAGCCCACCCTTGCCGCAAGGCAAGGGTACATACGCCTAAAAAGAATGTCGATATATTGTGTCGAATAATCAACTAATACACAATATATAGATAATTAATTTAGAAAATTGTAATACTTATTTAATTTTTTTGTAATTTTTTAAAAAATCTAATTGGAAACTATTGCCAAATTTTCCGCTTTATGGTAGTATTAATTCGCAATAAAAAGTTGTGGAGGTAATCAGAATGAAAAACAATATCAGACTAGTAATCACAGAGGATGTTTCCGATTTTACTGCGGAGGATTTGGAAACCTTCAGGCTGAACAACATACAGCCTTCCTTCTGCCATAAAGACGGAGAAGAACTCCTTTTGAAAATTGTCAATGAAAAGCCAGACGCTGTTATTATGGACTTGTTTATGACAAGGCTCGACTCTCTCGGAGTGCTGCGGTCAATCAGAAAAAAGAATATTGAAAGACCGGTAATCATTGTAACATCTTCGTTCAACAGCTCGGCGCTGGAGCGTGAGATTATGTCGGTCGGAGCAAGTTATTACGCATTGAAACCGTATAACATCAGTGCAATATGCGAGGACATAAAATCTTTGCTTCTCAAGGGAAGTCTTCCGAGAGGAGTTGTCAGTCCTTTTGATGACAATAGTCTCGAGGTCAGGGTTACTGAAATTCTGCACGAAATCGGAGTTCCGGCACACATCAAGGGATATAACTATCTGAGAGACTCAATAATGATGTCAATCGAGCATCCTGAGATTATCAACGCAGTAACCAAACAGCTTTATCCCGGTGTGGCTAAGAAGTATGACACAACCTCTTCACGTGTAGAGAGAGCTATCAGACACGCGATTGAGGTTGCTTGGGACAGAGGTGATCTCGATGTGCTTAACTCGTACTTTGGCTATACAATTCACAACGGTCGCGGAAAGCCGACCAACAGCGAATTTATCGCAATGATCGCCGACAAGCTGAGACTTCAAATGAAAAACGCAAGCTGAAAGGGGCTGTCTTCGGACAGCTCCTTTATTGACGGAAGTTATCTGTTGTGATAAACTATTAACAGGTCAGTAACCGGAAAGGTTGAAGATATAATGAAGGAACAAAAATTCAATATCACCGGAATGATGTGCTCGGCTTGTCAGATGCATGTTGAAAACGCAGTAAAGAAACTCGACGGTGTTGAAACCGTTAATGTCAATCTTCTCGCCAACACTATGGACACATGCTATAATGAAAACGTGCTGAAAAACAAGGACATTATAGCGGCAGTAAAAGCAGCAGGCTACGGTGCCAAGGAGTTTTCAAGAGATTCCGACGAATATGACGAGCCGGCAAGAAAAACGAAACGACAGCTTATCCTTTCGGTCGTTTTTCTTATTCCGCTTATGTTCGTTTCGATGAGTCATATGATGGGGATTCACATCGGCTTTCTCGAGAATATGACTGTTCTCGGGTTATCTGAGCTTGTGTTCCTGATTCCAATACTGTTTTTTAACAGAAAGTATTTTATCAACGGATTCAAATCACTGTTTAAGCTAAACCCTAATATGGACGCACTGATTGCGCTCGGAGCAGGCGTTTCGCTCGCGTACAGCGTGTACATTCTTTTACGGACAATAAACATGAGCGTTATGTCTGCAATGGAACAGGGCTTTCATTATTATTTTGAATCCGCAGGAATGATTTTGACGTTTATCACAATCGGCAAATTCCTTGAGAGCAAGAGCAAAAGTAAAACTTCTTCCGCAATAAGCAAGCTTGTAAAGCTCACGCCAAAGACCGCGCTTGTTGAAATTGACGGTGCAGAAACCGAAATCGAAACAAACAAAGTCTCCCCGGGCGATATTGTTATCTGCAAGAACGGAATGAGTATTCCGGTTGACGGAAGGATAGTTTACGGCAGTTGCAGCGTTGACGAAGCCGCAATCACGGGCGAAAGCGTACCGGTTGACAAGAGCATCGGCGACAGCGTGACAGGCGGAACAGTGCTCTCATCCGGATACATCAAGATTGAGGCGATAAGCACCGGAGACGACACTACTCTTTCTAAAATTATTAAGCTTGTTGAAAGCGCAACAACCTCGAAGGCACCAATCGCAAGAATCGCAGACAAGGTAGCTGCGGTATTTGTTCCGGCGGTCATCGGAATTGCGATTATTACTACGATAATCTGGCTTTTGTGCGGTGCGCAGTTCGGTGACGCGATTTCTTACGGAATTGCGGTGCTCGTAATTTCATGCCCGTGCGCTCTGGGGCTTGCCACTCCTACGGCAATTATGGTAGGAACCGGAAAGGCGGCTCAGTACGGCATACTGATAAAATCAGCAACCGCGCTCGAAACAGCTAACAAGATTAAAACCGTAATAATGGATAAGACAGGAACAATCACAAAGGGTGAACCGGAAGTTACAGATGTGATAGAAATCGAGCCGGGTTTCATCGAAAAGGCTTATTCACTCGAGAACAGCTCCGAACATCCGCTCGCCAAGGCTGTCGTTGACTATGCTGTTAATAATAAAATCAACCTTGTCGAAGCCAAAGACTTCAGGTCGGTTACGGGCTCAGGTATAACAGCAGAAATCGGCGAAAAAAAATATTATTCCGGCAACAGGGAATTCATCTCAGGCTTGGGAATAAGCACCGAGCATAATTCTGTAGAAGAATTATATAATGATGGCAAGACTGTTATTTACTTCTCAGACGAAGATAAGCTAATCGGAATAATCGCACTTGCTGACGGAGTGAAGGAAACCAGCAGACAGGCTGTCGGAGAGCTCATGGAATTGAACGTTAATTCCGTTATGCTCACAGGCGACAACAAGCAAACCGCCGCTGCAATTCAAAAGCTAACCGGAATTACAACAGCCTACGCTCAGGTTCTTCCGCAGCAAAAGGAGCAGGTTGTACGCAGATACAAGAAAAAAGGTACGGTTGCTATGGTCGGAGACGGAATTAACGACTCCCCTGCCCTTGTCACCGCCGATGTAGGAATTGCAATCGGCGCCGGTACTGACATAGCGATTGATTCGGCGGACATCGTACTCATGAAAAGCGATTTGAAGGATGTTGTTACGACGATTGAGCTTAGCCGCGCGGTTATCAGAAATATTAAAGAAAACCTGTTCTGGGCATTTATATACAACATTATCTGCATTCCGCTTGCGGCAGGAGCATTTTTCGCCCTGCTCGGATGGAGAATGGAGCCGATGTTCGGAACAATCGCAATGAGCTTGAGTTCAATTTGTGTTGTTTCAAACGCCCTTAGACTTCGCAGATTTAAACCCAAAGCAATTCATTCAAATGACTACACGCCGGCTGACTATAACACAATAATTTTGAAAGATAACGACTTTGAGCAAAAAATTGTCTATATTCAGGGGATGATGTGTGAGCACTGCGTCGCACGAGTAAAAAACGCGCTTGAAAAACTGAGCAGCAAGCCTGTTTCGGTCAGTCTTGAAAACAACAACGCCGTCATTGACGCGGAGGTCAGTGACGACGAGATTGAAAAGGCTGTTGTTTCGGCAGGATATAATATTATAAGGATTGAATAAATTGGAAACAAAGCAAGCCGTCGCGGATGCGACGGCTTTTTGCATCATTTTGTTCGTCCGATGTCCTTGCGGTAGTGGGCGTTTTCAAAGCTGATTTTCGAAACAGCGCTGTAAGCCTTTTCGAGAGCTTCATCAAGGTTATTTCCCCTTGCGGTAACTCCGAGCACGCGTCCGCCGTTCGTGAGGAACTTTCCGTCCTCGAGCTTTGTTCCGGCGTGATAAACAACAGCGCCGTCAACTCCGCCGTTCTCGTCAAGACCTGTAATTTCAATACCTTTCTTGTAGGAGAGCGGATAGCCGCCGCTTGCCATAACAACGCAGGCGGTCGCGCCGTCGTACCATTCAACATCAATGTCGGCGAGCTTTTCGTCAATTACCGCCTCACAAATGTCAACAAGGTCGGTTTTAAGTCTGGGTAGAACGACCTGAGCCTCCGGGTCACCGAAACGGGCGTTATACTCGATAACCTTGGGACCGGCGGGAGTAATCATAAGTCCGAAGTAAAGACAACCCTTGAAAGGTCTGCCCTCAATAGCCATCGCCTTAATAGTCGGAACAAAAATGTCCTTGTAGCACTTTGCGGCGATTTCGTCGGTGTAGTACGGATTGGGGCTGATTGTACCCATTCCTCCGGTATTGAGTCCCTCGTCGTTGTCATAGGCGCGCTTGTGATCCTTTGAAGAAACCATAGGCTTGACAACCTTGCCGTCGGTGAAAGCGAGAACGCTGACCTCGGGACCTGTAAGGAATTCTTCGATTACAATATTATTGCCGGAGTCTCCGAACTGCTTGTCCTCCATAATTGACTTGATTGCAGCCTTTGCGTCGGCGATTGTCTGAGCAATGATTACACCTTTTCCGAGAGCAAGTCCGTCAGCCTTGACAACTACTGGAACCTTTCCCTCTGTCTCTACATATTCCATTGCCTTCTTCGGATCGTCAAAGACCTCGTAACGTGCTGTGGGAATGTTATATTTTTTCATAAGGTTCTTTGAAAAAACCTTTGAAGCTTCGATTACAGCCGCGTTCGCGTTCGGACCGAATGCTCTGATGCCCTCAGCCTGCATAGCGTCAACCATACCGGCTGCAAGCGGATCGTCGGGAGCGACGAATACGAGGTCAACAGCCTCATCCTTTGCGAATTTAACCATATTTTCGATATCCATTGCGCCGATGTTGACAATCTCGGCATCTTTGGCGATACCGCCGTTGCCGGGAGCGCAATAAAGCTTTGTGCACTTCGGCGATTCTTTGAGCTTTTTGATAAGAGCGTGCTCACGTCCGCCGGAGCCAACCATAAGAATTTTCATAGTTTACCCCTCGTTGTTATCAGTGATGGAAAAGTCTGATTCCGGTAAACGCCATAGCGATTCCGTATTTGTCGCAGGTCTCAATAACGTTATCGTCACGAATTGAGCCGCCAGGCTGAGCAACATACTCAACACCTGACTTTCTTGCACGTTCAATGTTATCTCCAAACGGGAAGAACGCGTCTGAGCCGAGGCTTACGCCGGTGTTCTTTGAGAGCCATTCTTTCTTTTCCTCCTGAGTGAGCGGCTCGGGCTTAACCTTAAAGAGATTCTGCCATGTTCCGTCGCGGAGAACATCATCATACTCCTCAGAGATATAAACGTCAATGGTATTGTCGCGGTCGGGTCTGCGGATATTATCGACAAACTGAAGACCGAGCACCTTCGGATGCTGTCTGAGCCACCAGATATCAGCCTTGTTGCCTGCAAGACGTGTGCAGTGAACACGTGACTGCTGACCGGCGCCTACACCGATAGCCTGCCCGTCCTTAGCGTAGCATACAGAATTCGACTGAGTGTACTTGAGGGTAATGAGCGCGATGAGAAGATCTCGCTTCGCTTCCTCGGGAAGATTCTTGTTCGCTGTGGGAATGTTTGAGGTAATCATCTCCTCATCGATTTTAAGCTCGTTTCTTCCCTGCTCAAATGTGATTCCGAATACATCCTTGTGCTCAATCGGCTCGGGAACATAGTCGGGGTCAATTTTAACAACGTTGTATGTGCCCTTGCGCTTTGTCTTTAAGATTTCAAGCGCCTCGGGAGTGTAGTCAGGAGCGATAATACCGTCGCTGACCTCGCGCTGGAGAAGCTTTGCCGTCTGAACATCGCAGGTATCGGAAAGAGCAACCCAGTCGCCGTAGGATGACATTCTGTCGGCGCCTCTTGCCTTTGCGTAGGCAGAAGCAATGGGAGAAAGCTCGAGGTCGTCTACAAAATAAATCTTCTTGAGAGTGTCGCTGAGCTCAGTTGCTACAGCAGCACCGGCAGGGCTTACATGCTTGAAAGAAGCGGCAGCCGGAAGACCAGTGGCGGCTTTCAGCTCGCGAACAAGCTGCCATGAGTTGAACGCGTCAAGAAAATTGATGTAGCCGGGCTTGCCGTTGAGAACCTCAACAGGTAAATCCGAGCCGTTGTTCATAAAAATTCTTGAGGGCTTCTGATTGGGATTACATCCGTACTTAAGAGAAAGTTCGTTCATAATTACCTCCGTTAATTACCAAAAATTATTTATTCTTGTTGATTATCCTTGATGTGGCTTTATTTGTAGCGATGTCGATGTACCTTACAAAAAGGCTGACCTTGTTGTCATCATCGAGAGCATCCCAGACCTTCTTTGCGAAGGTGTCGATATCATCGTTTCCGATTTCGACAAGAGTGGGTTCGCCCTCAAAGCTCGGGAGGGGATTTCCGTCGCCCATATAGGTGTGGATATAATGTCCCTGACCGCTGAGCGGATGAGCATAATCAAACGTGAAGCGCTGGCAGCACTTGGGGTCGCCGTTTGCGCTCTTGAGGATAGACATTGTGTAGGAAAGCTTCTCGCCGCGCGCGTCTGCATCAGTGCGGCAATTTACAATCGCGCTGATCCTCGGTGTGTAGTTGGGAGCGTCAGGCTCGAACTCTCGCGCGCTGAGGCTCTGCTCAAAGGTTCTTCCGCAGGACATAAGCGCACAGATTGTATCGGTCTGGTCGCCGTTTGTTACGACAGTGCTCTCGGCAAGCGTTCTCACGGGAGCGTAAATTATGAGGCTCGGATCTTCGAGCTTGCTCTCGTCATAAGCCCTGGTGCGGATTCCCTCTCCGTCCTCAACAAAGACGCGGTTTCGGCTGTTCTCGCTTCTGCCCATGATAAAATAGGCAATTACAGCATTGGAGCCGTCCTGAGTTCTTCCGATTACAATTCCTCTGCCGGGATATGTGGTTGAGGAGATTTCTTTTTCGAGTGATACGGGTTTCATTAATATCCATCCTTTCATTCGCTGATTACAGCTTTATTATTTATAACTTTAATTTTATCCTGACAGAACAGCGACACAGCCTCGGGCAGTATCTTCCATTCTGCTTGTTCCATTATGCGTTTCTGGAGAATCTCCGGAGTATCTCCGTCTCTTACTTCGACAGCTTTCTGAATTATAATCGGACCGCCGTCGCAAATCTCGTTAACAAAATGAGCAGTCGCTCCGCTGAGCTTGACGCCCTTCTCAAGCGCCGCTTCGTGAACACGAAGTCCGTAGAAGCCCTCGCCGCAGAAGCTGGGGATCAGTGCCGGATGGATGTTGATAATCCGGTTTTCAAACGCTGAGATAACCTCGTGACCGAGAATTGTCATAAATCCGGCAAGCACAACAAGGTCGGCGTTTTTGCTTTTAATGAGCTCGGTCAGCGCTTTGTCATACGCGGAAAACTTATCATAATCCTTTCGGCGGATAACGGCTGTTTCGATGCCGTTATTCTTCGCTCTTTCGAGCGCGTAAGCGCCGGGATTACTTGAAATAACACAGGTGATTTTTCCGTTTTTTATGATTCCGCTTTTCTCCGCGTCAATAAGAGCCTGAAGATTTGTTCCGCCGCCCGAGACGAGAACGATTATGTTCTTCATTCGAAAACAACTCCTTCGCTGCCCTCGATAACCTCTCCGAGAACGACAGCGTCCTCGCCGTTAGCCCCGAGAACCTCGAGAGCCTTATAGACATCGTTCTTATCAACAGCGGCAATCATACCGATACCCATATTGAAGGTGTTGAACATATCGTGCTCTGAGATATCTCCGACTCTCTGAATAACCTTGAAAATCGGGAGAACAGGGACAGCGCTCTTGTTAATCTTTGCGGTGAGACCGTCCTTTAGCATACGCGGAATATTCTCATAGAAGCCGCCGCCTGTTATGTGAGAAACAGCCTTGACCTCAACCTCGTTCATAAGCGCGAGAATCGGCTTTACATAAATCTTGGTCGGTGTGAGAAGCGTTTCGCCGAGAGGCTTGTCCAGCTCATCATATGTATTGTTGATAGTGTTACTGTCAATTCCGAAAACCTTTCTTACAAGCGAAAAGCCGTTAGAATGAACGCCTGAGGAGCGGAGTCCGATGAGAACATTTCCTGCTTCCAGCTTTGAACCGTCAACAATCTTGGGGCGGTCAACCATACCTACACAGAAGCCGGCAACATCATATTCATCAATCGGATAGAAGCCGGGCATTTCGGCGGTCTCGCCTCCGACAAGGGCACAGCCGGACTTAACGCAGCCGTCTGCAATACCGGAAACTATGTCTGCGATTTTCTCGGGAACGTTCTTTCCGCAGGCGATATAGTCAAGGAAGAACAAGGGTTGAGCGCCGCCGCATACAACGTCGTTAACGCACATCGCTACAGCGTCGATTCCGATTGTGTTATGCTTGTCAAGCAGGAATGCAAGCTTTAGCTTTGTACCGACGCCGTCGGTACCTGAAACAAGCACCGGCTCTTCCATACCCTTGAGGTTAGGGGCAAAAAGTCCGCCGAAGCCGCCGATTCCGCTGATCACACCGTCGATCTTGGTGCGCGCAACATGGCTTTTCATCAGCTCAACAGCCTTGTAGCCGGCAGTAACATCAACACCGGCAGCCTTGTAGCTTTCACTGAAACTCTTCATAATTTTACTCCAATCAATTACTTTAATTTTACAGCAAATTTGTCTTCGTATATCTCGGTCGGTTCATCAGCGTGATATACACCGGTGAAGCAACCGTCACATAATCCTATATTACATCCTTCCGCGATTGAGCGCAAGCCCTCAACGCTGAGAAAGCTGAGCGAATCGGCACCGATTTTTTGGCGAAGCTCCTCAACGCTGAGCTTGTTTGAGATAAGCTCCTCTTCCTTGGGAAGGTCAATGCCGAAATAGCAGGAGCGAACAAACTCAGGAGAGCTGATTCGCATATGAACTTCCTTTGCTCCTGCCTCTCTGAGCATTCTGACAATATGCGCGGAAGTGTTTCCGTGGATAATCGAATCGTCGATAATGACAACTCTTTTGTCCTTTACAACATCCCTGAGAACATTAAGTCTCATTTTGAGAAGTTTGGCGGTCTTATTGTTACCTACTCCGTCAGCAGTACGTCCGATATACTTGTTTTTGATAAATGCAGCAGAATACGGAATACCGGAAGCCTTGGCATAGCCCTGAGCTGCCCTGAGACCTGAGTCGGGAACACCGCAAACAAGATCGGCGTCAACAGGATTTTCTCTGAAAAGGATTTCTCCGGCCTTCTTGCGCGCCTGATTTACACTTACGCCGTCGATTACGGAGTCAGGTCTTGCGACGTAAACATATTCAAAAAGGCAAAGCGAGGTTGTTTTTTTCTTATTGCAATGATAGCTGTGGATTCCGCTTTCATCAATGACAATCATCTCTCCGGGCTCGACATCTCTGATGAATTTGCCGCCGATTGAATCGAGCACACAGCTCTCGGAGCTTATGACATAGCTTTTGCCGAGAGAACCGATACAAAGCGGCTTGAAGCCGTGCGGATCCCTTGCGCCGATAAGCTTGTCGGGCGAGCTGAGAACCATTGAATACGCTCCCTTGAGATACTCCATCGTGCGGAGAACGGCGTCCTCGATGTTGTCGCATTCAATACGCTTGGTGGCTATTGTGTAGCCGATAACCTCCGCGTGAGAATTCGACTGGAAAATAGCGCCGCCGCGTTCAAGCTCGTTACGGATTTCGGCAAAGTTAGTTATTGAACCGTTATTCGCGAGAGCAAGAGTTCCCTCGATAAACCTCATAACAAGCGGCTGAGTCGCGGCACGCTCAAGGTAATCATGAGATGTGTACCTAACATGAGCGAGAGCTATTTTGCCGTTCGGAAGCTTTTTTAAGGATTTATCGGAAAAGACATTCGAGACAATACCCAAATCCTTGTGGGTAAACGGTTCGCCGTCCTTGATGATTGTGATTCCTGCGCTCTCCTGCCCCCTGTGCTGGAGTCCGTAGAGAGCGTCGTGAGCAATCGACACAACATCGGCGTTATCGTTGTTATAAAAGCCGAAAACGCCGCACTCGTCGTTCGGCTTGTCGTGCTTGTAAATATCTATATACTTCAAAGCTCAGCAGCCTTTCTCTGAATGTCAGCGTCTTTTTTGGCGACTCCCTCAGCCATCTCAGCCTTCATTGCTTCAAGCTTTGCGTCGAGAAAAGAGTCAGATAATGCAAGTATTTCAATCGCAAGGATTGCGGCGTTGCCCGCGCCGTCAACAGCAACGGTGGAAACCGGGATACCCGTGGGCATCATTACGGTTGCTAAAAGCGCGTCCATACCGTCAAAAGCGGCGGATTTAATCGGAATACCGATTACGGGAATTGTGGTGTGAGCGGCAAGAACACCGGCGAGATGAGCAGCCATACCGGCAGCCGCAATAATAACGCCGAAGCCGTTCGACTTAGCGGTCTTTGCAAACTCGGCAGCCTTGTCAGGCGTGCGGTGGGCACTCATAACATGAACCTCATAAGGAACCTCAAATTCCTTTAGTTTTAGAATAGCCTTCTGAACGACCTTAAAATCACTGTCAGAGCCCATAATTACTGCAACTTTTTTCATGGTTAAATCTCCTTTACCCCATTAAAAAATTCACTTATATTATACAGAATTTCGATAAATTATTCAATAGAAGAGTCGGTTATTTTTTTAATTCATTATAAAGTGTTATTAATACAAAATTAAAGATGGAATTTTGTAAAAGATTGACAAAAATAACCGGCTGTTTTTGTACAGCCGGTCATTATTATTCTTTTTTGGATTTTTCGCCGTCAGACCAGAGAGCTTTGAGAGAAGTCACATAACCTGCCATATTCTGGATATCGGACGGAATAATGATTTTTGTAGCCTTTCCGTCGGCTGCCTTTGCAAATGCCTCGAGGCTCTTGAGCGCAATTACCGGATCGTTCGGAGCAGCTTCGTTGAGCATCTTGATAGCGTCTGCGTTTGCCTTCTGAACTGTGAGGATAGCCTCGGCTTCACCGGCGGCTTCGCGGATTTTCTGCTCTCTTACAGCGTCAGCCTTTAGGATTGCGGATTCCTTGAGACCTTCGGCGACAAGAATCTGGCTTCTCTTCTCACCTTCGGCGTCGAGAATTCTTGCACGTCTTTCGCGCTCAGCCTTCATTTGCTTTTCCATCGCGTCCTGAATCTCGCGCGGCGGAAGAATGTTTTTGAGCTCAACACGGATAACCTTAATTCCCCATGCGTCGGTTGCTTCATCGAGGATAATTCTGATTTTGTCGTTGATTGTGTCACGCGAGGTGAGCGTGGAATCAAGCTCCAGGTCGCCGATGATGTTACGAAGCGTTGTGGCTGTGAGATTCTCAATAGCCGCAAGCGGATTCTCTACGCCGTAGGTATAGAGCTTTGGATCGGTGATTTCAAAATAGACAACGGTATCAATCTGCATTGTAACATTGTCGCGTGTGATTACAGGCTGAGGCGGAAAATCGACAACCTGCTCCTTGAGCGAAACGCGTCGTGAGATACGATCTACGAACGGAACCTTGAGGTGAAGTCCCGTATCCCATGTTGAATGATATGCACCCAGCCTTTCAACAACAAACGCGTGAGCCTGCGGAACAATATTAATACACCTTACTATAATGATGAGCACAATTAAAATAATAGCTCCGATAGCGATTAAACCGATATACTGCATAATTTACCTCCTCTAAAAAATTTCTACTACCAGCTTTACGCCTTCGATGGCGCAAATCTTGACATTGGCTCCGGACTTGATTTCACTGCCGTCAACGCTTTTTGCGCTCCAGATTTTTCCGTCAACGTTAACCTGTCCCTCGCCTTTCTGATTTATTATGTCCATAGTGACGATGGCTACTCTGCCGATTAGCCTGTCTGAATTGGTCGGCTCCTTCTTCCTGTTTTTTAAATACTTTTTGACAAGAGGTCTCGTCGCAATCAGCGCAAGAAGCGAAACCGAAACGAACACAATCGACTGAATCAGGATATTGTCCGTAAAAATACATGTTACAGCTGCTGCTGCCGCTCCGAGAACAAACCAGATTGAAACAAGCTGAGTTGTAAGCCCCTCGCAAATAAGCATAAAAACAGCAAAAATAATCCATACGAAAATAATATAATTTTCCATATACCAAACCTCTTCTCGAGTCATTCAACTCAAACATATGATACCACTTAATTATTATTAAGTCAATATGATAAACCACTATACATTTTTAAAATTTTATGGTAAAATACATACGAAAGGCGGCGATAATATGGCATTTGACACATTTGACGAAGGCGTTAACTACGGCGGTATACGTTCAAAAAACGAAATTCGCACGCTTATCTGCTATCTTTTCAAATCAGTGGGAAAGCCGATGGACAAGGCAACCGTAACGGAAGCGATTCAAAGCAGGGCTCTGGCGAATTATTTTGAGACCAGCTCGTGCTTTGACGACCTGATTATTCACAATAACATTGAGCTTGTTGACAATGAAAATTCGTTGTATTTCCTTACAGATAACGGCAAGATGATTGCCGCTCAGCTCGACTACACACTTCCGCCGTCCGTAAAGGAGAAAGCGTACAACTGTGCTGTCTCACTTCTGGAGCAGAAAAGGATTGAAAAAGAAAACTCCGTGACAATCACCAAGACAGACATGGGATATAACGTCAATTGCAGAGTTTCCGGCGGAAATGTTGATCTGATTTCAATCGACATCTACGCCCCCGACCGTCAGCAGGCGCGGATTATCAAGAAAAATTTCCACAAAAACCCGGAGCTTCTGTACAAAACAATCATGGGAACAATGTCCGATGACAAAGAGCTTGTACACGAATGCCTGAAGGAATCGGAAGCAAGGCTCAGAAGAAAAGATTGAGCGCCAGCAGCGCTGTTACTCCCGGAATTCCGCCGACGAGCGAAACAGTCAGGCTGAGTAGGCTTATAGGGAGATAAACTCCTGTGAAAAAGCCGGTAATATTGACCGCCGCAAGCGCGGCTGCGCCCGAAAGCATAGAAAGAAAGGCTCGTCTGACGGGCCTTTTACTTTTCCCCAGCTTGTGAAAAACGATAAAAACAACAAACGCAACTGCAAGTATCACAAAAAACATTGTAAAGCTCATTTTAATCATCCCAAACAAAAAATAGACCGCAGGGCTTGCCTACGGTCTATAATTATGCTTTTGTTATGATTATTAGAACAAATTACTTAAAGAACGCAATAACGTTGAGTCCTATAACAACAAGAACGAAAATTCCGGCAAAAACCTTTGTCCAACGCGAAAGGAACGCGTCGATTGAACGAGCCTTGTTCTTTGAGAAGAAGGTATCCGCACCGCCGGTAACAACACCGACGCCCTGCTGGTTGCCTTCCTGAAGGATAATTACAACGATAATAGCAATTGCCATTATGATAAGTACTGCGCCTAAAATTATCTCAAATACTCCCATTTTTATAATTCCTTTCAATCAGTAAATTCGAATATTATTTCAATAGCCTTATAATAATATCACATCATATTCGATTTTTCAAGTACTTTTTTACATAATTTGAATTAAATTATGCTGAGCTGTTCGCTGGTATCGTCAGGAGACGGCATGGCTCCGAGCGCAGGCAGGCTCTTGGTTCTGTAGCGAGAGGGTTTGCTGAAGGCGCCGTCCTTGTATTCGGAGAGATAGAACAGCCTGTGCCCTTTCTTGAGTTTCAGAACCGAAACGCCCTGAGATGTTCGCGAAGTCTTGAGGCTGAGAACTCCCGAATGCAACAGCAGCATTCTGCCGGATGACGAATGAACAATAAACTCCCTGTCCTCAAGTGAGAACGCGATATCGGAAAGCGGGAACTTCTCGCAGTAAGCCTTGGTGAGCTTCTTGCGGTTCGTCTTGGTCTCGTAGGCGCTGAGCGGAATCTTGGCAATCTTGCCGTTTTCAAACGCAAACAGAAGGAATCCCTTGAAGTCCTTGGTGACTATCATCTTGACGACTTCCTCTCCCTCATCCATCTGAAGCTTGGCAGGGATATATTCGCCGAGCACGCTCGCCTTTGTATCCTTAAATTCATAAGCCTTAGCCTTGTAGCACTGGCACTTGTTCGTAAAGAACAAAAGCTCGCAGTTGTTCGTAAACTCAATTTCGTCGGTGATTTCGTCGCCTTCCTTGAGCTTTTGCTCGCCGCTCATTCTGAGCGACTGAGGAGTAATCTTCTTGAAATAGCCTTCCTTTGTAAAGAACAGGTGAACGGGATAGTCGGGAATTTCCTCAATCTCGTCCTCATAAACAACATCATCGTTATAAATAATCTCGCATTTTCTCGGCTGTCCGTATTTCTCGGCAACCTCCTTGAGTTCTTTAACTATGATAGTTTTAACTCTGGCTTTGCTTTTGAGAATCGCTTCAAGATCCTGAATCTCGTTTTCAAGCTCCTCAAGATCCTTGGTGCGTTTGAGAATATACTCGCGGTTGAGGTGACGAAGCTTGATTTCCGCGACATATTCAGCCTGAACACGGTCGATTCCGAAGCCAATCATAAGATTCGGAACAACCTCGGCTTCCTCGTCGGTCTCGCGGACAATTTTTATCGCTTTGTCGATATCGAGAAGAATCTTTTCAAGTCCTTTGAGAAGATGAAGTTTTTCCTTCTTCTTGTTCAAATCAAAAAATGTTCTGCGTCGAACGCACTCAATTCTGAACGCAATCCATTCGTTAAGGAGCGCTTTGACGCCGAGCACCATCGGAACGCCGCCGATGAGCACGTTGAAATTACAGGAATAGCTGTCCTCGAGAGGAGTGAGCTTGTAGAGCTTTTTCATAAGCTTGTCCGGGTCAACTCCGCGCTTGAGGTCGATTGTAATTTTCAGTCCGTCAAGTCCTGTTTCATCACGAATGTCTGAGATTTCCTTTACCTTGCCGGATTTGACAAGGTCGATAATCTTGTCAATAATTGACTCGCAGTTTGTGGAATAAGGAATGCTGAGAACGTCGATACAATTAGCAGACTTGTCGTAAATATAGCTGCCCCTGAGACGGATGCTGCCGCGTCCGTTCTCATAAACGTTCTTCATAACGTCCTCGTCGTAAACTATTGAAGCTCCGCCCGGAAAATCCGGAGCAGGCATGGTGGACATTACATCATGGTCGGGGTCGCGGATTAGAACGGCAGTTGTCTCGCAGACCTCTTTGAGGTTAAATGAACAGATATTGGACGCCATGCCGACGGCAATTCCGGTGTTTGAATTTATTAATACCGAGGGGAAAGTTGCCGGAAGAAGCGTCGGTTCCTTCATAGTGTTGTCATAGTTATCGACGAAATCAACTGTATCCTTGTCTATATCCTTAAAAAGCTCTGCGCAGAGCTTGTCGAGCTTCGCTTCGGTATAACGCGACGCAGCCCACGCCATGTCGCGGCTGTAGAACTTTCCGAAGTTACCCTTAGAATCAACGTATGGGTGCAAAAGCGCCTCATAGCCCCTTGAAAGACGAACCATTGTGTCATAAATCGCGGCGTCACCGTGAGGATTAAGCTTCATAGTGGCTCCGACGATATTCGCGGACTTCGTCCTTGCGCCGGTGAGAAGCCCCATCTTGTACATCATATAAAGGAGCTTTCTGTGCGACGGCTTGAAGCCGTCAATCTCAGGAATCGCGCGCGAGAGAATAAGGCTCATCGCATAGGGCATAAAATTCTCCTGAACTGTGGAGACAATATGCTGCTCGGCGATCTCGCCGGCACCCTCGATTACTCCGTTGACCTCGGGCTGCTTCGGGGTTGAACTTTTCTTTTTCTTAGCCAAATAATCACCTTCCGTATTTGGGGTCAGTTTTTCGTCAGCTTACGTCAAGCTGGTCAATATAATCAGCGCCGTGGTCAACGATAAAATCTTTTCTTCCCTGAAGATTATCGCCGAGAAGCGTGTCGAAAATTGCGGCTGTCTGCTCAGCGGAATCGGGCATGACTTTAATTAAGCGGCGTGTTGCCGGATTCATTGTTGTGAAGCTCATCATCTCGGGTTCGTTCTCACCGAGTCCCTTGCTTCGCTGAATTGTGAATTTCTGTTCGCCTATTTCCTTGAGATATCTGTCCTTTTCGACCTCGTCATATGCGAAATAAACCTTATCCTTTGTGGTAATCTCATAAAGCGGAGATTCGGCTATAAACACCTTGCCTTCTTTTATGAGCGTGGGTGTGAGGCGGTAGAGCATCGTGAGCACAAGAGTTCTTATATGGAAGCCGTCGACGTCAGCATCGGTGCATATGATAACCTTGTTCCAGCGAAGGTTGTTCAAATCGAAGTTGGAAAGGTTCTTGTTAGCCTTTGCCTTTACCTCAACTCCGCATCCGAGAACCTTGAGAAGGTCGGTAATGATGTCGCTCTTGAATATCTTATCGTAATCAGCCTTCAAACAGTTGAGGATTTTTCCGCGGATTGGAATAATCGCCTGAAAATCCGGGTTTCTCGCCTGCTTACAGGCACCGAGCGCTGAATCTCCCTCAACTATGAACACTTCGCGCTCGTTCACATCCTTGCTTCGGCAGTCGACGAACTTTGCGATTCTGTTGGTGATGTCGAGTTTGCCGGTGAGATTGTTTTTGAGATTGAGACGAGTTCTCTCTGCGCTCTCACGGCTTCTCTTGTTAATTAACGCCTGATTGGCGATTTTCTCCGCTTCAAGCGGATTTTCAATAAAATAAACCTCGAGGCTGTGGCGCAGGAAATCTGTCATGACCTCCTGAATACCCTTGTTTGTAATCGCCTTTTTTGTCTGGTTTTCGTAAGAGGTTACGCTGGAAAATGACGAGATACACAGCACAAGACAATCTCTTATATCATCAAACTTAATTTTGCTTTCGGTTTTAGTATATTTATTGTTGTTTTTGAGGTAATTGTCAATCATATAAACAAATGCGTTCTTGACAGCCTTCTCGGGAGCGCCGCCGTACTCAAGCCAGCTGGAGTTGTGATAATACTCTGTCTGGGCAACCTTGTTTGAGAACGCCGCCGCTACGCAGATTTTGCACTTGTATTCGGGCTTATCAGCGCGGTCGCGAGCCATACGCTCGGTTTCCCAATACTGGACTGTTGTGAGACCTTCGTCGCCGACAATCTCCTTGACATGATCCTCGATACCGTTGACATAGTTATAAGTTGTTATATCAAAGCTTCTGCCGTTCTGATTGCGGAAAATGAACTCCACGCCGGCGTTGACAATCGCCTGACGCTTCATTATGTCGAGAAAATATTCAGCGCTGACGTCAATATCCGTGAAAACGTCGATATCCGGTTTCCAGTGGATTTTTGTTCCAGTATCTCTGCGGCTGTATTCTTCCTTTTTAAGTCCGCCTATATTCTCGCCATGCTCAAAATGGAGTGTGTATTTGAAGCCGTCGCGCTTGATTTCGACATCCATAAACTCGGAAGCATACTGTGTGGAGCAAAGGCCGAGGCCGTTGAGTCCGAGCGAGAATTCATAGTTCTCGCCGTCGTTGTTGTTATACTTGCCACCCGCATACATCTCGCAGAACAGAAGCTCCCAGTTCATCCTGTCCTCGTTCTTATTGTAGCCGACGGGGATTCCTCTGCCGTGATCCTCGACTTCGTATGAGCCGTCGGAATAACGTGTAACCTGGATTTGCTTTCCGTATCCCTCTCTCGCCTCGTCGATTGAGTTGGAGAGAATCTCGAAAACAGAATGCTGACAGCCCTCAATTCCGTCGGAGCCGAAGATTACCGCAGGTCTTTTTCTGACACGGTCAGCTCCGCTGAGCGAGGAAATACTGTCGTCGTTATATTCATTTACCTTCTTCTTTTTCGGCACTACTTTTCACCTCGTAGTTTTTTAATCTTATCTCTCAGATAGGCGGCGTGCTCAAATTCAAGCAGCTTTGCCGCTGCGCGCATCTCACGCGAAAGCTGTTTTATGAGCTCTTCGCGCTGAGCGCGCGACATCTGTTTCATATTTTTGAATTCGTCGTCGGTATGAGTTGAAATCTCGATAATGTCGCTGACCTTCTTGACAATTGTTTTGGGAGTAATGTTATGCTCCTTGTTATATTTCATCTGAATTTCACGGCGGCGGTTCGTTTCAACAATTGCGTTTTTCATGGAAGGAGTGACACTGTCGCCGTACATAATGACAGTACCCTCACTGTTGCGAGCGGCACGTCCGATGGTCTGAATCAGGCTTCGCTCGCTCCTGAGGAATCCCTCCTTGTCAGCGTCGAGAATAGCGACAAGGCTGACCTCGGGAATATCAAGACCTTCCCTGAGAAGGTTGATTCCGACAAGAACGTCAAACTCACCGAGCCTGAGATCGCGAATGATTTCCATTCGCTCAACTGTATCGATGTCATGGTGCATATATCTGACCTTGATTCCCATCTCCTGAAAATATGTGGTCAAATCCTCCGCCATCTTCTTTGTGAGCGTTGTAACAAGGGTTCGCTGTCCCTTTGCGACACGCACATTAATCTCTGAGATGAGGTCGTCAAGCTGACCTTCGGTCGGTCTGACGGAAATCTCCGGGTCGAGAAGTCCGGTAGGACGAATAATCTGCTCAACAACAACTTCGCTTTTCTCAGCCTCAAAATCGCCCGGGGTTGCGGAAACAAAGCAGACCTGATTGATTTTACTATAAAACTCGTCAAAATTAAGGGGACGGTTGTCGAACGCGGACGGAAGCCTGAAACCATAGTCGATAAGGCTCTTCTTGCGCGCGTGGTCACCGGCGTACATACCGCGAACCTGCGGCAAAGTTACGTGGGACTCATCAACGAACAGAAGAAAATCATCAGGGAAATAGCTGAGCAGAGTAAAAGGCGACGAACCGGGCTTTCTTCCCGAGAGAATACGCGAATAGTTCTCAATGCCGCTGCAAAAGCCTGTCTCAAGCAGCATGTCAATATCATAATTGGTGCGCTGTTCAATTCTCTGCGCTTCGAGCAGCTTTCCGTTATCCTGAAAATATTTTATGCGCTCCGAAAGCTCCTTGCGGATTTCATCAATCGCATCGAGCATTTTGTCGCGCGATACAATGTAGTGTGAAGCCGGATAAATTGCGGCGTGCCTGAGAGTGCCGAGAAGCTCGCCTGTGAGCGGATTAATCTCGCTTATGCGGTCAATCTCGTCACCGAAAAACTCAACACGGATTATCCTGTCGCCCGAGGACGCAGGAAAGATTTCAAGGGTGTCTCCCCTTACGCGAAACTTGTTTCGGGTGAAATTCTCGTCGTTACGCTCATATTGGAGCTCGACCAGCTTTTTTATGAGCTCATTGCGGCTTTTTTCCATTCCGGGGCGCAGAGAAATTACCATATTACGGTAATCTATAGGGTCGCCCAAACTGTAAATGCATGAAACGGACGCGACAATGATCACGTCGCGGCGCTCGGAGAGGGCAAGTGTAGCACTGTGGCGAAGCTTGTCAATCTCGTCGTTGATTGAACTGTCCTTCTCGATGTAGGTATCAGTCGTCGGAACATAAGCCTCGGGCTGATAATAGTCATAATAAGACACAAAATACTCGACGGCGTTCTCGGGAAAGAATTGCTGAAACTCCGAACAAAGCTGAGCCGCGAGAGTTTTGTTGTGCGCGAGAATCAAAGTCGGGCGCTGAACCTGCTCAATGATGTTAGCCATAGTGAACGTCTTGCCCGAGCCTGTAACGCCGAGAAGCGTCTGGTGCTTGTTGCCTGATTTTATGCTCTGAACGAGCTTTTCGATAGCCTGAGGCTGGTCGCCTGTTGGTTTGTATGATGAATGTATCTTAAATTTCGGCATAGTATTAATCTGAATTTGCTGTAAAAATATGGTAACCGTACTTTGTATAAGCGAGTGAAACCGCGTCGTCTTCAGAGACAATTACATGGTCAACAAGCCTGACGTTAATCAGCGCGAGAGCCTTGTAGAGCATCTCGGTTGTAACCAAATCAGCCTTTGAGGGCAGCGCAAGACCACTGACGTGGTTGTGGGCAATCGCAACGCTTTTTGCGTTATAGTTGAGAGAAAGCTCAACAATCTTGCGGATGGGTACATCGGCGGTATTGATTGAGCCCTTGCTGATAACTCCCGAGAAAATCTCCTTATTCTTTGAATCAAGAAGCAATAGATACAGCACCTCGGTCTTTCGCCCGATGAATTTGTCCTGAAAATACTCACAAAGATTCTTTGTCTCGACCGGACGGCTCTTGGATTTGTCAACAAGATAAAGCCGGGCAAAGTCGGGAATCAGCTTCAGAAGAGCTATTGTGTTGTCGCTCAGCCCAAAGTCACGCAGAGTCGCGGGTGAAGCGTCAAAAACAGCCGAGAGCGAGCCGAAGGAATTGAGCAGCTCATGAGCCAGTGGATTCGTATTCTTTTGAGGAATGGCATGATAAAGCAGCATCTCAAGTGCCTCATGCTCCGAAAAAGAGTCGATACCTTCGAGAAGATACCTGTCACGCATACGTTTTCTGTGTCCCTTGTGAACGTTCTCAGCCATAGTGTTTACTCCGCAGTATTATTTTACGCCGTATTTTTCATAATAAGCGTCGATTGCAGCCTTGAGGCTGTCGTCGATGATGATTTTGCCCTTGTATTCCTTATTATAAAGATGCTCAACAACCTCAGCCATTGTAACAATAGCGGTGGTCTTTAAGCCGTAGGTTTCTTCTATTTCTTCGAGGGCGGATTTTTCGCCCTGTCCTCTCTCCATGCGGTCAACAGAAACAACGAGACCGACCGTGGAAACATCGCCTTGAGCCTTGATTATCGGGAGAGTTTCCTGAATCGAGGTTCCGGCGGTTGTAACATCCTCTATAATTACAACGCGGTCGCCGTCCTGAATGGGACTTCCGAGCAGAATTCCTTTGTCGCCGTGGTCCTTGACCTCCTTGCGGTTGGAGCAATAGCGGATATCCTTGCCGAACTTGTCGGCTATAGCGATTGAAGCTGTTACGGAGAGCGGAATACCCTTGTATGCCGGTCCGAAAAGTACGTCAAAATCAAGACCGAAGCTATTGTTGACAGCCTCGGCATAATACTCTCCGAGACGCTTCAGCTGAGAGCCCGTGCGATAAAAACCGGTGTTGACAAAGAAAGGCGTGTTTCGACCGCTTTTGGTAACAAAGTCTCCGAATTTGAGCACCTGACAGTCAACCATAAATTCAATAAATTCCTGTTTATACTTCTCCATAATTACCTCCGGATAAAACGTTTGTGCAAACTTATACTTCTACAATATATCACAACATATTGTACTTTGTAAAGAAATGCAACACAACTGTAATCTAACTTTCCCACCGGGAATTAACAGTTACAAATAAAAGCCTGCCGAGGACTTAATCGGCAGACTTTGTGCAGTTATTTGTATTACTCCCACTTGACAGCACTTAAACAATTCAGTTTAGTTGTTGCTATATGTAGTTATTTTGTTATCAGCGTTGATAACAAAATGATAGACAGATTAGTTTCGCTGTGGTATAATTAAAATAAAAAGGAATGAAGACTTATGTCGGATACAATATACTCTATTTCAGCAATAAAATCATTACTGCAACCAATTTTCAGTGCACACCATATAAAAAAAGCGGTTCTTTTTGGTTCATACGCAAAAGGAAATGCGAAAAAAAACAGCGATGTAGATATTCTCGTTGACAGCGGCTTAAAGGGACTTGCTTTCTTTGGTCTGTTAGAGGATGTAGTTACAGCTCTTGATAAAAATGTAGATATGCTTGATACTTCTCAAATCATTCAGG
>CAMHHL010000028.1 GCA_946184925.1 uncultured Clostridia bacterium | reverse complement strand
TGATTTACCCTTTTGTAATAAACAATTACAAAAAATATCAAAATTTTAAATTTATTTACAAAAACCACTTGTTTTTTTTCGATTTTCGTATTATAATAGTCTCACATTGTTTTTAAAGAATTATTTAAATGAATTAAAATATTGGGGAGAATTGTAATGAGATTGAGAAAACAAGAGCTGGGTGACAGGAACCTGGTCGGACATCGCGTAGAAACCGTAAGAAAGAAAAAGGGTATGAAGCAGAAGGAGCTGTTGGCTCAGCTTCAGGTCAGCGGTGTCGATATGAACGCTTCGGGTCTTTCGAAGCTTGAGGGACAAATCAGATTTGTAACAGACGTTGAGCTCGTGGCTCTCGCGGATATCCTCGAAGTTTCCGTTGACTACCTGCTCGGCAGAGAAAAATAATATACGCTTTAAAAACATTCAGCCGGGTCAGTGACCCGGCTGTTCTTCATTTCTGCTTTTTCTATGCTAATTTGTGAGAAGTTCAGTCTCAGCGCTCCGTCTGCTGAGGTTGTCATCGGTTTGATTCCGTTCGACTTTAATTCTTCTATAGAAATATTAGTCCTAAGCTCAAAGTACATCGAGGTTTCGTTCAGCGTGAAATCGTCGAAATATCTGCTCAGACATTCGCGCATTCTTTCGCTTTTTGTTTTGTAGTATCTTCGCGATTTTCTCAGGTGTTTTTCGAGCTTTCCGGCTTTGATGTATTCCGCGAGCGCGAGCTGTTCGATTTTTGAGGTGGTCTGGTTATAGTTTTCACGGTTTTTCTTGTATTCTTCGGTTAGCTTCGGCGGCAGAACCATATAGCTGATTCGAACCGAGGGCAGAAGTATCTTTGAGAACGAGCCGATATATACGTGCTCGCCGTCCGACATGCTCTGCATCGACATCATGGAATGAGTGTTGTATCTCAGCTCGCCGTTGTAGTCGTCCTCGACAATAAGGCATTTGTTTTTCTTTGCGCCGTTAATCAGCAGAACCTTTCGCGTTGCCGAAAGACCGACGCCGTTTGTTCGGTTATGGTTCGGATTCAGAAACAGAACGTCGGGCATGATTCTATCGAGCGATTCGGGCGTGATTCCCTTGCTGTCGGCTTCGGTATACATAACCTTATAGTTCATCACTCTGAACACCTGCTCCGCCTGGGGGAAGGTGTTCTTTTCTATTGCTACCTTTTTGCCCTTTCCGAGCAGTCCGCAGAGGATTGCGAGCAAGGTCTGAGTTCCGGAGCCTATGATAATCCGCTCGGGCGTCGTGTTCACTCCGCGCGTTGTGAACGCGTATTTCGCGATTGCCTTTCGCAGCTCTTCCTCGCCCTGATTCTCGCTGTAAGTGTTGAGAAGATATTCGCGGTTGAGAATGTCCTTGACATATTTTCGCCATTCCCTTATATTGCTGCATTCGCTGTCGATTCCCTTTCCCGAGAAGTCATATTCATAAACAGGCTTTTCCGACTGATTGTCAGCCTTGTGTGAAGCTTCACTTTTTTCAATGTAAAGACCTTTCTCAACAAAGAAACCCTTTTGCGGCTTGTTAATCACGTAGCCTTCGGCGCACAGCAGGTTGTACGCTGTCTCAACCGTGGTTTTAGACACCTCGAGATCGGCGCTGAGCTTGCGCACTGAGGGGATTTTTTCGTCCGCGTTAATGTTTCCGTTTTCGATTGCCTTTTTCAGCTCGAGATAAATCTGCGAATACATCGGCTCGTTCAGGCTCCTGTCCAGATTAATAAAATCAGAAATCATACAACCACCTCGTCTTTATGATTATAACACTAAATATAATATAATTAAAGGTTGATATTTGAGTGAATATTAAGTATAATAAAGAATTGGAAAAATATTTTTTAGGAGTTTCGGTATGAATAAAGTTGACAGATTCTTCAAAAGTATAAAGGGCAGGAGAGTGTGCTTTGTCGGAATCGGCACAAGCAACCTTCCGCTGATTGAAATGTTTGCGGCAAAGGGAGCGGTTGTTTCCGCGTGTGACAGACAGAGCTACGAAGCGCTCGGCGAGAACGCCGTCCGTGCCGAGAAAGCAGGCGCAAGGCTCATTCTCGGCGACAACTACCTCAATGACATCGACACCGATATCCTTTTCAGAAGTCCCGGGACGCCGTTTTATCGTCCCGAGCTTGAGGCTCTGAAGAGAAAGGGCGTTGTCGTAACCTCGGAGATGGAGGTTTTCTTTGACCTTTGTCCGTGCAAGATTGTCGCGGTGACAGGCTCCGACGGCAAAACCACCACAACCACAATTATCTCCGAGTTTCTCAAGGCTGAGGGCAAAACGGTTCACCTCGGAGGCAACATCGGAACTCCGCTTCTGCCGAGAATTGAGGATATTTCCGAGGACGACGTGGCGGTTGTCGAGCTTTCGAGCTTCCAGCTCATCTCCATGCGCACAAGTCCGGACGTCGCCGTTGTCACCAACCTCGCTCCGAACCACCTCGATATACATAAGGATATGCAGGAGTATGTTGACTCCAAGAAGAACATCATCCTTCATCAGAACGCTTTCTCAAAGGCGGTTCTCAATCTTGACAACGATATTGCAAACGGCTTTTCGTCCGACGTCAGAGGACAGCTCGCCAAGTTCTCGAGGAAGTCTGCGCCCGAAAACGGCGCCTACCTCGACGGCGATATGATAGTTTACAGCGACTACGGCAAAAAAACCCCCGTCATGAGCTATAAGGACATTAAAATACCCGGTATGCACAACGTCGAGAACTACCTCGCGGCGATTTCCGCTGTCTGGGGAATCGTCGGCGTTGACACTATAAAGCGTGTTGCCGAAACCTTCGGCGGCGTTGAGCACCGCGCAGAGTTCGTCAGAGAGCTTGACGGCGTTGAGTATTACAACGACTCAATTGCTTCAAGCCCTACTCGCACCGCGATGGGCACGCTCTCGCTCTATGACGAGAAGATTATCATCATCGCCGGCGGCTATGACAAGCATATTCCTTATGAGCCGCTCGGTCCCGTAATCTGCGACAAGGTCAAGGTTCTTGTTCTGCTCGGCGACACTGCCCCGAAGATTGAGGAAGCAGTAAAAAATTCGCCGAACTACAGCGAGGGCAACCCCGTTATCATCAACGTCAGCAACATGGAAGAGGCGGTTGAAGCCGCAAGAGCGAACGCTGTCAGCGGCGACAGAATTTCGCTCTCTCCGGCGAGCGCAAGCTTCGGGCTTTACAAGAACTTTGCCGAGCGCGGAAATCACTTCAAATCTATAGTAAACGGACTTGAATAAAATGGACTTATCGAGTATTGACAATTTAAAAAAGATACTTTTCGACCTTTGCGCTTTGTCAGGTGTTTCCGGAGACGAGAGAGAGGTTGCGGAGTGCTGCGCCGATTTTCTCTCGCAATATGCTGAGGGTGAGGTCTCGATTGATGACTTCAACAATGTGACGGCGTTTTTCGGCGATGAAAACGCCGACACTACCGTTCTGCTCGACGCGCATATTGACCGTATCGGCTTTATAGTTACGGGCATAGACGACAAGGGCTTTATCTCGGTTGATAAGGTCGGCGGAGTTGATTTGCGCACCGCGCTTGACGCCCCCGTAATTGTGCACGGAAAAGAGAATCTAAACGGCATTATTTGCTGTATGCCGCCGCACCTTTCCGACGGAAACGAGGATAAAGCGCCGGAAATTGACGGAATTCACATCGACCTCGGTTTGCCGTGCGACAAGGTCAAAGAGCTTGTCAGTGTCGGCGACAGAATCAGCTTTTATTCAAAGCCTGCCGAGTTTATGAACAACCGCGTGTCGGCAGCGGCGCTCGACAACCGCGCCGGCGTTTGCGCTTTGCTGAGAACCGCGTCAATAATAGGCTCGAGGAACAATCAGCACAAGGCTCCGCTTCCGTTCAGAGTGGTTATTCTGCTCTCGTGTCAGGAGGAAACCTACGCCACCGGCGCAAAAATACAATCCTTCAAAAACGAGCCTGATGAAGCAATCTGCGTTGACGTGAGCTTCGCAAATCAGCCGGGAGTTGACGATCAGTATTCTTCGATTGAGCTGGGCAAGGGTCCCATGCTTTGCATAGCTCCCAATCTTAACCGTAATATGTATGACGCCATCGTTTCTGTTGCGGATAATCTCGAATATGAATATCAAATAGAGGTGACAGGCGGCAGAACCGGCACCAACGCGGACAGCATTGCCGTTACAAAATCGGGAGTTAAAACCGCCGTTATCTCAATTCCTCAGAGGAATATGCATACTCAGGCTGAAATTGTTGATTTATATGATATAGATGAAACAGGAAAGCTTATCGCGGCATATCTTCGCCGGAAGTGCGCAGGGGAGGTGCTCTGATGGATAACCTTCTGAAAAAGATTTGCACCGCGCGCGGAATCTCCGGCGACGAGGGAAGTGTGCGCGAAATTATTATAAACGAGATAAAGGACTTTGCCGACGAGTATTATACAGATAATCTCGGCAACCTGATTGTGTTCAAAAAGGGCAAAAAGCGCCCGGTCAAAAAGCTCATGATTTCCGCCCATATGGACGAGGTCGGACTGATTGTCACCGATGTTACCGGCGATGGTTATCTCAGGTTTGACGAGGTCGGCGGCATCGACAGGCGCGTGCTCCCGGGCAGGAGAGTTGTTTTCTCAAACGGCGTGAGCGGAGTAATCGGAGTAAAACCGATTCATCTTTGCACTTCCGATGAGCGCAACGCAATACCAAAGTACGGCTCAATGTTCATAGACATCGGCGCGGAGAGCAGGGAAGACGCGCTCACCCACATTTCTCTCGGTGCCTGCGCGTGCTTTGAGCCGCTCTATGAGGACAACGGCTTCACGATAAAGTCAAAGGCGATCGACGACAGAGCCGGCTGCTTTATGATGATAAAAATGCTACGAACAGAGCTTGAATATGATATGTATTTCACATTTGCGGTTCAGGAGGAGGTCGGACTCAACGGCGCCAAGACCGCCGCTTATTCCGTCAATCCCGACTTTGCGATTGTGCTCGAATCCACAACCGCCGCCGATGTGCCGGGCGTAGCCGAGGCAAAGCAGGTTTGCAACGTCGGCGACGGCGCCGTAATCGGCTATATGGACAGGCGTACAATCTACGACAGAGGTATGATTAACGGCGCTGTACGGCTTTCCGAAGAAAAAGGAATAAAGCTCCAGTTCAAGCGCGCCGTAGCCGGCGGCAATGACGCCGGAGTAATCCATCAGTCGCGTTCGGGCGTTCGGACGCTGGCGATTTCTCTGCCGTGCCGTTATCTGCATGCTCAGCAGTCATTGATTGCAAAGAGCGACATAGACGACGTTTACAATCTCGCCTTGCTCCTTTCGGCTGAAATCGCGGGTGGACGCCTATGATTTATATCGCAGATTCAGAGAGAAATATCACCCCGGAGCTCGATTCGCTCTCTAAGGGCAACCCCTTCGGCTGCCGGATAAAATCTCTCTACAATACTTATGACTTCAATCTGCCGTTTGTTGATTTCTGGGTGCAGATTATAGGCTCCGAGTGCGTTTCATTGCTCGCAAGGCTCGAGACTACCATCATTCTGCAACTCACCGAAAAATCCGATATGGACGAAATTTCGGCTTTTGTGCGCGTTTCAGGTGCGGAATATGTTATCGCGGACGGAAAATACACAATCGACTGCGGAATGAAGCGCACCGAGGGACCGATTCTGATGTGCTCCGAGAGCTTTGAGCTCGGCGAGGGGCTCAATATCGTAGAGCCCACAGTGCGCGAGGTTTATGACATTATAAGCAAGTGCCGCTCCGACAGCTTTGCAGTTCCGGAATACGAGAGCTTTGCGCTCGACGCAGGGCACAAGCTCGGCAAGGGACAAATCCGTATGCTCGGTGTAGAGGACGTTACGCTTGCCGCGTGCATTATGACGCTCGCCGAAACCGAGGACAGCGCTGTTCTCGGCGCGCTGGCGACCGATCCGGGTTTCCGCAACCTCGGTTACGGAGCCTATCTTATCAAGTACATTAACAACGTTCTCGTCGGCGAGGGAAAGACCGTCTTTCTCCACAGAGCGCCGGGCGAGAATATCGAGTTTTATAACAAGCTCGGGTTCAGCGAATACGGAATCTGGGCAGAATACCGATGAAGGAATGAAAGTATGATAAAGGATTTTTTTGATATTTCCGAGGGAATTTATTCCGCCGCTGAGAAGGCTATGAAGCTCTGCGCGGACAAGCTCCGGGAAATTGACGAAATTCAGGAATATAACCAGCAGAAGATGGTAAAAGCCTTCCAGAAGGCGAAGGTGAGCGAGAGCCATTTTGTCGGCACCACCGGCTACGGCTACGGCGACAGGGGCAGGGACGCGCTCGACGAGGTGTACGCCTATGTTTTCGACGCTGAGGACGCTCTTGTCAGATATAATTTTGTCAGCGGAACGCATGCTTTGACTGTAGCGCTGTTCGGCGTTCTGCGCCCCGGCGACAGAATGCTCAGCGTAACCGGAACTCCCTACGATACTCTCCGCAGCGCAATCGGAATCGAGGGCAATTATCCCGGTTCGTTGATAGATTTCGGAATAAAATACGAGGAAGTTGACCTTCTCGCGGACGGCACGGTCGATATTGAAACAATGAAAAGCCGCATCGGAGACGACTGCAAAATGGTTTATATCCAGCGCTCAAGAGGCTACAGCACTCGCCCTACTCTCACTTGCCGTGAAATAGGCGAGATAGTGAGCGCGGTTCGCTCAGTCAATAAGGATGCTATTATTATGCTCGACAACTGCTACGGTGAGTTTGTCGAGAAGGAACAGCCGCTTTCTCTCGGCGTTGACTTGATGGCAGGCTCGCTGATTAAGAACCCCGGCGGCGGGATCGCCCCGACCGGCGGTTACATAGCAGGTCGTCACGACCTTGTTGAGATGTGCTCCTATCGTCTCACAACACCCGGAACCGGCAAGGAGCTCGGCGCTACGCTCAACGTCACCCGTGAGCTTTTCCTCGGTGCTTATCACGCTCCGCACGCTGCAGGTGAAGCGCTCAAGACCGCCGTGTTCGCCTCGGCGCTGTTTACCGTGCTGGGCTATGATGTTTCGCCAAAGTATGACGAAAAAAGGGGAGACATCATCCAGCTTATTATGCTCGGAACTCCCGAGAAGCTCGAACAGTTCTGCGTGGGAATCCAGCACGCGTCCGCAGTTGACAGCTTTGTAACGCCTTATCCCGATGATATGCCGGGCTATGAGGATAAAGTTATCATGGCGGCAGGCGCGTTCACGATGGGTTCGTCAATCGAGCTTTCCGCCGATGCACCGCTCAGGGAGCCCTACGCCGTATGGATGCAGGGAAGTCTCAATTTCCACTCCGGCAAGCTCGGAATTATGCTCGCCGCGAATGAAATTTTCAACAAGAATAGATTTTAAAATAAGAATAGTGTGTAGGCGCAATAAGAGCTAACACGTTTAGCATAAATATTATGGGCTGTCGCTTTAAAGTGCGACAGCCCATGCTCATTTCTCTGCTTTTTTCTTTTTCTGGGACTTTAGAACCTTCATCCTCGAGAATTCCTCTCTGTCCTTCTCGTCGAGGGCGTCCGTAATAAACTTGACGTCGGATTCAAACTTTGGAATCATAATATTCTTGAGAGCGTTGGCGCGCTTTTGCGTTTTCTTTATAGAATCCGCAAGGCGGTAGACGCTGTTCTCAATCTCCGCAAGCTTTGACGTGAGCACCTTTACCTCGGTGAACTTCTGGAACGCGTTGTCGAGCGCAGTGTTAGTGGTGTTAAGTCCGAAGTACAGCGCGCTTCTGTCGGGTTCTTCCATTTTGACGGTCGGAATCTCAACGCCCATAACCGAGCGGTAATCGAGCTCAAGCGAATTCTCCACGGGAATAGTCTTGCTTATCTCACGGCAATAGCCGTGGGTGATGTTCGCCGTTTGCAGCGCGATGTACGCCTCGGCGTAAGCGTTGTCGATTTTGCCCTGAATCTCGTTCGCCTTGTCTATGAGCATCATCATCTCGCGAATCAGTATGTTGCGCTTTTTGTCCATGAGCTCATAGCCCATCTTCGCGAGTGATAATGATTTTTTTGTATTCATCAGATTTCCCTTGGTGGGTACTGCCTGCAATGCCATCGGATGAACACTCCTTTATTCTAAAATAGAAAATTAACCTTTGTAATACTTGTCGAGCAGCTCGTCGTCAACACGGTCGAGCTCAGTTCTCGGAAGAGTTGAGAGCAGCTCCCAGCCGAGGTCAAGGCTCTCGGTGATGTCGCGGTTCTCGTTGAAGCCCTGATTAACGAAACGTTCCTCAAAGAGTTTGCCGAACTTCATGTACTTCTTGTCGGTGGGGGAAAGCTCCTCCTCGCCGATAACCGAAGCCAGCGAGCGCGCGTCGATAACCTTTGCGTATGAAGCGAAAAGCTGGTTCGCGAGCGCCTGATGGTCGGCACGTGTGAAGCCCTCGCCGATGCCGTCCTTCATCAGTCGCGAGAGCGACGGAAGAACCGAAACCGGCGGATAATATCCCTGTCCCTGAAGCGTTCTGTCAAGCGTAATCTGACCTTCGGTGATGTAGCCTGTGAGGTCGGGGATAGGGTGGGTGATGTCATCATTCGGCATGGTGAGAATCGGAATCTGAGTTACCGAGCCGCTGTGACCTTTAATCATACCTGCTCTCTCATACAGCGACGCCAGGTCGGAGTAGAGATATCCGGGATAACCCTTACGTCCGGGAATCTCGCCCTTTGAGGACGAGAACTCACGCAGAGCCTCGGCGTAAGAGGTCATATCCGTCATGATTACGAGCACGTGCATATCTCTGTCGAACGCGAGATATTCGGCGATTGTGAGCGCGCAGCGCGGTGTCAGTGTACGCTCGATAATCGGGTCGTTTGAGAGGTTCAGGAGCATTACAACGTGGGAGAGAACGCCGGAATCCTCAAAGTTCTTGCGGAAGTATTCCGCGACGTCCTTCTGAACGCCCATCGCGGCGAAAACAACGCAGAAGTTGTCCTCGGTTGCGCCGCTGATTCTCGCCTGACGTACAATCTGAACAGCGAGGTCGTTGTGCTTCATGCCGGAGCCCGAGAAAATCGGAAGCTTCTGACCGCGGATTAGCGTCATCAGCGTGTCGATGGTCGAGATTCCGGTGTTAATGTAGTTGGTTGGATAAACACGCGAAACAGGGTTAATCGGCGTGCCGTTGATGTTCATCTTTTTCTCGGGGAAGATTTCTCCGAGACCGTCAATCGGTCTGCCGGCGCCGTCGAGCACGCGTCCGATGATTTCCGGTGAAAGCGCCTGTTCCATCGGGTGGCCGGTCAGCCTTGTTTTTGCGTTGACAAGGCTGATGTTTCTGGTGCCCTCAAAAACCTGGACGACGATTCTCTCGCCCTCAATCTGGACGACGCGTCCCTGTCTTACTGTTCCGTTGTCAAGGTGTATGTCAACAATCTCCTCGTTGGAAACGCCCTTGACGCCGTCGATAACTATGAGCGAGCCGTTAATTTCCTTAACGCCTACATAATCTATTAACATAGCGTTTCCTCCTTACAGAATTGCGTTGACTTTTTCGTCAATTTCTCTGATGTAATCGTCGAACATCTCCGGCTTGTCGTTCGGAATGTCGTACTTCATCTTGTTGAGCTTGTCAAAGAGCCCAAGCGCCTTGAGCTTTGAAATCGGGATTTCCCTCGCGACGACTTCCTTGGACTTGTCATAGAGGTGAAGGATAACCTTCATCATGTTCATCTGCTTTTCGAGCGGAACATAGGTGTCGTCCTTGTGGAAGGCGTTCTGCTGGAGAAAGCCTACGCGGATTACTCTCGCGATTTCGATAACGAGCTTTTGGTCGTCGGGGAGAACGTCTGAGCCGATGAGCTTGACAATCTCCATCAGCGAGCTCTCTTCCTGCAGGAGAGTCGCGATTCTTGTTCTGTATTCAACAAATTCGGGGCCGAGGTGCTCGTTGAACCACGGGTCAATGTCGTTGAAATATTCGCTGTAGCTGTCAATCCAGTTGATTGCCGGGTAGTGCCTTGCGTACGCGAGCGACTTGTCAAGCGCCCAGAAACAGCGTGTGAATCGCTTGGTGTTCTGAGTGACAGGCTCGGAGAAGTCCGCACCCTGAGGGCTTACAGCACCGATAATCGTAACTGAGCCGTTGTCGTGCGACAGAGTCTGAACGCGTCCGGCGCGCTCATAGAACTCGGCAAGACGAGAGGGAAGATAAGCCGGGAAGCCTTCCTCGGCAGGCATTTCCTCAAGTCGTCCTGAGATTTCTCTCAGCGCCTCAGCCCAACGCGAGGTTGAGTCAGCCATAATCGCAACGTCATAGCCCATGTCGCGGTAATATTCCGCAAGCGTGATTCCGGTGTAGATTGAAGCCTCTCGAGCCGCAACCGGCATATTTGATGTGTTAGCAATAAGAACGGTTCTGTCTGTCATCGGTCTGCCTGACTTCGGGTCAATCAGCGCAGAGAACTCCTCGAGAACCTGCGACATCTCGTTTCCGCGCTCTCCGCAGCCGACATAAACGATGATATCGGCGTCACACCACTTTGCAAGCTGGTGCTGATTCATGGTTTTGCCGGTTCCGAAGCCGCCCGGAATAGCGGCTGTGCCGCCCTTGGCGATTGGAAACATGGTGTCCATAATTCTCTGCCCTGTAATCAGCGGAATGCTTGTCGTGAGCCTTTCGGCAATCGGACGCGACGTTCTGATAGGCCATTTCTGACAGAGCGTAAGCTCGTGCTCAACGCCGTATTCGTCCTTGATTTTGGCGATTGTGTCAAAAAGTCTGTACTCTCCGTCGGGCATTACCTCGGTGATTTCTCCGGAGAGCGTCGGCGGAACCATGAGCCTGTGCTCGATGATTTCTGTCTCGGGGAGTGTGGCGTAGATTTCGCCGCCGCTTAGCCTGTCGCCGGGCTTGACCTTCAGTGTAACGCTCCAGAGCTTTTGGTCGTCGAGGGCGTTAACCTGTGATCCGCGGCTGATGAATGCGCCGGATTCCTTCTCGATTTCCTTGAGCGGACGTTCGATTCCGTCAAAGATGTTGTCGAGTATTCCGGGACCGAGCAGAACGTTCATCGGGTTGCCGGTGCCGGTAATCGGGTCGCCGGGGCGAAGTCCCGTTGTTTCTTCATATACCTGAACGGTGGTGAAGTCATCGGTAATTCCGATGATTTCTCCGACAAGGTTCTCCCTGCCGACATGCACCATTTCCATCATTTTAAACTCGGTGGGACCTTTTACGGTGATGACAGGTCCGTTGATACCGAAAATTACGTTATTTTCCATAATATCTGTCCTCTGTTATTCAGGAATTATCTCAGCCGATTTTGAGGTCGGCGTTTTCGATGAACCATTCCTTCTGAGCCTCGAGCTTGCTGTCGAGAGTGTTGTCGGCGACGAGCTTCAGCGCCGGGCAGAAACCTCTGAGTCCGCCGAGACGGATTCTGACATCCTCTTTAATTTCTACAGAAGAATTAAAAGCGCTTCTGATATCATCGGCATATTTCATGTCCCCGGGCTTTATGCTGAGCTCGCAGCTGTTCTCTCCAAACGCTTCGGCAATCTCAGCCGCGTAGGCGAGGAGCTTTTCTCTGTAGCCCTCGCTATGTGAAAATTCGTCGAGCTTCTTTGAGGCGGAGTCAAAAACCTCTCCGACCATTTCATCGCGTCTCTTGAAAACCTCTCCCTTTGATTCGAGGATTTTCACGGAGTATTCGCTCGTGATCGCGACTTTTTTTGCCGAGATGAGTTTTTTCACATATCTGTCGGCGTCCGCCTTGCCCTTCTCGTCAGCCTTTTTGAGCTGTTCGGCTTTTTCTGCGGCGGCTTCGTCGAGCGTCTGCTGTCTTTCCTTTTCGGAATACTTTTTCAGCGCTTCAAGAAAGCTGCCTGCTTTGTTAGTAGTTTCCATATGATAACCTCGTTACTTTGCTCAAAGCTTAACGCCGATTGCTTCCTGAACGTATCTTGTGATACTGTCTGCGGTTCTTCCGTTTCCGTGACGGTCGGGAATTTCCACAATCAGGGGGCGCTTGCGGTTAAGCTTCAGGTCATATACCAGATCCGAGCATTTTGAGACAAGCGTTTCGGTGATGAGGACAACCGCGATTTCCGGGTCGTCCATGGCGTTTTTGAGTTCCTCTCGGATATGCTCTTCCGAGTGAACAACAACGCCCTCAATTCCTGCGAGCCTCATGCCCATCTGGGTGTCTACGTTGTCGCTGATAAGGAAGTATTTCATATCAGCCGTTGAGGATAAGGATTGAGATGAGCATTCCGTAGAGCGCGATACCTTCACCGAGCGCTACGAAGATGATAGCCTTACCGAAGTTCTTCGGGTCCTCGGCAGCCGCGCCGATAGCAGCAGGAGCGCCCTTACCAACCGCGATACCACCGCCGATACATGAGAGACCGGTTGCGAGAGCAGCGCCAAGATACTTCATGCCGTCAGCCATGGGTGTGAGGTCAGCGGCAGCCGCAGCCTCTGCGGGAGCAGCGTTTGCAACAACAGGGCATACAATGCAGAAGGCGAGCACAGCGCCGAAGCTGACAAGCTGAGTGAGCATTGAGCGCTTGGGGCTTTTGCCCTTGTGAACGGACTTGGTAACAAGTACTACGGAGAGTACAAGGAAAACAACGGGTAATGCGAGTAATACAGCGTTAAATAACATAACTAAACCTCCAAAAATTATTAATATATAATCAGTTCTTTGTAAGACTGAGTTTTACCGGTTCATACGGTCTGCCTTCGCCTGAATAGAAGCGGCTGAACATCTCATAGTACTCAAGCCTGAGTACCTGAATGCATACAAGCAGCGCCTCGAGCGCGCAGACAAGTCCGTTTCCTACTATTATAACAGGAATGTATCCGACCGAGCCGACGGTATCGGCAAGCGTGAATACAACCTGCATCATACCTGCATGTACGAGCACAAACGCCGCGACTCTCAGGAAGCTCATGGTGTTTGTAACGTAGCTGAGCAGAACCTCGATGGATTCGAAGATGTTCTCAACTATGAAGCCGCCCCAGCTTTCGGGTTTCCAATCCGGCTCACGGTTGACGAGTTTTCCGAGCGGCTCTCTCAGGAACACAAGGATGAACGCAACCGCTATCACGAGGATATAGGGGAGAGTGAACAGGTTTACGTTGAAGAGCATCATTCCGCCGAGACCTGCGCAGAGCATTCCGTAGAAGATGAGTCCGCAAACTCCGCTGGTGTCAAACAGCGCCTTGCCGAGGTTGCCCTGGCGTATTGATGTGTAGATGTTGAGCCCCATTGCAGTGCAGAGCAGGAAAATTCCTATTCCGACCGCCGAGAAGAGGATTGTACTCGTGAATTCGGACGACATAACCTCAATCGGCTTGTGTTTCATTCCGAGAATTCCGACATAGAACCAGTCCATGGCGTCCTCAAAGCCGAACACACTGCCGTAAAGCGCTCCGAAAACCATTCCGGAAACTCCGCAAGGAACGAGGATCTTTCCAATCGCCATATGCTTCATGAACCACATCAGAAGTCCGGCGATGATTATGCACAGTCCGTGACCGACGTCGCCGAACATAATTCCGAAGAGCAGAACATATGTGAACGCAATGAATGAAGTAGGGTCAATCTCTTTATATTTAGGCACGCCGTACATTTCGGTGTAGAACTGGAACGGGCGCGTCAAAAAGCAGTTTTTGAGCTTGACCGGCGGCGAGAGCTTGACTTCGTCGACGCCGCTCGAGACGCTGACCTCAACGCTCTCTATTTTTTGCAGTTTTTTTATAAGGTCGTCAGCCTTTCCCTCCGGCACCCAGCCGACAAGGCAGAAGCTGTTGCCTTTCTCCATGGCGTGCGGCTTGATTGTGAAGTAAAGGTTATATTCCGCCGCCTTTGTGTAGTATTTGAGAACCTTCCTGCTGTTCTCCTCAACATATGATTCCAGCTTGGCGTTAATCGTGTTGAGCTCGTTTTCAATTTTGTTTCTGTCGAGCTTGAGTTGTTTGTATTTTCTCTCGGGAGCTATCTCCATGCTTCCGAAGGAGCTTTCCTCAAAGTAAAGCCTCGAGAAAACTCTCTGCGCCTTTTCAATTTTTGTCACCGGAGTGAAGTAAACGCCCCAGGTGTAGGTCCCCTCGTTGCTGCAAGGAACAAATTCGATAAACTCGCTCTTGTAGGGCTCTGTATCGAGCTTCTTGATGTTCTCGCGTGGCATTCTGCCGAACACCGCGCGCACATACTTCATCGAGAGCAAGTCGTCGATATTCCGGTCAATTTCAACAAAGTGGCTTGTTTCTTCCAGCGCGCGCCTGCATTCGTTGTATCTCTGCTGCAAATCCGCGCGGCGGTTTGTGTAACCGGCAATCTTTTCGCTCAGCATTTTTGAGTATTCGTCAATCTCCTCAAAACTCGGCTTGAAGTTCTTTTTAATCCGAACATATTCGGGAGCTATGCCGAGTGAGTGCATTGCCTCACTGATTCTCGCCATAGGCTCTGAGTACGGGTTCGAAGCCGAAACCCTCGCGAAGTCCCTCGTATCTGAGTAGAAGTTGCCGACCTCATCGGGCTGAAAAACCTTTGACCTTCCAAGCGTCAGCACAACGTCGTCAAGTGCGTTTTTGTGACCGATAATGCTGAATGCCTTTATGTTTTCAACGCTCAAGTAAAATCACCTCCCAAAAGTGTTAATAAATGAGCAGAGGCTCAATTTTATCCCTGCTTACGTTGTATCTCGCTCCCTCGATTATGCACACAAGATTGTGAAGCTCGATTTCACACAGCAGGTAGTAAGAGAAAATCACTGTCGCCGGGCTGTCCGAGAAATACATGTTGTGGTTTGCCTTTCTGAACCTTGTCCTCAGCGGTAATTCTCCAGTGTGAGTGTAGTTGATTTTGTTAATCATCTTGCCGTTTTTGGTGCGAAGCATAATTCCGTAAACTTCCTCGGAGTTCTCGGCGTTGACCATCATGTTGATGGTTTTCTCCGATAGACTGCCGTAGGGGATAAGAAGGCTTCTGATTACGCTCGCGTCGGTTTTGTAATATTTCTTTAAACGAACTATTCTGACAAAGTTTTCATAATCAACAACCACGTTGAACATGTCCCTGAGCTCGAAACGCTCGCTCTGGTCAGTTGTGAGAATCGCCTCGTTAAGTCCGTCATAAAGCATGAGATAAAGCTTGTTCTCAATTTCGGTAATCGGAATCGCGTCGCCGTCCTTGATGTTGTAGGAAGCGAGAAGCTTTTCGTACCTTGTGCCCTTTACAGCTTCGAGAAAATCAGTGTAGGTCTTGGCTTCCGAAAGCGTGTTCAAGTCAATCGAGGTGTTCTTCGCCATGTGGCGCGGAACAGTGAAGCTGAACTTTGCTTCATACTTGTCCTCCTGATTGTTGAGCAAGGTCAGAAACCTTACGATCTCCTCAATCTCGTTTTTCTGCGCAATGAACTTCGAAAAGCTCGCGCCGACCGAGAGCTCATAGCTGCTCAGCAAATCCATCTGATTTGTGATGTATTGCTTGAGAAGATTCTCGAAAAGCCCTCGTCTGATTCCGCGCTCGTTCGCTTCTCCGAATGCTTTTATATAGTGAGTATTTGATTTTAAATAAGTCATAACCTCGGCAACGCTTGTGCAGGCGAGAAGGCTCTTGTAGTCCTTTTCTCTGAGGCGCTTGCCGTATTTTGCCTTTGCTCTGGTGAGCACGGCGTAGCTGATGTCCGACATAATAATCACCGGCCTTTCTGAACGTGTTTTTAGCCACAGAGGGCTCCTGCCGAAGCACCCGGTGGCTTTGAATTGTTCTGAATATACGAGAATTATGCCAGAGCTCTCTCCACGACCGAATTAACCCAGCTTTCCTTGTTCTCGCTGAATTTCTTTTCGAGTTTTTCGAGAGCTTCCTTGTTATGCTCCGCTTTTGCCTTGTAGTTTTTTTCGGCGTTTTCGGTAATCAGTCTGCCTTCAGCTTCAGCCTCAGCCCTTGCTTCCTCCATGTGGCGGTCATAGACCTTTTTGCACTCGGACTCGATGCTGTTTTCGATTTCAAGCTTCTGACGCTGAGTTTCATCGTTGAAATGCTTTGTCCTCTCGTCAATTTCGACGAGCTGTTTAATCATATCCTTCAAAGAGAACAACTCCTTTAATTCTTTAGTGCCTGAAGCGGCGCGGGGAGACGTCCGCCGCGGTTGATGAACACCGCCGGATTACCGCTCCTCACCGGCATAACAGGTCCGGTACCGAGCAATCCGCCGAAGCTGAGCTCGTCGCCTGCCTTCTTGCCGATTGCCGGAATGAGCCTTACGGCTGTAGTCTTGGAGTTTACCATGCCTATTGCCGCCTCATCCGCGATAATCGCGGAGATTGTCGCGGGTGTGATGTCGCCCGGAACAACAATCATGTCGAGCCCGACAGAGCAAACTGCCGTCATGCATTCAAGCTTGGTGATGTCAAGTGTGCCGCGCTTCGCTGCGGCAATCATTCCCGCGTCCTCTGAAACCGGGATGAACGCTCCGCTCAGCCCGCCGACGTGAGACGAAGCCATAACTCCGCCTTTCTTTACAGCGTCATTGAGCAGCGCGAGCGCAGCGGTTGTTCCGTGACATCCGCAGCTTTCAAGTCCCATTTCCTCGAGAATATACGCAACGCTGTCACCGACAGCCGGCGTCGGGGCGAGGGAGAGGTCTACGATTCCGAACGGAACGCAGAGCCTTTTTGAAGCCTGCTGAGCCACGAGCTGACCCATTCTTGTGATTTTGAACGCGGTGCGCTTAACCATATCGGCGATTTCGTCAATAGACTTGCCGGCGCCGTCCTTTGCGAGAGCGGCTCTCACAACTCCGGGGCCCGATACGCCGACGTTGATTACGCAGTCAGCCTCGCCGACTCCGTGGAACGCGCCTGCCATGAACGGATTGTCCTCGGGAGCGTTGCAGAATACTACAAGCTTTGCCGCGCCGATACAGTCGCGGTCGGCTGTCCTCTCGGCAGTGAGTTTGACGATTTTGCCCATCATTCTGACGGCGTCCATGTTGAGCCCTGCCTTTGTTGAGCCGATGTTTACCGACGAGCATACCTTTTCGGTGACGGCGAGCGCCTCCGGAATGCTGTCTATCACCGCGTAGTCTCCGGCTGAAAAGCCCTTCTGAACAAGCGCGGAGTATCCTCCGATGAAGTTTACTCCGAGGGTGTCGGCGGCTTTATCGAGAGCTTTCGCGAATTTTACGACGTTCCTGCTCTGGCACGGAGCCGCAATCATACCTATCGGGCTGACGGAAATCCTTTTGTGAATAATCGGAATGCCGTATTCCTTCTCAATGTCCTCGCCGGTCTTGACGAGGTCCTGAGCGTATCGGCAGATTTTGTCATAAACCTTGTCTGCCGCCTTGTCTATATCTTCGTCCATACAATCGAGCAGCGAGATACCCATCGTGATTGTTCTCACGTCAAGGTTCTCATTGTCAATCATATTTATTGTTTCGAGTATGTCTCTTGTTTCTAACATAGGATAACCTCTCAGTTAAATGCGGTGCATGCTGTTGAAAATATCCTCGTGCATAACGTGAATCTTTGTGTTTGAGCTTTCGCCGACCTTCTCAAGCTTTTCTTTGAGAGCGTCGAACCCTAGGGTGCTTTTGTCAATCTCAACGAGCATAACCATCGCAAACATATCCTGCAAAACGCTCTGGGTTACTTCGATGATATTGACATCCGACTCGGCACACGCCGACGATACCTTCGCGAGTATTCCGACCGAATCTTTTCCTATTACTGTCAGTATTGCTTTCATTGTCATCCTCCTGACGCTTCTATACCTATTATATAAACTCTGACAAGTATACATCAATTGACTTGTTTTTTAATTACATTTTGGAACATACAGCAAAAATATAGCTCCAAAATTTGCATAAAAACCCGATTTGTGGTATATTATGAAAGTGGTGATAATATGAAGATTTTATGTGATATACATGTTCATTCCGAGAACTCCTTCGACGGCGAAAGCTCAGTGCGCGAAATCTGCGCGAGTGCCGTTGAGAAGGGACTAAGTTTAATCGCAATTACCGACCATATGGAAGCGCCTGAAATCAAAAACGGCGACAAAAGCCCATACGGAAATATGATGAAGCAGATTGCGAAATCCGTCTCCGATGTCGATGCTGTTGCTCCCGAGTTTGAGGGCAAGCTCGAAGTGCTCCGCGGAATGGAGCTCGGCGAGCCTATGCATGAGCCGAAGCTTACGAAAAAAGCTCTCGAAATCGCCGATTTTGATTTTATTCTCGCTTCGGTTCATAACCTCAAGGGCGAGCAGGATTTTTATGACCTTGAATACACCGAGGAAGGCTACGGAGAGCTTTTGAAGAGATATTTTGATGAGCTTTTGGATACAGCCGAGAACGCTGAGTTTGACAGCCTTGCTCACCTTACATATCCGCTCAGATACATCGTCGAAAGGCTTGGAATAAAGCCTGACTTAACCCCATATCGGGATACAATTGACGACATCTTCAGGGCTCTGATAAAGCGCGAAAAGGCGCTTGAGATGAACACCTCCGGGCTGTTCTCGCCAATTGGAACCACACTTCCCGACATAGATTTGATAAGGCGTTTCAGGGAGCTCGGCGGAAAGTACGTCACCGTCGGCAGCGACGCCCACCAAAGCAGCAGGGTCGCTCAGGGCGTCGAGAGGGGAATAGAGCTCATCAGAACCTGCGGTTTTGAGCACTATACCGTTTTCGAAAAGCGCCGTCCGCGTATGGTTGAAATCTGGTATTGAATATTACAAGAAAGGCGCGTTTTGCGCGCGTTTCGCTACTCATATCCATTGTATGGGTGTTGTTACCCATTTACAAAGCAGTTTCGTATAAAGTAAAAACAGAAAAGGCAATGAAGCGGAAAGCTTCATTGCCTTTCGTTGTTGCACAAATTATATCATCGTACAGGCTGTTTTTCAAGCGGAAAAAGCCACCGGGATGCAAATTTGTCGTGTTGTGTAAAATCAGAGCTCTTTTGCGAGCATTTTTATGTATTCTTTCAGTTGTTCTTTGGTTTCCGGGTGCTTGAGTCCCATTTGAATATTGGCTTGGAGAATGCCGAACTTGTTGCCCATGTCAAAGCGGTTTCCGTCCATCTCAACAGCTGTCATGCCCTTAGTTACGGCGATTTCTCTCATCGCGTCGGTGAGCTGAATCTCACCGCCTGCGCCGGGAGCAGTTCTCTCGAGAATATCAAAAATCTCGGGCGGAAGTACAACACGATCCGTGATAGAATAGAGCGAGAGCACTTCTTCCTTTGTTTTGGGTTTTTCGACCATGTCGGTGCATTTGAAAATGTTATCGTGAAGTCTCTCAACCTTGAGTGAGCCGTACTTGTGGATATCCTCTTCCGCGACCTTCTTTACGCCGAGAACGCCGGTGCCGTATTCGCCGTAGGCGTCAATCAGCTGTTTTATTGCCGGAGTGCCGTCGCAGTCGATTACGCCGTCACCGAACAGAACGGCAAACGGCTCGTCGCCGACAAAGGATTTTGCCTTGAGCACCGCGTGACCGAGACCTTTCATCTCCTTCTGACGAATGAAGGTGATGTTAGCGAGGTCGGCGATTTCCCGAACCTGAGCAAGCATGTCGTCCTTGCCGCTTTTCTCGAGCGCCGCTTCAAGCTCAGGGGAGTAGTCGAAGTGATCCTCCATGAGCCCCTTGCCGCGGTTTGTGATGATAAGAATGTCGGTGATGCCCGAGCTCACTGCTTCCTCAACGATGTACTGGATTGTCGGCTTGTCGACAATCGGAAACATTTCCTTAGGCATTGTTTTTGTTGCCGGGAGCACCCTTGTGCCAAAGCCTGCGGCAGGTATAATAGCCTTTCTTATTCTCATAATTTCCTCCTAAATCTAAATGAACATTTTGATAAAATCAGGGATGTAATTAATTGCGAAGAATGCCGCGAGTATGCTTGCGGCGAGGGCAGTGTTAACACCGCCCTTTGTTTCGATGTCCTGCTGCGGATTATCGCTTTCTGCCTTAATCCGGGAAATCGTCCTGCGGCAGTGATTGTAGTAGGCTCTGTTCGCTGTCAGTCCGACTATGATTCTCAGCGCCAGCCTCGCCACCGAGCAAAGCGACATAATCATAATCCACATCTGATTGGTGGGGTCGAGTCTGTTGTACGCCTCCATAATCGCGGTAAACTGATTGTACGATGCCGTGCCCTGAGTAACCTCCGCAATCGCGTTGTTGAGCGCTGTTGAGACTGATGAGTAGCTGATGTAAATCTCAACCGTCATCAGCGCCAGAGAGATTGCGGCAACAATTGCGCCGAGCTTGTACATTTTTCTGTATAAGAAATAACATTCGCTGAAAACAAATGCCGAGAAGTTAATTCTGCTCTTTCCGAACTGCTTAATGTTGTTGAAAACTCTCGTGAAATACGGGGTGTTGTTGCGCGTGAATTTTGAAACTTCGCCTGCTGTCACTCCGTCGCCGATGTCGGTCTCGGGGTCAATTCCGCCCATCGGGTCAAACGCCTGAGCGAACGGGTTCGCGTTCTGAAACGGCATTCCGTAGCCTTGGCGCTGATTGTTCGTCTGATTAGTCTGATTGTAAAAATTCTGTCCCTGCGCGTTTTCGTCGAGCGGAGCACCGCATTTGTTGCAGTAGAAGGACGTCGGGGCGTTTCTGCTCTGACAGCGCGGACAGATTTTGACGTTTTCGTTCTGAGCGCTTTCCTCAGTCTCTTCCTTGCCAAACTCAAAGCCCTCGGCGTGCCTGTCCTCGAACGCGCAGCGATTCTCAGCCTCATAGCACGCTCTGTGGTGTGGAGCGCCGCATTCGGGACAAACTACAATGTCGTCGCCGTCCTTGAATTCAACGCCGCAGACAGGGCATTTTATATTGTTAAAGTCCATATAATAATCTCCTGTGGATGTATTTAATCAATTATATCAAATATATCCGAAAAAAGCAAATTTTTATTTATTTTGTCAATGTCGTATTATTTATTTTGTCAATGTCGTATTCTGTTCACCCGGATATTAGTGCTTTACAATTATTTTAATCTTTGCTATAATAAGCTTTAGCAATTTTTTGAATAATTATTCTGCAAGGCGCATTTGACAGTCCGCGCGTGTCGCGCCTTCTTATACAGCGGACGGAAAGGCTATGAAATTATGGTTCAGTTTGAAGAGCTTTTACTAAGGCTTGAGGGCAGCAAGGCAGATATTGACGACCTGTCGGACGCTCTCGGAATGAAGTCGCTTATGTCAGAGATTGAACAGCTCGAGCTCAAGGCTACGGAGCCCGGATTCTGGGATGATGTTGAGAAATCGCAGAAGGTTCTCCAGAAAACCGGCGCCCTCAAAGGTACGGTTGAGGAGTACAACAGACTTAAAGAACACTACGACGACGCTCACGCGCTAATCGAGCTTGCCAATGAGGAAGAGGACGAGAGTCTGTATGAAGAAGCGCTCGGCGAGGTCGAGGCTGTCGAGAACGAGCTCGCTTCACAAAAGCTGAAAACTCTCCTCACCGGCGAATATGACAAGAACAACGCTATCCTTACCTTCCACGCCGGTTCCGGCGGCACCGAGGCGCAGGACTGGGCTGAGATGCTCTACAGAATGTACACACGCTGGGCTGCCGCTCACGACTTCAAGGTCAAAGAGGTCGATTATCTCGACGGCGACGAAGCCGGACTAAAGTCCGCGGTTCTTCTCGTTGAGGGAGAGAATGCCTACGGCTACCTCAAGAGCGAGGCAGGAGTTCACCGTCTTGTGCGTGTTTCTCCGTTCGATTCTCAGGGCAGACGTCACACCAGCTTCGCGTCACTCGAGGTTATGCCCGAAATAAACGACGATATCCACGTTGACATCAATCCCGAGGACATTAAGATGGACGTTTACCGCGCCAGCGGCGCCGGTGGTCAGAAGGTTAACAAAACCTCGTCCGCTGTTCGTCTTACTCATATCCCGACCGGTATCGTTGTCGCCTCTCAGGTTGAGCGAAGCCAGTATCAGAACCGCGACGTCGCGATGAAGATGCTCGTTTCAAAGCTCATGGAAATCAAGGAGAGGGAACACCTCGACAAAATTGAGGATATCAAAGGCGTCCAGAAGGAAATTACCTGGGGCTCCCAGATTCGCTCCTACGTCTTTATGCCATACACGATGGTCAAAGACCATCGCACATCCTTTGAGACAGGTAACATCGACAAGGTTATGGACGGTGACCTCGACGGTTTCATCAACGCCTACCTCAAGGCACTGAGCACCGGAACCCTGAAAAGTAACTGACTATTACAAAACGGCGCAAAGCTCATCTGAGCCTTGCGCCTTATTTGGGCTTTATAGGACACCGCCTTAAACCGAAAACATCCTTTTCGGAATCAGCCAAAGGGTTGCCCGGTCTGGCTTTTAGGGATGTCTTAGTACGACAGCTCCCTTTGAATTTCTATCATAAACAGCATACTTTGATATTAAACTGAACCGTCAAATGCCGAATGACAAGTATGGTGGCTTGAGAGGGCAGAAAAATCTATCCTACTCGATTGTTTATTTTCTGATTTCCGCCTTGATAGCACTGAGAAGCTCGTCATATTCTTCAAACGCCGGAAGCTGCGGATAATCCTTCTTGATTTGCTCTGTACTCTTAAAGAGAAAGCCTGCTTTGCTCGCGAGAATCATATCGAGGTCGTTGTAGCTGTCGCCGCTTGCGATTGTTTCATAACCGATTGACTGGAGAGCCTTGACGGTTGAGAGCTTCGACTTCTCAATTCTCATTCTGAAACCGGTGATTTCGCCGTTTTCCGCAACCTCAAGCTCGTTGCAGAACAGGGTGGGGTAGCCGAGCTTTTTCATAAGCGGAGCCGCAAACTGAGTGAATGTATCGCTGAGAATTATAACCTGACCGATTGAGCGGAGCTCGTCGAGGAACTCTTTAGCGCCCGGCATCGGGTCGATTGTTGCGATAACGTCCTGAATCTCCTTAAGCCCGAGACCGTGCTCCCTGAGAATGTTAAGTCTGTAGTTCATCAGCTTGTCATAATCGGGCTCGTCTCTGGTTGTCTTTTTCAGCTCGGGAATACCTGTCGCTTCGGCAAAAGCAATCCAGATTTCCGGTACGAGTACGCCTTCCATATCCAAACAAGTAATATACATAAAGTCAGAACCTTTCTCTGTTAATTTTTGCATAACACTATTATTATATCACCTTTTGCCGGTGCAGTCAATCGCATAAAAAAAGAAACCGGCTCGTTTCTGAACTGCATCCCGTCAAGAGGACAGAGAAATAAATAAAATAATTTTCACAAAAT
>CAMHHL010000027.1 GCA_946184925.1 uncultured Clostridia bacterium | reverse complement strand
CATTTTTCGGTAGAATTTGTTGATGTCCAAAGGGATGATGTCAACAAGTTTCATTTTAGGTTTAGAGTGCCGAAAGGTGAACGAGAAGTTATCAAGGCTCATGCACAAAAGATGGGGGAATCAGTGAACGGGTTCATTTATCGTGCAGTAAAAGAAGCGATTGAAAGGGATAATAAAAAATAGATTTTGGAGTTGATTTTTTATACTAAAATTATAAAGAAAAATTTCTATTCACCATTTATTCACCCATTATTCTAAAATCGAATTATACATACGAAAAGAAAACCGCATCAGATAGCCAAAAATGGCTTTCCAATGCGGTTTTTTGATGGTCCGAGTGACTGGAGTCGAACCAGCGGCCTCTTGAACCCCATTCAAGCGCGCTACCAAACTGCGCCACACCCGGTTTTTTAACACCACGTTATAATACCACAATTTTTGTGAAATATCAATACCTTTTTGAAAAATAATTCAGAAAAATTTTTGAAAAATAATTCAGAAAATTTTCGTTATGACTTGCCGAGTTCGATGTTTCTCTTGTATGACGCCTTCACGGCGTTTTTGACAACCTCGTAGAAATCGTCGCCCTCGAGCGACTTGACGCCTTCGATTGTGCTTCCGCCGGGGGAGCAGACGTTCTTAATCAGCGTGTCAGCGTCCTTGTCGCTTTGCATGAGCAGCTTTGCGCTGCCGAGAACTGTCTGCGCCGCAAGTCTGAGCGATGTCTCTGCGTCGATTCCGCAGGCTTCGCCGCCCTCGGCGAGCGCCTTGATGAACATAAACGCAAACGCCGGGCCGCAGCCGGAAACCGAACAGCCCGCGTCCATCAAATCCTCGGAGATAGGGGTGAGGTCGCCGGCGAATTTCATATTTTCAAGAAACTCCGCAACCTCGGCGTCGGTTGTGTTCTCGCTCTTGCAGTAGAGAATCTCGCCCTCGGACACGAGCGCCGGGGTGTTTGGCATGATGCGGATTACCTTGTAATCGCCGCCAGCCATCTTTCTGATTGTTTCAATTTTCAGCCCTGCCGCCATGGTTACGAGCACAAAGCTCTTCTCGCGGCTTTCGAGAGTATCTGAGATTGAACTGAGCATATCAGCCATCATCTGCGGCTTTACGCCGAGGAAGATGTAGTCGCATTGTCCTGCGATTTCAGTGTTGCCTGATGATTTCACGCCGAGCTTTTGTGCCAGCTCCGCGGCTTTCTCCGCAAAATGGTCGGCAAGCAGAATGTCCTTGGTGCTCTTGCTCGCCGCTGTGGCGAGGGCGCCGCCCATGTTGCCTGTTCCTATGAATCCAAACATTTTATCATGACCTTTCGTGTTCGTTATCTGATGTGTCCGTTGCCCCTGATGATGTACTTGTAGGTTGTGAGCTCCTGAAGTCCCATCGGACCTCTTGCGTGAAGCTTCTGGGTTGAAATTCCCATCTCACATCCGAGCCCGAACTCGCCGCCGTCGGTGAAGCGTGTGCTCGCGTTTACATATACGGACGAGCTGTCGATGCCGCGTGTGAACTTGTCGGCTGCGTCGGCGTCATTTGTGATGATTGCCTCGCTGTGACCTGTTGAGTGAGTGTTGATGTGCTCAATCGCCTCGTCAACTCCGTCAACAACCTTTACCGCAAGGATATAATCGAGGAACTCGGTGTCAAAATCATCAGCTCCGGCAGGTGTGCCGTCGATGATTTTTGCCGCTCTTTCGTCAAGTCTGAGCTCGACAGGGTTCTCGGTTCTTTCGTCAACAAGTCTTGCTTTGAGCATGGGCAGGAATTTGTCGGCGATTTTGCTGTCAACTACACAAACCTCTTCGGCGTTGCAAACCGACGGACGGCTTGTCTTTGCGTTTTCGATAATATTGACAGCCATGTCAAGGTCAGCGCTGCCGTCGACATAGATGTGGCAGATCCCCGTGCCGGTCTGAATGCAGGGAACAGTAGCGTTTTTGACGCACGCGTTAATCAGTCCCTTTCCGCCCCTCGGAATGAGCAAATCAACATATCCGTCGGCTGTCATAAGCTCGGTTGCGCTCGCGCGTGTTGTGTCTTCAACAAGCAGCACGAGGTCGCGGCTGAGACCGACATTTTCAAGTCCGTCCTGAAGAGCTTCGACAATCGCCGCGGCGCTTGCGTGAGCTTCCTTGCCGCCGCGGAGTACGCAGACGTTTCCGCTCTTGAGCGCGAGCGCGGCTGCGTCGGAGGTTACGTTCGGGCGGCTTTCATAAATGATCGCTACCACGCCGAGGGCTACAGCGGTTTTCTCGATGAGAAGTCCGTCGCTGCGCTCGGTTGTCATAAGAACCTTGCCGACGGGGGAGGGCAGAGCTGCAACCTCTCTGATTCCCTGAGCCATACCCTCGATTCTCTCCTTTGAGAGCGAGAGACGGTCAATCATAACGTCGCTGACGGTTCCGCGTGCTTTTTCGATGTCCTTTGAGTTTGCTTCAAGAATCTTTTCTGTTGCCGCTACGAGACTGTCCGCCATTGCGAGCAGTCCGTCGTTGATTTTTTCTACGCTTACAAGGCTGAGCTCAGCCTTTGCGCTTTTTGCTTTTTTCAAAAGTTCAAGTGTTGTCATTTTTTCTCCCCACAAAGCGAGTGAAAATTCCCTCGCCGTTTAAAATATCATAAAGTATCTCGGGATTTTTGCCGTTGGCAACAATTGTGTCAATCCCTTTTTCTGTTGCTATTTTCGCGGCGTTGATTTTGGTAATCATTCCGCCGGTGCCGAGTCGTGAGCCCTTGCCCTGAGCAAGCGCTTCAATCTCCTCGGTGATTTCCTCAACGACATCAATCTGCGTCGCGTTCTTGTCCTTGTTCGGGTCGCCGGTGTAGAGCCCGTCAATGTCCGAGAGGATTATGAGCAGGTCAGCCTTGACTGTTCCGGCGATTATCGCGCCGAGAGTGTCGTTGTCGCCGATAACGATTTCGTCGGTGGTTACGGTGTCGTTCTCGTTTATAATCGGGATAACGCCGAGCTCCAGCAGCCTGAACAGCGTGTTGTTGAGGTTCTTGCCGTAGTCCTCGATCGCGACGTAGGCTCCGGTCATCAGAATCTGAGCCACGGTGTGGTTGTATTCCGAGAACAGTTTGTCATATGTATACATCAGCTCGCACTGACCGATTGCCGCCGCTGCCTGCTTGGTCGGAATGTCGTCGGGACGCTCGGTGATTGCAAGCTTGCCGAGCCCCATTCCGATAGCGCCCGAGGATACGAGCACAATCTCGTTTCCGGCGTTTTTGAGGTCGGAGATAACCTTGCACATCTGCTCAACTCTCTTGATGTTCAGAAGTCCGGTGGGGTGAGCGAGAGTGGAGGTTCCTACCTTTATTACAATTCTCATTTTTGTCACTCCGTGAAATTACTTTAGTACTTTAATATCTTAACACATACAGGGCGGATAGTCAATAAGCGTACTGACGGTTTGAGGCTGCCAAAAACGCGTTCGTTTAGTGATTTTTGAAAAATAGGGGCGGGTTTTCCGTGTTATTTCTATTTCTTCACAAAAAATACAGAGCGTTGTGATAGTATTACATTGGGTAAATATAAAAAACGGAGGGTTTTTTATGTACAACATTCTTCTGGTCGAGGACGACCGTAATATATGTGAGATGATTTGCGACTATTTCGCGGCAAAGAGCAAGCTCGAGCTCGTCATCGACTGCGCATATAACGGAGAGGTAGGAATTGAGAAGGCGTATGAAAACAGATACGATTTGCTCTTGCTTGACGTTATGCTGCCCGAGGTTGACGGCTTTGAAATCTGCCGCGAGGTTCGCCGCTACAGCGACACCCCGGTTATTTTCATCACCGCGCGCACCGCTCAGGAGGATATTCTCCGCGGCTACGCGCTCGGATGTGACGATTACATCGTCAAGCCTTTTTCGCTTCCGGTGTTTTATGAGAAGGTTGTCGCCACCATAAAGCGCTCAAAGGGGCTTGTCCGCAGCAACAACCTAACTGCCGGTGCAATCAGCCTGAATCCCGAGAACGGAATTGTTCTCTGTCAAGGCGAAGAGGTCAGGCTCACCGCAAAGGAGTATACAATACTTAAAATTCTTTTGGAGAATAAAAACAGGGTTATCTCACGCGACAGGCTGATAAGCGACGTGTGGGGTTATGATTCCGACGTTGACAGCCGCGTGCTCGATACGCACATTAAGAATTTGAGAAAGGCGCTCGGTTCTTCCGCCGGAGTGCTGAAAACAGTTGTCAAGCGCGGCTACAGAATCGAGGACAGAAATGAAAAATAAGCTTGGGCGCAAACGGCGCGTTCATTATTTGAAAATGTCTGCGATTATCCTTGCGGCGCTTGTCCTCGTCGCGTCGGCGTACAGCTTCGTCACGCTCAGTCACGCTCACGAGACTGTTGTCAGCGAATGCAGGCGCGACATAAAGTTCCTCAAATATGACATAGGCAGAAACGACCGCGCCGCCGCAAAAAGCCTCATACAGCCTGCTTCCGAAAATACCGAAATCAGAGTTACCGACGACAGCACCGGAGACGTTTTTGCCGCGCGTGAAAACAAAATCACTCTCGATATGTATTGGGAGAACCGCAACGGATTTAAGGGCAGCTATGAGCTTTTGTACGACGATTTTCTTGTGTCGTTTGTCGAGAAAAAGGAAACGAATACCCAGCTCAGCCAGAATCCGTTCATTAAGTCCAAGCTTATCTCAAAGGCGCTGAAGTCGGATAAATACAAGGAAATATGCTCATATCTCAGAAAGGCTCCGTCAGCAAGCAAGCTCCGGGGAAAGCTCAGGTATGAGCTGCTTTGTCGCGCCTATTATGTTGACGATGATACCAAGACTGTTTATCCCAAAAGCGTGGTGATTGTGGTTACAAACGGACGGTCAAGGAGCTTTTCCGAGGATGAGGTTGTCAAGTCGTATTCGCTCTATGTCAACACTAACGGCTTTGAGGACAAGACGCTCTATCGCAGCGGCGACGCGTTCCGCATTCCGATTGATTCCGAGTTTGTGTTAGGCAACAATACCGGAGCGCAGCTAATTGACAAGCTCGGCGAAACTCATGAGCTTAATTCGGATTTTGAGGAACGCGAGTTTCCGCTTGTATATACCTCGTTTTTCTACGGCGAAAAGAAGGTCGCCGTTTCCCAAACGATGAAGATAACCTATTCAATCCGCTACGCGAGACGTTATGACCTGCTCGAAATCTGCGGTCAGAGTTTGTATCTCGGGCTTGCGGCGATATGCGGATTCTTTTTGGTTTTCGGATTTTTTATCGCCTATCTCAGCTGGAAGGCAGTTCGCACCGAGATTGAGCAGGAGCTCATTCGCCGCGATATGACGAGAGCGATGGCTCACGACCTGAAAACGCCGATGTTCATCATCAGCGGCTATGCGGAGAATATCCGCGAGGGCATAAGTCCCGAGAAGCACGACCATTATCTCAATGTTATCACGGAACAGACAAGGCGCATGAACGGGCTTGTGCATAGTATGCTCGATTTTTCGCGCACGGAGGATATGGACTTTGAGCTGAGTATGGAGAGATTTTCTCTCAGCGAGCTTGCACGTGAGCTCCTCGGCGATTATCCTGACGACAAAATCAGCCTGAAAAGTGACGGCGACTGCGAAATAAAGGCTGACAAAAATCTCATCACAACCGTAATTGACAATTTTGCCGACAACGCGCTCAAATATTCAGCGGACGGCAAGGCGGAAGTCAGGATTGAAAACGGACGTTTCTCCGTGTCAAACAGTGTGGAAAGGGATATTCCGCGAAATGAGCTTGAGGAAGTCTGGAAACCGTATGTCAAGCTCGATTCCTCGCGCGAAAGCGAGGGCAACGGGCTCGGTCTGGCGATTACAAAGAGGATACTTGAGCTGCACCGTTTCCGTTTCGGAGCAGATTGCGCCGACGGAAGGATTACATTCTGGTTTGAGGCTTGAGTCGCGCAGAACTTACGCAACAGGGTAGAGATTGGCAGCCGTAGGCTGACGGATGAGGGACTACGTTTTTTCAAGAAGTGCTTTTTTAAATGCGTAATTCGTAATGCGTAATGCGTAATTAGAGGTCGTGCAGACAGATTGCGTAATACTTACGTTTTGTGCCCGACAGAATTTTTATGCTTGCTGCGCAAGCAGCATATTGATACGGTCGGCTATACGACGTTGTTTCCCTATTCGACCTATCTACTCGACCATAACTTTCAACTTTCAACTTTCAACTTTCAACTTAAAGGACGTTTGATAGGAGCAGACGTCACAGCTCAAACACAACCCTTGATAGGAGAAGTCACGTAACAGGGTAGAAAATAAAAAGTCACAAAACTATCGGGAGCGGAGTTATAGTATACAGAGAACGTTGAAACGATGAGGAAACATCATGCTTGCGTTTTACCTGACGTTGACCGCGGATGAATCCGACGGTCAAAAATTCGAGAAAATATATAACCGGTACAAGCGGCTCATGCTCAGCGCCGCTTATGAAATCCTCGGCGACACGAGCCTTTCGGAGGACGCCGTGCACGAGGCTTTTATCCGCATACTCAAAAATCTCGATAAGGTCGGTGAGGTTGACAGCCCGAGAACAAAGGGCTTCGTGATGATTGTCACGGAAAACGTCGCCAAGACAATGTATCGTAAGCGCAGCAAAATGCAGGTTGTCGAGCTCAGCGACGAGCTGCCGCAAGCGGATGATATTGCCGACAGGGTTGAAGGCGAGATGACTGCCGAGTATCTCGCTTCGCTGATTGCCCGGCTGCCCGAGCGGCTGAGACAGGTTATGCTCCTCAAAACGCTTCACAATCTCAGCGATAACGAAGTTGCGTCCGCGCTTGGAATCAGCGGCTCAGCCGTTCGGAAACGTCTCCAGCGCGCCCGCGAACAGCTCCGGACTATGATGGGAGGTAAGATGGATGGATAGAGCGATTGACAACGCTATGCTCACGCAGGCTCTGGCTCTCTATGAGGAGCAGTGGCTCGGAGACTTCTCCGAGGATAACGCGTTTGAGCCGTCCGATAAATTTGACAAAAAAATGACCGCGCTGATTAAATCGCGCGATAATATTTTCAGGCGCGCAACCTACACACGCACGCGTAAGGTGATAGCCGTTGCCGCGGCGATTGCCGTGCTGCTGGGCTCGATGATGAGCGTCGGCGCGATCCGCGAGACTATTCTCAACTTTTTCATCACTCGCGGCAGCAATGTGAACGTCATGGAGTACGGCGACGCGACAGAACCGACAACATGCCCCAAGACGATTGAAAGAGCCATGAATCCCGGCTTTGTGCCCGACGGCTATGTGCTCAGCGACGAAAGCGCTGACGATACAAGCCGCAGACTGTTCTATACAAAGGGTGAAAGCTACATCACAATTGAGCAGTTCACAAAGGACAGCTACAGCTCCGCCTCGGACAGCGAGTTTTCGAATGCTGAAACAAAGGCGTATGAGGGAACAGAGTATATTGTCCGCGCCGATGACGATATGACGATGCTCGTCTGGGAAAAGAACGGTTATGTGCTCGAGCTCGTAGGCTTTGAGCCCGAGAGCGAGCTGCTTAAAACCGCCGCGTCGGTGAATTGAGGTGAAGGCTATGAGAAAATTAGTTGCATTTATAATATGTATTATGTTGTGTCTGCCGACTGCTGCTCTCGCGGCAGAGGTTGAGGAACCCGTTACATCGCCCGGGACGATTGGAGAAACGGAAGGACTTGCTTTTGTGCTCGACGAAAATGCCGTGAAGTCGGAGCTTGAGGTAACTCAGCTGATTGGAAATTACTGTTTCACAATGTTTTATGAGAGCGTTCCGGTTCTGGTTATTAAGGACGGAGAGAGCACACGCCTTCAAGACGCTTACGGCGTAATAATCGGCGACAGCGAGATGGACGCTCTGTATGGCTTCATCAGTGAAAAGCAAGCCGCCGGAGAGGAAGTGTTCGGCTCGTGGACTGTCACAAAAACAGAACAGCCCGGAGCTACGGAGCCTGAGACCGATCCGATTTCCACCGCGCCGATTGTTGAAACCGAGCCGTCAACCAGACCGCCGATGGACCCGTCTCAGCCGGATTACACAATTGCGACAAAGCCCACTGCCGCGCCGACTGAACCTATAACAGTCGCGCCCACGTTATCGCCGATGACCGAGCCTACCGAAGCGCCGACTCATGCGCCGGCAACGAAGCCCGTACAACCCCACACGGAAGCACCCACAGCGGCTCCGACGCAAAAGCCCCCGGCAAACACAAAAACGGAAGTGGATATAACTGAATCTTCCGACAGCAAGAAGGTTATTAAGCTCAATATTTCAACCGCAACCGTGAAAGCCGGAAAAGTATTTACCCTCAAGGTGAAGAATTCAAAAAGCAGCTTCAAATTCACGTCCGGCAATACGAAAAAGGTTAAGGTAACATCATCCGGCAAGGTGGCGGCATTGTGCAAGGGATATTCGATAATCACGGCAAAGTCGGGGCGTACAACTCTCAAATGCGTCGTCAAGGTCGTCACAAATCCCAAGCTTTCAAAGAAAGCGCTCAGGGTGAGAAAGGGAAAATTCAGAACCGTCCGCATCACCGGCAAGGCAAAGACCTTCCGCAACACCTACGCCAAGAACAGGTACGCGCGAATCAGCGCCAAGCGAACCTCAACCAAGTTCCGCGTAGTAGGCAAGAGGCGCGGACTGACAGTGCTCAGGCTCAGAGTGAACGGCTATCTGCTGAAGCTCAGAGTAAGAGTGATATAAGAATGAAAAGGAGTGAGCTGAAATGAAAAAACTATTAGCGATTATTCTGGCGGCGTTGATGCTCTGTTCAACAACAGCTACAGCTTTTGCCGCAGACGAGGGTTTTGACGGAAACGCAGAGAAAGCTGTCGCTGTCCTCAAAAGCAGCGGTTATAACCTCTCTACGGCAACGCTCGAAAAGTACGGAGAGACGGACGGTATGTCGGTGCTTAAATTCACCGATACGTCTACAGAGATGACAGTATTTAACATATTCATCGGAAACTATCTTTTTGATTCGCGTGAGCAGCAGGTCGGATATGACCTCGGAATTTACATTGTACAGGATAATAAGCCCTTCACTCTGGAGAAGGCTTACACCGACGGCGTGATTGACGACGAGGATATGGACAGCGTTATGGAGATAACCGGAATGTCCGGAACACGCTGGGAAGCGAGAAAGCTCAGCGAGGTTGAGCAGGCGTTTGTGCGCTGCGTGGCAAAGTATGAGCAGATTGAGTACGGAAGATATCCCGGTCATACGGGCTTTCCTTATGCTGTGTCGGAAATCGGAGAATACGACGGCTATAAAGTTTTGAGTTCCGGCAAGCGCGTCGGCGAAGCTGTCGAGAGCTACGGAAATTATGAAATAAAAAGCGTTTATGACGATAAGACAGCTCCGCTCGGAATCTATCTGTATAAGGACAACGCTGTTACCGCCTTTGAACAGGCGTGGAACGACGGCGCTGTTAACGAGGATAATATCGGCGGATTTGTAAAAATTCTACAGAATGAGACTAAGCTCAGTATTAAAGATACCGGCTCAGTTCTTTGTTCCGACAAGTTTATAAAGAGCGCTAACGCATATGTTCATAACACTAACGTCAAGTACACCGAGGATAATATCGCGGATTACATCACCGTTTATGACGAGTTTAAGGACACGGCTGAGTTTTTCCAGAGAACAATTGCTGTTTTCGGCGTCAAAACAAACGACAAGGGCAATTACAGAGAGCTTGTTGACGGCTATGTTTTCACCTCGGATTATTTGATGAAGGGCTATAACAGCGGTCTGTTTGTTTACAGAGAGGAGTATCCAGGAAGTCGTATTGTCCCGATTTCAACAGCTGTTTATTACGGCTGGATTTCCGCAGAGGAGCTCGCCGAGGTTATCCCCAAAACAGTGAAGCTCAGCGGCGGGGATATACTCAAAATTTTCAAAGCAAGCGGATATGATATGACCGACGTCATACTTCTCAGCGACAATTTCTGCTATGCGTATAATCGCGATATTTCGTCGCCGGACGCAGACCTCGATTTCAGTATCAAGGACTTTGACTTTCATATGGACAGCCGCCTCGCCCCGAACGCGCTCGGGCTCTTCAAAATTACTCTCGACGGCGTTACCCCGGTCTATGAGGAGAGCAGGGATTATCAGTTTTTTGACATATTGAGAGCCGTAAAGGCGGTTCGAAAGGCTGAGCTCGGCAACGTAAAGTTCCATTTTACCGTTGAAAATCATTTCGGCGAACAGGCGGAGAAGTATATTTCTTTGATTAACTCAAGCCGTATGAATGATATGTATTGGCTTACTGCCTTCGGCAAAATCCGCGACTGTACGGTGTGCATGTGCCGGCGTAATCTGCATGGTATGACAGAGTTCGGTCAGAGAATCGGGAAGTATCTCTACACCTCCGGCGGACCTTATGAGATGGATGACATCGGAATCTTTGTTTTCAGGGACGGCAGCGACGATAATCTTTATTATACCCTTCAGGGAGCGTACAAAGCCGGAATAATAACCGATGATGACGCTGATGAGCTCGTCGGTATAACCGGAACCTCGGGCGATAACTGGAGAATATATGAGCTGTCTGAGGTCGAGGTTGATTATCTGAAATATCTTGAAGGTATGAACCGAATCTGTCTGTCTCCGGCTGCGACCTTCAGGAAGCTCGGAACGGTTGGGGACTATACGCTCTACAGCGAGAAGGATTATTTTACCGAGCGCGGACGCGTTAATTATTTCGGCTACGAGGTTCGCTATAACGGCGGCAGCGGCTCGCTCGGAATTGTACTCTATAAGGACGGAAAGTTTATCACCGCGGAGCAAGCGCTTGATAACGGCATTATCAACGAGAGCAACGTCAAGGCGTTCGTTGACGTCATGGAAAAAGCGGAACGGGTTACCGTTATTGATACCCGGGATGAGTATTCAGAGCTTAAAACGGCATTGATGAAGAACTATAAAACGATAGAGAAGTACTCGGATATTGTGATTACTAAGTATGAGCCGCTCAAAAACGGAATGATTCTGTTTAATTATGATTTGAAAGAGAGCACTAGAGATTGCATGATGAGGTACACTCCTATCGGCAAGTACCTTCTCACCGAAGGCTCGGGCGCGGACGACGAGTATATTTACATCGCTCCCGACACAATTACAAACGTGAAGAACGCTTATGAGTCAAAGCTTATCGGCTCCGCTGTTCTGGACGAAATAGCCTCAAAGCTCAGGAATATGAGCGTGAACAAGCTCAGCTTGAAGCCGGGAGAGGAGAGCGGATACTTTAATCCGCGCGACAAAATCATCAAGACGGTGAGCTCAGATACTAAGGTTGCGAGGATTACAAACGGATATTATGTAACGGCGCTCAGAAAGGGCACCGCGAAAATCACCTACACCTACGCAAACGGCGCGAAAGCTACCTGCAATGTTACGGTAAAGTCCGATCCAAAGCTCACCAAGAACGGCAAAACGGTCAAGTCGGTTGCAGTGAAAAAGGGCAAAACCGTGAAGGTCAGGATTGTCGGCAAGGCGTCCGCTGTCAGGAATGTGTACGAAAATACAAAGTACGCGAAGGTGACTTCCTCCGCAAAAGAAAGCGTTATAAAAATAAAAGGCTTGAAGCGAACCGCCGGAACCACTCTGAAAATCAAGGTCAACGGTTTAGCGCTCAAGCTCAAGGTTAAGGTTAAATAATGTATACTGAACAAACGCCGACACGCCGTCGTCGTTTTACCAAACACAATGAGAATTGTGTTTGGTTCAAAATCTGCGATTTTGATTCAGTAAACCTTTATAACGGCGGTATCTGTCTCCGTCTCTAACGCGACGTATACAGATAGTCGTTATATAGGAGTAAAACTCCTATATAACGGAATAAGCCTAACGGCTTATCTCCGCTTGTTAAAAGCAGAGCTTTGAAATCTGCTCACGCAAAGAAAGCGTTTCTTTGCGTGGCGCAAGGATTTTGCTCGTAAACGTTCAAAACCCTTGCACTTGAACAATTCAAAAACTGTAACAATGTCGGATGATTTCTATGTTTTTGAATTGTTCAGCAGATATTAAATAATGATTTCAGGCATAGAAAAAGGCTGTCCTCGCGGACAGCCTTTTGAACATTTGATTAAGCTTTTTTCTCTGCGTTCTGAGTGTTCTTTGTGATGTATTTGATGATTACGAGAGTACCTATCATAAGAACAACAGCAATCGGGAGAGCAATGTACCAAATCTGTACGAAGCCGGCAATGATGAATGAGATGAAGGATACGCCGGCAACCGTCAGCGCGTATGGCAGCTGGGTTGATACGTGGTTGATGTGGTTACACTGAGCGCCTGCCGAGGACATGATTGTTGTATCGGAAATCGGTGAGCAGTGGTCGCCGCATACAGCGCCTGCGAGACAAGCGGAGATACCGATAATCATGAGCGGTGAGCTCGGGTCGTTAACAAAGAGATATGTGACAATCGGAATGAGAATACCGAATGTACCCCATGATGTACCTGTCGCAAATGCGAGAACGCAAGCTACAAGGAAGATGATTGCAGGCAGGAAGTTCTGGAGACCGGCAGCAGCGCCGTTCATCATGTCTGCAACAAAATACTTGGCGCCCATAGCGGATGTCATGTTCTTGAGCGCGGTTGCGAAGGTGAGAATGAGAATCGGGGGAACCATCGCGAAGAAGCCCTTCGGGATAGAATCCATGCTCTCCTTGAAGTTGATAACCTTGCGGAAGTTGAGGAATACGATTGTGAATACAAGCGCGATAAGTCCGCCCCAGGGGAGACCTACGGTCGCGTCTGTGTCGGCAAATGCTGTTACAAAGTCGGAGCCCGAGAGGATTCCGCCGTTGTATACGAGTGCAAATACCGAAACGCCGATGAGTACGAGAATCGGGAGAACCAAATCCATAACTCTGCCGTTGGGGTTGGGAGCTTCGTCCTGAGCCTCAACTCTCTCGCCGGTTGTGTAAAGGTCGTCCTTGTATATTGCGTTGTACTCATGCATTGCCATTGAGCCGTAGTCAAAGCCCATTACACAGATTGCGATGATGAATACGAATGTGAGCAGTGAGTAGAAGTTGAACGGGATAGCCATGATGAAGAGGTTGAGTCCCTGTCCGTCCTCTGCGTAAGAAGCAACCGCCGCAGCCCACGATGAAATCGGAGCAATCATACATACCGGAGCAGCAGTAGCGTCGATAAGATAAGCGAGCTTTGAGCGCGAAATCTTGTGTCCGTCTGTTACGGGACGCATTACCGAGCCTACGGTGAGGCAGTTGAAATAGTCGTCGATGAAGATGAGCACGCCCAGCGCGAATGTCGCGAGCATAGCGCCCGTGCGCGACTTGATGTGCGTTGCCGCCCATTTTCCGAACGCCGCCGAGCCGCCTGCCTTGTTGACCAGAGCTACGATGATGCCGAGCTCAACGAGGAAGATGAATATTCCGGCGTTGTCGGTGACAGCTTTAATAAGTCCGTCACCCGTGATTGCGTCCATTGCAGGCAGGAAGTCGAAGTTGGCGTACATAAGACCGCCGACAACGATACCGATGAACAGCGAGGAGTAAACTTCCTTTGTGATGAGCGCGAGAGCAATCGCGATAATCGGAGGCAGGAGAGCCCATGCGGTTCCTCTCACGTTGCCTGTGCCGCCGCAGGTGTTGCAGACGCCGTCGGTGATAGTGCCTTCGCCGGCGCACTCGGCGCATTCAACGCTGCCTTCGCCCTTGCAGGCTGCGCACTCCTTGCCGTCAACCTTGCCGACGCCGTGACAGGCGATACATCCGGTTGTACCTTCACCTGCGCAGCTCGGGCAGTCAGCCTCGGCTACAATGCCTGTTCCGTGACAGTCCATACACTTGACCTCTCCGAGCGAGCCGCCCGAAGCGCCTACATAAATAAGCAGGCCGACAATGATGACAGTCGCGAAGACAAGCACAATCTTCTTTGCTTTTGTCATTAAATTTTCCCTCCATTGGATTCAGATTCAATCTGAATTTTTTTATTTTTAGCCGGGAATCTCACCTGAGCGAGAATCACGGCAGCAAATACAAGACAACATCCGAGCGCTTCCCTGAGCTCGAGACTTTCGCCGAGCACAATCCAACCGGAAAGCACCGAGAATACAGATTCAAGGCTCATTATGAGCGTCGCGACGGTCGGCGCGGTGTAGCGCTGACCGATAATCTGGAGCGTATATCCTACTCCGCACGAGAGCACTCCGGCGTAGAGGATTGTGTATTTTGCCTCGAATATGGCGCTTATGTCAGGCTTTTCAAATATGAACATCAGCACGAGCATGATAAGTCCTGCCGTAAAGAACTGAGTGCACGCCATAACCGTGCCGTCCGCGCCTTTTTCGAGGAAATGGTCTATAAACAGAATGTGAACCGCGAAGAACACCGCGCAAATCAGCGTCAGCCAGTCGCCGGTTACAATCGAAAAGTCGTTGTCAAAGCTGAGAAAGTAGAATCCCGCAATCGCCATAAACACACAAAGCCAGATTATCGGGCGCTGGCGCTTTCCGAGGAAGAGCGCGAGCACCGGCACGAATATGACGTACATCGCGGTGATGAATCCGCTCTTGCCGGCGGTGGTGGTGACGATTCCGAACTGCTGGAACGAGCTCGCCACACTCAGCACAACTCCGCAGCATATTCCGCCGAGGATTGAGACGCGCCAATCAAGTGGCTTTTTGCCTGATTTGCCCGGGAACTTTCTGAAACAAAAAATCACCGGCACAAGCACAATGCCGCCGATAAGCGTGCGTATGGAATTGTAGGTAAAAGGCTCAATGAGCTTCATACCCTCACTCTGCGCGACGAATGAGGAACCCCACACGATCGCGGTTATGAGCAGGATTATACTGCCCTTGAGCTGCTTTAACATATACATTACTCCAATCAAATACACTCCATTCTAACATAAGATAAGACACTGCACAACATTTTTTGACCTTTTACTTCCAATTTCTACGCTTTAGCCAAATAAAGGACTAAAATTTTGGTCAGATAGCACAATGGGACAATTAGCAATTAGCAATGAGCAATGAGCAATTAACGTGGCAAACAAGTTGTAAGCGGTAAGTTGTAAGTGATAAGTTGTGGTCGTGCAGACAGATTGCGCGATACTTACGTTTTGTGCCCGACAGAATAAATATGCTGCTTGCGCAGCAAGCATATAAATATTTTCGGCTATACGACGTTGTTTTTCTATACGACCTATCTACTCGACCATAACTTACAACTTCCTGCTTACAACTTACAACTTAACAGACGTATGTTAGGACAGCAACACACAGCCCAAACCAAACCTTTGATAGGAGCACGCAAGCCAAAAGGGTAGAGATAAAAAACACTTGAACTTTTGTTCGATTTGTGCTACAATGGTCTTGTAAAACGAATAAACGTTCGATTTTGAGGTGAGTTGAGATGAAACAGCAGTATATCGCTATAGATTTGAAGTCGTTCTACGCGTCGGTGGAGTGTGTGGAACGCGGACTCGATCCGCTTGACGCCAATCTTGTCGTGGCGGATAAGAGCAGAACGGAAAAAACCATCTGCCTTGCTGTTTCTCCCTCGCTCAAGGCGTATGGAATCCCCGGCAGGGCAAGGCTGTTCGAGGTAGTTCAGAAGGTCGGCGAGATTAACGCCCGAAGGCTTGCGTTCGCGCCCGGTCGAAGCTTTCTGACGCGTTCGGCGTCGGATAAGTTTTTGAAATCTCACCCCGAGGCGGAGCTTGAATATATTGTTGCCAAGCCGAGAATGGCTCAGTACATTAAGGTCAGCACGCAGATTTATGACATATATCTGCGGTATATCGCTCCCGAGGATATATATGTGTATTCGATTGACGAGGTGTTCATCGACGCCGCGCCGTATCTCAACACATACCGGCTCAGCGCAGCACAGCTTGCGGAGAAGCTTGTCCGCGAGGTTCTCAGGGAGACGGGAATTACCGCGACGGCAGGGGTGGGGACGAATCTTTTTTTGTGCAAGGTTGCTATGGATGTCGTCGCAAAGCACATCAAAGCCGACCGCGACGGCGTGAGAATTGCCGAGCTCGACGAGGAGAGCTTCCGCCATAAGCTCTGGGCACACCGTCCGATAACCGATATATGGCGAATCGGGCGCGGCTATGCGACAAAGCTCGAGCGCTACGGAATGTTCACTCTCGGCGATGTAGCGCGATGCTCCGTAGTCAACGAGGAGCTTTTGTACGGCTTGTTCGGCAGAAACGCCGAGCTGCTCATTGACCATGCGTGGGGATGGGAGCCGTGTCCGCTTTCCGAGGTCAAGGCGTATGTTCCGGAGACAAAGTCGCTCAGCTCCGGACAGGTTCTCTCAAGACCTTATGAGTGCGACGAGACGCGGCTGATTGTACGCGAGATGAGCGAGCTGCTCGCTCTCGACTTGGTTGAAAAGGGGCTTGTGACTGATCAGATTGTACTGACCGTCGGTTATGATATCCAAAACCTCAAAACCCGGGAGCAGGTTTCCGCCTACCGCGGCGAGATTACTGCCGATTATTACGGCAGGCTTGTGCCGAAGCACGCCCACGGAACCGAGAACATCGGCGCCTTTACATCGTCGTCAAGGCTGATTGTCGAAGCTGCTCTGAGGCTTTTTGACAGGATAATCGACAAAAGCCTTCTTGCGCGCAGGGTGATTATTGTTGCCAACCATACGATAAACGAGAGCGAAAGCAGGGGAGTGCAGCTGAGCCTGCTGCCCGATTCGGATTTTTCGCTCGAGAGAGAGCCGGAGCTTGAGAAGGAGAAGAGTATACAGCGCGCGGTGCTTTCGCTGCAAAGGCGCTACGGCAAGAACGCCGTCGTGAAGGGAATGAACCTGTTCGACAGCGCAACCTCAATCGAGCGCAACGGACAGATTGGAGGTCACAGAGCGTGAAGGATGAATATGACGATATTATCAACCTGCCTCATCACCGTTCGGCGAGGCATTCGGGAATGACAATGCACGACCGCGCCGCCCAATTCGGAGCTTTTAAGGCGCTTAGCGGCTATGAGGACGCGATTGCCGAGACGGCGCGGCTGACCGATAACCGCGCCGCGCTCAGCGACGAGCAGGCGTTTGTGCTCAATGAGACAATAAAGGAGCTTTGCGGGAACATCGCGGAGAAGCCCGAGGTTGAGCTCGAATATTTTGTGCCCGACAGCCGCAAGCCGGGCGGAGCGTATGTGAAGATAAGGGGCAGATTGCGCCGCTTTGACGGTACGCTCAGGGAATTTGTGTTTTCCGGCGGTGAAAAAATCCCGGCAGACAGTGTAGTAAAAATTACAATTTTAGGCAAAAGTTGAAAATTGCCTAAAGAAATAATGAAAATATCAGTACACATTATCCGGAATATATGTTATAATCAAGCTAACAAATTTGAAAAAGGACTGGTGAACGTTATGCCGGAAACAAATGTTGAAAAGGAAGTAAAGACTGTCGCCGAGGAAACAACCCCGGAGGTTCAGGCAAAAGCCGAGAAGGCGGTCGAAGCCGTAACAGAGCTTGCCGAGACAATTGCAAAGCAGGCTGAGGAAAAGGCGGAGACTGCGGAAGCGGCTGCCGAGCCCGATGAGGAAGAGGAGCTCGTCCTTGACGAATCCGACGATGAGGCTGACGATGTTGAGATTGATGAGCTCGATATCATCGACGAGCTCAACGAGGAAGAGCTCGAGCGCAGAGCCAACACAAGAAAAAAGCTCATGATCGGAGCCGGTGTGGCTGCCGCGGTTGCAGGCACAGCAGCGTTAATCGCAAAGAAACTCAGCAAGAAATAATTACAGATAGCGAAAAACCACCCGCCTTACCGACGGGTGGTTTTCCTTTCCTGTATGACTTACAGTTCAGCAGGCTCTGAGCTTGCTGAGTGGTATATCAAGCGCTCCGGCGATGATTGCCGCGAGAACGCACTTGAATATATCGGTTGGCAGGAACGACACCGCTCCTGCAATAATCGCTGCGCCGAAATCCATTCCGGTGACGATTTTCAGGACGATTACTCCGGGAATATCAATAATCAGAATTCCGAGCACAATCGCTATTACGATTCTTGTCACAAAGAGAATGACCTTCTGCTTTGCCGAGTTTGTCGAGGAATTGCTTATAATTCTTTTAAAGAACGATAAGCAAAGCGAAATCAGAAACGGAGCGATGAAAAATCCGATGATATATCCGCCGGTAGGTGAGAAGAGGTTAGTGTAGAGTGTTCGAAAGCCGGAGAATATCGGAAGTCCGACAACGCCGAGCAGAATATACACCAGACTGACGAGCCCTGCTTCCGCCGGAGTGAGCATAAGCCCGGCAAGGATAATCGCGAAGGTCTGGAGCGTGAACGGAACTCCTGCCGCGAGCGGATTCGGAATCGCAATCCAGGAGCAAACGCAAATCAACGCCGCAAAAACCGCGATAAACGTCATTCGCTGAGCAGTGAGAAATTTTTTCTTCATAAAATCAAACCTTATAAAAAATTTTTGACGCTAAATCACATCGAAAGTCATTATACATCAGCAAAAATAAATTGTCAACCCTAAAAATCATATTGGTTTACAATACGACATTTTGAAGTTTTTGCCCGGATTGACAAAAGTGTGACAATAAATGTAGCACATTATTCACATAGAAACGGTAAAAAACGAAAAAAATTCAAAAAAACTTAAAGTTTTTTAATAAAAAGTATTGACATTTGCGGAAAACCGTTATATAATATGTACAACAAAAGAGAACAGGAGGTTGAACAACATGTTACATAGACCATTCAGGAATATGATTAAAGACCTCAAGAGGAGTCTCCCACCTAACTGATGGAGCCCCTCGAGGGCAGAATCAGAGAACACCATCCTTGTAGTTTATAAAAATTTGAATTAGTTTTACGGAGACTGGTCCGATGTACATTTAATTATATATTTGAATTTAAGATTTTTATAGATAGGGGATAGTCCCATGAGAAGTTTAAGCTCGTAAGAATTCAAACTTTTGATTTTAATATGGAGACAGACCAATGTTCTAGATAGCTTTTAAGCCCACGGCAAAAACCGTGGGCTTCGGTTTTGTTTCGGAAACATTTGATGTTGACAAAACCGCCTTTTGTAATTCAGATTTACCGAGCGTGAAATCTTAGTGACAAAAGTATTGATTTTATCCTTACAATGTAGTAAAATTAGTTTAATTGTATATTAAGAGGGTAATTCTATGCAGATTATTATCGTTGGCTGCGGCAGAGTTGGCAGAACAATCGCCACTCAGCTCAGCAAGGAAAACCATAATATCACTATTATTGATATCGACACCGAGGCTCTCCAGACTGTTGCCGGAAAGCAGCACGTCATGGCGGTTCACGGCAACGGCGCCGCTTTTGAAACTCTCATCGACGCCGGCGCCAACGAGTGCGATTTGCTCATCGCCGTTACGGCTTTCGATGAGCTCAATCTCTACGCCTGTCTCATGGGCAAGAATGCCGGAGCTCCCAGAACAATCGCCCGCGTGAGAAATCCCCAGTACACGAAGGATTTGCCGCGAATCAAGGACGAGCTCAAGCTTACGCTCGCTATCAATCCGGAGCAGACATGCGCGCGGGAGCTGGCGCGTCTGATTAAGTTCCCCGGAGCGGTCGAGATTGACTCCTTCGCCAAGGGTATGGTCGATTTGATTAAGGTCAAAATACACGCCGATTCGGTTCTAGCCGATAAGAAGGTAGTCGAGTGTGCCGGATTGTTCAGAGGCGGACTCAGAATCTGCACCATCGAGAGAGGCAAGCAGTTCTTTATCGCGAACGGCGACTTCGAGATGAAAGCCGGCGACATTATCTCCATTATCTCCGAGAGTGATTCAGCCGCGAAGCTCTTCAAGACGCTCGGCGTAATCAATTCAAAGAGCCGCCACGTTATGATTCTCGGCGGCAGCAAGATTGCTTATTACCTCGCGAGCTCTCTCAATGAAACCGGAATCAAGGTCAAGATTATAGAAAGCAACCGCGAGCGCTGCGAGTATCTCAGCGAGCAGCTTGACGACGCGGTAATTATACACGGCAACGCTATGAATCAGGAGCTTCTGCTCTCCGAGGGCATTGAGCACAGCGACTCGATTGTAGCCCTGATGAACACCGACGAGGAGAACATAATCGTCTCGCTCTTTGCCAAGGACGTCAATCCGGACGCTAAAATCATCACTGAGATTGACAACCTCAGCTTCAGCATTATCGACAGTCTGCCGCTCGATTCCGTAATTCACCCCAAGCACCTCACAGGTCAGTACATCATTCAGTATGTACGCGCAATGCAGAACTCTGTCGGCAGCAACATCGAAACTCTCTACTCAATCTGCAACGATCAGGCTGAGGCTCTCGAGTTCAGAGCCAAGGAGGAGAGCATGGCTATCGGCGTTCCGCTCGCAATGCTCGGCCTCAAGGACGATCTCCAGGTTGTCTGCATTAATCGTGACGGCAACATCATCATTCCTTCCGGTAAGGATACCATCGAGCTTGGAGATACCGTCATCATCATCACAAAGCACAAGGGACTGTCCGACCTCAAGGATATTCTTAGATAAAAGAGGGTAGACTTTTTTATGAACAAGAGAACTATTCTTCATATACTGGGCTGGGTTATGCTCGTCGAGGGCGCCGCGATGCAACTTGCGACCTTCGTCGGAATCTGGTACGGTGAGAATAACTACAGATATTTTCTGTACATAGGAATTGCGCTCATGGCGGTCGGTATTCTCATAAGAATTAACCGCCCGAAGCGTTTCGAGCTTCAGCGACGCGACGGTTTTGCCGCAACAGCTATGAGCTGGATTGTACTTTCTCTCGGCGGCGCGCTCCCGTTGTGGCTGAGCGGACAGATTCCGAACTTCGCGGACGCTGTTTTCGAGTCCGCGTCCGGCTTTACGACTACAGGTGCGACAATTCTTCAAAATATCGAAGCTCTCGACAACTGCATGCTGTTCTGGAGAGCTCTGAGCCACTTCCTCGGCGGTATGGGCGTAATCGTGTTCCTGCTCGCCCTGATTCCGAAGCTCGGCGGTAACGCCGGAATAAACCTGATGAAGGCTGAGTCCACCGGCCCGGAGGTCGACAAGACAATGCCGAACCTCAGGCGCTACGCGCTCACTCTTTATGGAATTTATATCGGTTTGACCGTCCTCGAGGTTGTTTTCCTGATGTGCGGCGGAATGTATTTCTTCGACGCTGTCACAACAGCCTTCTCGACAGCCGGAACCGGCGGATTCTCCTGCTACAACAACAGCGTCGGGTATTTCGACAGCTACTATCTCCAGGGCGTTGTTTCAGTGTTTATGCTGCTGTTCGGCGTTAACTTCTATGTTTACATCTTAATTCTTTCAAAGAAAATAAAACAAATCTTAAAGCTCGAGGAGCTTTGGTATTATCTGGGTATAATCGCGGTTTCCACCATCATCATCACATTCAATATTTCGCGTATTTATCCCAATCTGTTTGATTCCTTCCACCATAGCTTCTTCTATGTCACCTCAATCATTTCCAGTACAGGCTTCGCGATTGAGGACACCAACAACTGGCCGGCGCTCAGTCAGGCGATTATCGTTCTTTTGACCTGCATCGGAGCCTGCGCCGGAAGCACGGGCGGCGGCTTCAAGGTCAGCCGTGTGCTGATTCTCATCAAAGAAGCCGGCAAGGAGTTCAAGATTATCGTTCATCCGAACTCCGTCCACGCTATTAAGATGAACGGAAAAAGGGTATCTCATGAGGTCACAAGAAACGTCAGCGTTTACCTCATCATTTATATTGCGTTCATATTTGTCAGCACAATGCTGGTTGCAATCGACGGCTTTGACCTCACAACCAATATTACGGCGGCAATCACAACGCTCAACAACACCGGACCGGGCTTCGGTATGGTCGGCTCAGCCGGCAACTACAGCCAGTTTAGTATTTTATCCAAGGTTGTGTTCACGTTCAATATGATTGCCGGAAGGCTCGAGCTTTATCCGCTCCTGCTCATATTCCTGCCGTCAGCTTGGCGCAAGAATTAAATTGAATAAAAATATCTCACGGGCAAATAATACCTGTGAGGTGTTTTTATGTCAGAATTGATTTTAGATTACCGCGAGCTTGAAAGACCGCGTCAGTACGGCTTCGGAACAAAGCTGTTTTTTCTGTATTTTCTCAACATTGCCGACTGGTTCTGCACTCAGGCGTTGATTGATACGGGTTATTTCCACGAGGCTAATCCGATAATGGCGTGGCTTATGCAATATCCGATTGTCGGGTTTGCAATCAAGTGCATGCTTCCGCTCGCGCTCAGTATTTTCATCTGGCTCGGCTTCAAGATTTTCAAGCTTGAACAGAGCCGCTTCACAAATTTCATCATCTATACCGGTGTTATCATCTACAGCACGGTAATTCTCATTCATATAGTGAATTTCATCATGCTTTATTCGATGTGACTGTTTCGAAAGGAGGGTACAAATGCCTGCGTTAAGCGTTCACAATCTTTCCAAGAGCTTTGCCGAGCACATGCTTTTTGAGAATGTCAGCTTTGACATTGAGAAGGGCGACAAGGTCGGATTTATCGGCGCGAACGGCGTCGGAAAAACCACTCTCTTCCGCATAATCAACGGTGAGCTCACTCCCGATGACGGCGGCGTTTTTACTTCCTCGGAGACTTCAGTAGGCTATATGCAGCAGCACGCCTGCACTCACCCCGAGCGCAGCGTTTATGATGAACTTTTGTCGGGATTTCAGCATCTGATTGATATGGAGACTGAAATTGACGCGATTAATATTCTCGTGGGGAATAATCCGACGCGTGATAATATAGAAAAACAGACTGCGCTGATAGAACGCTTTGAATCTCTCGGCGGTCTTACATATAAGAGCAGAACCCGTTCCGCGCTGATTGGCTTCGGCTTTGAGGAAAAATCGTTCTCCATGCCGACCGGCAAACTCTCGGGCGGACAGCGTTCTAAGCTCAGTCTGCTCAAGCTCTTGCTCTCGAGGTCGAATTTTCTGCTGCTTGACGAGCCGACAAACCATCTCGATATCGCGTCAGTCGGCTGGCTCGAGAGTTTCATCCGCGATTTCAAGGGCTCAATGCTCATTATCAGCCACGACCGATATTTTCTCGACAGCGTGACAAACAAGACGATTGAGCTTGAACACAATAAAATCATGACATACAAGGGCAACTACTCGGTATTCATGGAGAAAAAACGCGCATACACCGAGAGCCTTCGCAATAAATATGAGAACGACCTCAAGGAAATCAAGCGAATCGAGGGAATCGTTGAACAGCAGAAACGGTGGGGTAGGGAGCGCAACTTCATCACCGCCGCAAGCAAGCAGAAGGAAGCCGACAGAATCAAGGCTCAGCTCATTGCTCCCGAGAGCGAGCTCGACAGCATACATATGCGCTTTGAGATTAAGCGCGAGAGCGGAACCGACGTTATTATCGCGTCAAACCTTTCCAAGTCCTTCGGCGAGAAAAAGCTGTTTTCCGGCGTTGATATGCACATCCGCAAGGGTGAGAGAGTTTTCATAATAGGCGACAACGGCTGCGGAAAAACCACTCTTTTTAATATGCTCATGGGCAACGAGGCGTGCGACAGCGGCTTTGTTGATTACGGAGCTCAGGTCGATATCGGCTATTTTGACCAGATGCAGAACAATCTCGACCTCAGCAAAACTGCTCTTGACGAAGTGTGGGACGCCTTTCCTCAGCTCACCGAGACGAAGGTCAGAACCTGTCTCGGAAGCTTTCTCTTCAAAGGCGACGAGGTGTTCAAGCCGCTCAGCAAGATGAGCGGCGGCGAGCGCGCCAGAGTAAGCCTGCTCAAGCTGATGCTTGACGGCTCCAACCTTCTCTTGCTCGACGAGCCGACGAACCATCTCGACAGCGCCTCGCGCGAACAGCTCGAGAACACCCTCGCTGACTACGAGGGCACAATGCTGATAATCAGCCATGACCGATATTTTATCAACAAGCTTGCAACGAGGATTCTTCATCTCGGCAAAAACGGCTTTACTCAATACCTCGGTAACTATGATTATTACCTCGAAAAAAGCTCGCAGCCGCAGCTCGAGAGGGTAGAACGCGCCGAAAAGGAACCGAAGGTGAACGATTACCAACTCGAAAAACAGCAGCGCGCGCGCGAACGCAAGCGCCAAAACGACCTCAAAAAGACCGAAGCGCTGATTGAGCGTCTTGACTCGGAGATTGAGGAGCTGAACCGCCTTCTCCAAAGCGACGAGGTTACAGCTGACTATGAGCGGCTGCTCGAACTCACCAATGAGCTTGACTGCAAACAGCTCGAGCTCGAAAACGCCTACGAAACATGGGAAGAACTAAGTGAGTAGACAAAACCGGAAAAGTATGTTAAAATATATACATACACCTGCCTGTAGCACAGCTGGATACTGCAACAGACTCCGACTCTGTAGATCGCTGGTTCGAATCCAGTCAGGCAGGCCAAACCAAACGGCACCCCCTGTGGGGGTGCCGTTTGGTTTGGAATGAACAAAATCCTGACTGGATTCGAAAGGCGGAAAAAGAAAATGCTCCTGCGTGAGCATTTTCCCGCCGTTGGATTTGATGCGCCTTTTCCAATCTATCCGTCGTAACAAGCGTAGCAGAGCACCCCTTGTGGGTGCCGTTTGGTTTGGAATGAACAAAATCCTGACTGGATTCGAAAGGCGGAAA
>CAMHHL010000026.1 GCA_946184925.1 uncultured Clostridia bacterium | reverse complement strand
ATATCCTTAACATTGGCATTAGTTCTTATCATCGGCACGCTCTGCGTTTTCCCGGTCGGCGCTTCGGCAAAAGTAGCGCCAACCAAAACATACAAGGGGTTTGAATACTACGAGCTGTCAGACGGCGGTATTAGAATTATTGGATATGATAGCGACAAAAGCGGCACTGTTACTATCCCCGAAACAATCAAGGGCAAAAAAGTCGTATCAATTCTTCAATTCTCCACCTTGGTAAACGATAAAACAACAAAGCTTGTTATTCCGCGCTATGTTAAAACTATTACCTATACGAGCGGTAATTTCAGGACGGGCTTAAAATACTCTGTGGCAAAGGCAAACAAGACCTTCTGCTCCTACAAGGGTATGCTTATGACAAAGAGCAAAAAGACTCTCTATGCTATGCCGTATTCGGACAAAAAGACTATAACTGTGCCGAGCACTGTTGTTAATATTCGCGCGAGGGCGTTCTACTCCTTTGCAGGCGGAAGTATTTTTAATGATCCTATCACAATCAAACTGCCGAAGGGCTTGAAGAAAATCGGCGCGTACGCATTTATGGGAATTGACGAGCTTCACAGAATTACGCTGCCGTCAGGGCTTAAGTCTATAGGCAGATCCGCTTTTTACGATTCCCTGATTAAATATAACAAACCGGGAGAAAAAACCGTAGATTATATGACAAAAATCAGAATCCCGAAGAGCGTTACAACCATCGGAAGGCATGCGATAGGCTACTGTCATCCGGGAGAAGATACCGGAAAGGTCAGCTGCCTTATCAAAGGAGCAAAAGGCTCCGCCGCCGAAGCATACGCCAAGGCGAACAAGTTTGAATTCAAAGCAATCTGATATGCTAATAAGTTTTCAGCCGTCTGCATTTGCAGGCGGCTTTGCTTTTTCTACGGCGTTAGAGAAAGCCTGAACGCTCGTCCCTGAGGGAGAGGAGAAGGCTCTTGTCTTGACATATTTTCAATTAATGTTATGATAAGCTTAATGCAGCACCGCACAATTTACGGCGCATGCCCTGCCGGATGCTTGCTTCGTCATAGCGTCCGAAAACTCTTGCAGTGCAATCCGCGCACCTTAATTATGCGGAGATGCCTTAAGGCAACACCGCACAATTTACGGCGCACGCCTTGCTTGAATATTGTTCCGTCATGTTGCCCAAAAAAGTCTCGGCAAGGCGTCAGCCTTACCTCGATTTTTTGTCCAACCTGACGAAAAATCTTACTTCGCAATCCGCACACCTAAATTATGCGGTGTTGCCTTAATAAAGGATGTGATTTTATGACGCAGGAGGAGAGAAGATTATTCCTCATTGAAGCTTTGAAGAGTGAGAACCCCGGATATCGTGATATCCGTGTGCCGGGCGATGAAACCGGGCAGAAAAACGTCCTGCGCTCTCTTATGAACGTTAGAATGCCGGCGCCCGTCAGCGAGGAATTCCTCAGAGTTCAGGACGACTACCTCGCTCAGGCTGTTTTGGAGAAGGGCATAACGAAGCTGTCCGAGCTTAGTCCTGTCGGGGACGATATTTTTCTTTGGCAGGGCGACATCACAACGCTCGGGTGCGGCGCTATTGTCAACGCAGCCAATTCACAACTGCTCGGGTGTTTTCGTCCGCTCCACAACTGCATTGATAACTGCATACACACCTATTCGGGAATTCAGCTGCGCAACAAGTGCAGCGAGATTATGAGCAGACAGGGCTTTGAGGAGCCGACCGGAAGGGCGAAAATCACCCCGGCGTATAATCTTCCGTGCAAATATATCCTGCATACCGTCGGACCGATTGCCAGCGGAAAGCTGACGAGCAGGGATTGCGAGCTGCTCCGTTCGTGCTATCTCTCGTGCCTGAGACTGGGCGGGGAGTACAACGTCGGGAGCATCGCGTTCTGCTGTATTTCGACCGGAGTGTTCGGATTTCCGCAGCGTGAAGCGGCGGAAATCGCGGTAAATACCGTGAGAACATATAAAAAGGAAACCGGCAGCGATATCAAGGTCATCTTCAACGTGTTCAGGGATGACGACCTGATGATTTATCGCAACTTGTTGAATTGCTGAGCAGGGCGGTTACAAGCGATTGATATTCGGTATTAAAGTGACGTATTTATTGTTGAAATATTGAGGAATATGTGATATAATGTCGAAAACGGCGGAGCTGCTCCGCAGAAAGAAATGGGGATAAAAATGAAAAAGGTAATTGCTTTGGCGCTGTGTGTTGTCGCGGTGCTATTGGTCGGCTGCTCAGGCGGCGACAAAACAGAAACTTCATCAAAGAAGCCCGTGAAGAGCTCCTCAAAGGTTGCTCAGATTGAACATCCTGTCGATTCGGCATGGTTTGACGACGCGGTGTTCGTCGGCGACAGCGTAACTCTCAAGCTCAGCTATTATTGCGACGAAAATCCCGACGCTCTCGGCAAGGCTCAGTTCTTCTGCGCCGGAAGCCTCGGTTACACAAACGCGCTTTGGGATATTGACCGCGAGGACGCGGTGCATCCGTACTACAAGGGCAGCGTTCAGCTTACCGAGAACTGCGCGAAGCTGACAGGCGCATCAAAGGTTTTTGTCATGCTCGGCATGAACGATATCGCCCTCTACGGAATTGAGGACACCTTAAAGAGCGCTGACGAGCTCATCGGACGTATCCGCAAAAATTCGCCCAAGGCTGCAATCTATGTTGAGTCCGTAACTCCGATTCTTGCCGGTTGCGAGGTCGGCGACCTCAACAACGAGAACGTCAACGAGTTCGACAGCGAGCTGCGAACCTATTGCGAACAGAACAAGCTCAAATACCTCGATGTCCACAGCGTTGTAGTCGATGAGGACGGATACCTCAATCCCGATTACTGCGGCGACCCCGAGGCGCAGGGAATTCACTTCACCTCAGCAGGCTGCGAGAAGTGGATAGAATATCTGAAGAATAACGTGTGAGGTAAAATATGAAAAAGCTTTTATGTCTGGCTGTTGCCTGTCTTACCGTTCTGCTCTGCTCGTGCTCCGGCTCCGGCGGCGCAAAGCCTCTGAGCGAGGTGTTCAAGAAAATCAGCTCCGAGGTCAAGCTCTCCGAAATGGTTGAGTTTGACGACGTTGCCGCTCTCGACCGTTACTACGGAATCACCAAGGAGCAGGTCGGGGAGTTCGCCGGCGGTATCAACAACTCCGGCGTTCAGCAGGAGGAGATTGTGCTGATTAAGGCGGCTGACGAGAAGTCCGCCGACAGCATCAAGACCGCTCTCGAAAACCGCAAGGACGCCAAGTACAACGAGAACAAGAACTACAATCCCGAGCAGGCTGAAATCATCAAGGCCTGCGACGTCGAAAAGGACGGTCTGTATGTTTCGCTGATTATTTCACCCGAGGCTGAGAAAATCACAAAAATTTACGAATCGGAAATCGGTGAGTAAATATCGCTCTTTGAGCCGTCGCTTTTCAGCGGCGGCTTTCGTGCGTTTTATCATGGTAAAGCGCACCAAACACAGAGCACATTGTTTACCGAAATATTACATCTTTAACAAAGTTTCGGAAATAGGTTGACGGCGTGTTAATCTTTATTTATAATGAGGATGGTTAGGAAATTAAACCGTATAATAAAGAAAAAGAGGTTATAATTATGGCTTTTTGCAGAAATTGCGGCACACAGCTCCCCGAGGGAGCGGTTGCGTGCCCGAATTGCGGAACCTTTGTGAACGGACAGCCCCGTCAGCCGGAAAACAACGCGCAGCAGGTTCCTCCGTATAACGGAGCGCAGCAGACTGCTCAGAACAACGGTCAGCAGGTTCCTCCGTACAAAAGCGGTCAGCAGGTTCCTCCGTACAACGGTCAGCAGGTTCCTCCGTATAACGGAGCGCAGCAGACTGCTCAGAACAACAGTCAGCAGGTTCCTCCGTACAACGGCGGCTACAGCACAAGCCAGCCGGCTCCGATGGTGTCGGGCGACGCTGATGTTCAGTCAAACAAAGGTATGTCCGTGCTCGCTTATTTCGGAATTTTTCTTCTTATTCCGCTCTTCGCGAGAAAGAACTCCGACTATTGCAAGTTCCATGTTAAGCAGGGCTTCGCTCTCGCTGTCACGGAGATTGCGTACACAATCGTAACACGCATCATCCTCTTGATTATCGGCGCGATATTCAGACCTACATACAACATTTACTTTATGCCGGTTCCGAGCGGTGTGTATGTAGCTTTCAGCGCCATTTTCGGACTTGCTTACATCGCGTTCCTTGTTTTTAGTATTATGGGTATCATCTACGCGGTGCAAGGTCAGAAGAAGAAACTCCCGATTTTCGGAGACATCACATTCCTCAACGACCTTGTCGAAAAAATCTACACCGCAATCAACAAATAATCTTCACTGAGCTGTCGCTTTTGCGGCGGCTCTTTTTCCTTAAGGCAATACCGCATAATTCAGGTGTGCGGATTGCGCGGTGTTGCCTTAAATAATTTACAACATTTTTATTTATGTTGACTTTGGCGAATGCTGATAATATAATTGTTGTGACGAAATGTTATTTCGCAAAATATTATACGAGGAGAAATACTATGAATTATTCCCAGAATAACGGCTTTGGCTCGCCGTCCGGACGCAATAATTCCGGTGCGGTACGGCAGGGCAGCTTCTTCCGCTCCAATCCTGTTATGAACAGGCTCACCAAGGTTGACGAAAAGGGCGCTTCAAATTCCGCAAGTTACACCGGAATCATGATAAAAACAGCGTACTTCCTGCTCATGACGGCTGTCGGCATCGCCATTTATATTGCTCTTGAAAGGATGGCTTTCGCCGGTTCGCAGATTGTTGAGTTTAATGTTTATAAGTTCCACGCAGCCGTTCCGATTGGCGCGATTATCACTGTCGGAATTTCCGCGGTTGTCGCGATTATCTTCCAGCTTATCGCCGCGTTTGCTCCCGGAACAATCCCGTTTACAGGCACGATATACTGCGCGGCGCAGGGCATGATTATCTCGTTTGTTGTCTTTTCGGTGCTCGGTGAGTATTCTTACCTCGGAGCAATTGCGCTCGTCATCACCTTCCTGATTGTCATGATTATGGCAATACTTTATTGCACCGGCAAGGTCAGAATGACCAAGAAGTTCACTCTCGTTCTGCTCACTCTTGTTTTCGGTATGCTCGGCGTTTCGCTCGTCACCTTCATCGGCATGCTTATTCCGTTCACCAGACCGATGTTCCAGACAATTCTCAGCAATCCCGTCATCTCAATGGGCATGACGCTGCTCTCGATTATCCTCGCAACGCTCTTCCTCATCTCCGATTTCGCGATGATTCAGTCGGTCGTAGAGAACAAAATGCCGGTTAAGTACGAGTGGATGGCGTCCTTCGGACTTGCGTTCACGGTACTTTGGCTGTATGTTAAAATCCTCGACATTCTCATTCAGATTGTCGGCAATAACAAGAATTAGTGATAAAAGCGCTCTTCGGGGCGCTTTTGCTATTTACAAACCGCCGGAAAAATGTTATTATTCGATTATAAAACTAATGCAAAGAGGTGCAAATCATGGGAATCTTTGATAATCTGAAAAACATGGCTCAGTCCGTCGCTCCATCCGGCAACGAAAGCCGGACGTTCACCTTCGCGGCTCTGCCCGAGTCTCTCGAGCAGCTGAAGGCTCTGCCGGAGGCTTCGCTTGACAGCCCCTACAAGACCGCCGCGCTGACCGTATGCGCTTTGTGCGCTTATGCTGCCGCTCCCGAAATCGGAAAGGAAATGCTCAACTTCCTCAAAGGTCCCGCGCCTCTGAGCAATTACGACATCAGCTTCCTCAACGACAGGTTCAGGGACAGCAAGGTTGTGCCGTTCTCGTATTTTCAGGGAGCAACTCCCGAGAACGACTACACACCGAACGCTCCGTTCACGCTGACCGTTTCGTCAAATCCGTATTCTTTCCAAAACGAGAACTACGCGACGCTCTATATCCGCAGCGGCGGCGCGGACAATCCGCGTCAGGTTGAGCTCAGAAAGAAGCCTTCGACCGGTCAGTGGTTCCTCAATCAGCAGATGCTCCTCGGCGGAATTCGCACTCCAAAATCAGCCGACCCGTGGGCATAAGCCGAACGACAATTCGATATAATATGCAGAGTCGGGCGTTTTGCGCCCGGCTTTTTTTGCCTCAAAAGAAAAATATTGCAAGTATGCTACAGTTAACTATTCAAAATAGTGTCGGAATTTATGAAAAATCATAAAATATTGAATTTTTGAAAAAACAACTTGCAATTTGAACAGGCATATGTTATCATATTAAAGTGCTAAAAGGTAATGCGCCAAAGCGCTTAAAAGAATGGAGGAAAATCAAATGGCATTACAGAACAAGTATCTTGCTGACTTACTCGAGACAGTAAAAAAGAGAAATCAGGGCGAGCCTGAGTTTATTCAGGCTGTAACAGAGGTTTTCACATCCCTCGAGCCCGTTGCTGAGAAGAGACCCGACCTCATCGAGGCAGGCGTATTCGAGAGAATCGTAGAGCCCGAGCGTCAGATTATCTTCCGTGTTCCGTGGGTAGACGACAACGGTGTTCAGCGCGTCAACCGCGGCTTCCGTATTGAATTCAACTCTGCAATCGGTCCCTACAAGGGCGGCATCAGACTTCATCCTTCCGTATATCTCGGAATCATCAAGTTCCTCGGCTTTGAGCAGATTTTCAAGAACAGCCTCACAACACTGCCCATGGGCGGCGGTAAGGGCGGCTCTGACTTTGACCCCAAGGGCAAGAGCGACGGCGAGGTTATGCGCTTCTGCCAGAGCTTTATGACTGAGCTTTGCAGACACATCGGCCCCAACACCGACGTTCCCGCAGGCGACATCGGTACAGGTGCTCGTGAGATTGGCTACATGTTCGGTCAGTACAAGAGACTTCGCAACGAGTTCACCGGCGTTCTCACCGGCAAGGGACTCACATTCGGCGGTTCTCTCGCTCGTACAGAGGCTACAGGCTACGGCGTATGCTACTTCACCAACGAAATGCTCAAGGCTAACGGCAAGAGCTTCGAGGGTCAGAGAGTTGTAATCTCCGGCTCCGGTAACGTTGCTATCTACGCTACTCAGAAGGCTACAGAGCTCGGCGCAAAGGTTGTCACAATGTCCGACTCCAACGGCTTTATCTATGACGAAAACGGAATCGACCTCGCTGCCGTTAAGCAGATTAAAGAGGTTGAGAGAAAGAGAATCAAGGAGTACCTCAACTATCATCCCGAGGCTACATACACCGAGGGCTGCAGCAAAATTTGGAACACTCCCTGTGACATCGCGCTTCCCTGCGCTACTCAGAACGAAATTAACGAGGAGTCCGCAAAGGCTCTCGCCGCTAACGGCTGCTACTGCGTATCGGAGGGCGCTAACATGCCTTCAACTCCCGAGGCTATCGACGTATATTTTGCCAACAATATGCTCTACGGCCCCGCAAAGGCTGCTAACGCAGGCGGCGTAGCTGTTTCCGGTCTTGAGATGAGCCAGAATTCCGAGAGACTTTCATGGACATTTGAGGATGTTGACGGAAGACTCAAGAAGATTATGGTTGAAATCTTCAAGTCCTGTGACGAGGCTGCCAAGGAGTACGGCCTCGAGGGCAACTATATGGCAGGCGCCAACATTGCCGGCTTCCTCAAGGTTGCCGAGGCTATGAAGGCTCAGGGCTGCGTATAATTTAATCAAGCTCGGTTTGAGCCGGCTCTTCGGAGCCGGCTCATTTTGCGTTATAATATATTGCCACAAGAGCGACACTGTGCTATAATTAGTCCAGTGTATTCGGAACGGGGAGATAGATTTGGCAAAGGTAGTTCCGCTGTTCTCGGGAAGTAAGGGGAACAGCTATTATATAGGCTCGTCCGGCGAGGGTGTGCTGATTGACGCCGGAAGAAGCTGCAAGCAGCTCGAGCAGGCGCTGGAGCTCGCGGGAGTTGACGTAAGGTCAATCGGCGCGGTGTTCGTCACTCATGAGCACACCGACCACTGTCAGGGCTTGCGCGTGTTTGCGAAGAAGCATAACCTGCGCGTCTACGCCTCTCAGGGAACCCTGCTCGCCATGGAGGAGAAGGGGCTTGTAACCGCGGAAAATATGACAGAAGTGATTGAGGACAGCGTAGCAGTCGGCAATATGAATATTGTAAGGCGCGATACTCCTCACGACGCGAGGGAGAGCTGTTGCTTTCAGGTGACGGCTCCGGACGGCAGGCGAGCCGTTATCGCGACCGACATGGGAGTTATGACCGAGCCGGTGAGGGAGCTCATCTGCTCAAGCGACTTCGCGGTGGTTGAGTCGAACCACGACGTGAGAATGCTTCAGCTGGGACCGTATCCCTATGTGCTCAAGCGCAGGATTTTGTCCGACAAGGGGCATCTTTCGAACGAATCATGTGCCGCGGAGCTCGGCGAGTTCGTGCGCTGCGGTGTGTCGAGGCTTATGCTCGGGCATCTTTCGGAGCAGAACAATATTCCCGAGCTTGCGTTGAACACAAGTCTCGACGTGCTGAAAGCAATGGGAATGAAGCCCGGGCTCGATTTTACGCTCGAGACGGCGGCTCCGGTCGGCGGTACCAAGATTGTCAGCTTTTAAAAAGGACGGTATGCTTTGCAGAGTGTAAACATAATTTGTATCGGAAAAATCAAGGAAAAATACTGGACGGATGCGATTGCCGAGTACAGAAAGCGGCTCGGGGCGTTCTGTTCGTTTGATATTGTCGAGCTTGACGAGGAAAAAACGTTCAAAAACCCGAATCCGTCTCAGATTGAGACGATTCTCGAAGCCGAGGGTAAGCGGATTTTGAAGAAGCTGAGGAACAATTCCTATGTTGTTTCGATGTGCGTTGAGGGAAAGCAGCTCAGCTCGCCCGAGCTTGCCGACAAGCTCAGCGACGCTGCGCTCTCCGGCAGGAATAATGTTGACTTTATAATCGGCGGAAGCTGGGGCTTGAGTCACGAGGTTAAGGCGAGGTCTGATTTCAGGCTGAGCATGAGCAAAATGACGTTTCCGCACCAGATGGCAAGAGTTGTACTCACCGAGCAGATTTACCGCGCCTATGAGATTATGAACAACGGGAAGTACCATAAGTGATTTTAATGCGTAATTCGTAATGCGTAATGCGTAATTAATTAGCAATTAGCAATGTGCAATAGCGATGAGCAATTTAGGACGCTTGAACGGACGGAAAACGTCCGGGGGAGATGAATAAATGATAGGAGCAGAATGTAAGACTAAGACATATAAAATATTTGACGGGCATTGTCATTATGATGACAGTTGGTTTGACGAAGATAGGGAAGAGCTGCTTGCAAGCCTTCCGGAAGCAGGCGTTGTCGGTGCTGTTTGCAATGCCGTTGACTTGAAGTCCGCGGCGACGGTTCAGGGCTATGCGGAAAAATATCCGTATATTTATTTCACCGCAGGCTTTCACCCTGAGAACCTCGAGGATATTCCGCAGGATTACAAGGAGCGGATCGCGCGCTTTTTGCAGCATAAAAAATGCGTTGCAATCGGCGAAATCGGGCTTGATTATCACTGGGATATTCCCAAGCCTTTGCAGCTGAGAATGTTCGAGGAGCAGCTCGCGCTCGCGAAGGAGCTCGACGTCCCTGTTGTGGTTCACGACAGGGAGGCTCACGGCGACACGATGGAGCTTTTGAGAAAGTACAAGCCGCGCGGTCTTATGCACTGTTTCAGCGGAAGTGTGGAGCTTATGCGCGAGGTTATGCGGCTCGGAATGAGCATCAGCCTCGGCGGTGTTGTGACGTTCAAAAATGCGCGCCATAGCGTTGAGTGCGCCGCGGAGGTTCCGGCTGACAGATTAATTCTCGAGACCGACGCGCCGTATATGAGCCCGGTGCCGTTCCGCGGAAAGCGCAACGACAGCCGAAATATAATTTTTGTTGCGGAGAAAATTGCCGAAATCCGCTCAATGAGCGTTGAGAAAATATTGAACACCACGGCAGAGAATGCCGTTAGACTTTACGGAATCGAGGGATTGTTATGAAGAAGATAATTTCTGCTTTGCTTGCTGTTTTGATGTGCGCTGCGGCTTTTGCTTCCTGCTCCGGCGGCGATAGTTCGTCCGCGCCGGATAAGCCGACCGAAGCCGCCGAGGGCTCAAAGTACGACGAGCCCGACAAGAATACGCATCAGTTCTATGTCCGCGATGACTTTGACGCGGAGGTGCTGACAGCGACGCTTTTCAACACCAAAACCGACGACAAAACAACCATAAAGCTTGAGAAGTACGACAAGGACGCGAAGAGCGATTATACAACCTACACCGGCTGGGGCGATACTGAAAAGTACAATCGTTTGGTTATCAATTCAGATGATGAACCGAGCATTGAGCTTGCCTTCAACGACTACGTCAGCGGATGGCATGTGTCAAGCTTCGGCGTGCTGCCGTTCACTGTCGGGGATAATTCCGAGGAGATTGACTACGCGCGAAAGACCTTCAAGTATGAGGACGGCGAGAAGGACGTCTACATCTGGACACCCGAGGATTATGACGCGAAGTCAAAGGAAAAGTATTCCGTAATCTATATGCCCGACGGTCAGAATATGTTTGAGCGCTCGTCCACAACATACGGCAGCTGGGGCGTCGCGGAGAGTGTTACCGCTATGATGAGCCAAAGCGACAACAGAGCGATTATCGTCGGAATTGATGATTCAACCTCGAACCGCGACAGCGAGCTCACGCCCGATATCGGCGAGCTTCAGTGGAGCGGCGAGTCGTATAAAAACGGTACAGGCGAGTATTACGCAAACTTCGTGATGAAGAAAGTTGTGCCGTATGTCGAGAAGAATTACAACGTATATACCGACAGAGAGCACACAGCCGTCTGCGGAAGCTCCTCCGGCGGAATCGAGAGCTTCTATATCGGAATGCAGAACGCCGACAAATTCGGCTATATCGGCGCGCTGTCGCCTGCGTTCGGGCTTTTTTCGGACGACGTGTGGAAAGCGTATCTCTCCGAAAAGAAATTCGGCGAGAACACCCCGTTTGTATATATCTACTGCGGAAACGCCGATGACCTGGAGAAGAGCCTCTATCCGTTCGCGAAGAGCATGCAGGACAACCTCGCCTCGGTTTCTTATCCGGCGGACAAGGTTGTGTTCGAGGAATACGACGAAGGACTGCACAACGAAAGATACTGGAGAGCAATCTTCCCCGAGTTTTTGAAGTATATGTTTGAGTAAAAAAGCAGCCGGTTCAAATTTGAGCCGGCTTTTATCTGCAAGTGAAAAGAGGGTGGCGCATGCGAACCACCCTCTTATATCTTTGTTATATTACAGAACCTTTGACAAAAATTCTTTCAGTCTGGGGTTCTTCGGATTGTTGAAGAATTCCTCGGGCTCGTTCTGTTCAACGATTACGCCCTCGTCAATGAACACAACCGAGGTTCCGACCTCGCGCGCAAAGCCCATCTCATGGGTTACGACCGCCATGGTCATTCCTTCCTTTGCAAGATCCTTCATAACCTCGAGAACCTCTCCGACCATCTCCGGGTCAAGAGCCGATGTAGGCTCGTCAAAGAGGAGCACATCGGGATTCATTGCAAGCGCTCTGACAATCGCGATACGCTGTTTCTGACCGCCCGAGAGCTGCGACGGATACGCGTCCGCCCTGTCAGCGAGACCTACTCTTTCGAGTAGCTTCATTGCGTTCGCCTCGGCTTCTTCCTTGGACTGCTTGAGCAGCTTGATGGGACCGAGCGTCATGTTTTTGAGCACTGTCATATGCGGAAAAAGGTTGAACTGCTGAAAGACCATTCCCATCTTCTGACGGTGAAGGTTGATGTCAACAGAGGGGTCGGTAATGTCAACGCCCTCGAAGAGAATCTTGCCGCCTGTCGGTTCCTCGAGAAGATTCAGGCATCTGAGGAAGGTGCTCTTTCCGGAGCCGGACGCTCCGATAATAACCATAACGTCGCCCTTGTCGAGCTCTGCGTTGATTCCCTTGAGAACCTCGAGGTCGTCAAACGACTTGTGCAGGTTTTCAACCTTGATAAGTACGTCCTTATTAGTGGTCACTGTTGCGCAGCCTCCTTTCGAGCTTCTTGAGGAAGAAGCTGAGAATAAGTACAATCACGAGATAAATCGCCGCAATGATAATGAGCGGGAAGAACGCGTCGTACGTTTTCGAAATAATCAGGTTTGCCATATAGGTCAAATCCATAATAGCAATATAACCGGCAACGGAAGTCTCCTTGAAGAGAACGATGAACTCGTTGCCGAGCGCCGGAAGAACGCTCTTGAGCGCCTGGGGGAGAATGATGTTAATCATAGTGCTCCTGTAGTTGAAGCCGAGCGAACGGCTCGCCTCAAACTGACCCTTGTCAACCGACATGATACCGCCGCGCACGATTTCCGAAACATAGGCGCCGGAGTTGATTCCGAACGCGAGAATCGCCGCGAGCATTCCGTTTCTTGATGAAGCGAAGATGATGTAATACATAATCATCAGCTGAACGAGCATTGGCGTTCCGCGGATAACGGTTACATAAATTCCGCAAATCTTGTCAATCACCTTGATGATGAAATCGCCGGGCTTGCGGCATTTTTTTCCGCGCAGCGTCATCTCCGTTGTGGAGCGAACCATAGCCACAAGGAAGCCGAGCACAATTCCGAGGATTGCCGCGAAGAACGCGATGACGATAGTCGCCCACAAGCCCTGCAAAAGCATCTGCCAGTAATCGTTGTCGATTACGGTGTTATAAAATTGTTCGTATAGTCTTTCCATAAAATTGTCCTTTTACAAAAACGGCAACCGCCTCGCGACGGTTGCCGTCATAAGCTATAATCAGTCGCCGATGTACTTGTCGATGATCTTCTTTACAGTACCGTCCTCTTTGAGCTCCTTGAGAGCGCCGTTGATCTTCTCGGTGAGTTCGCTGTCCTTAGCAAGGCAGATAGCGTACTCTTCCTCAGTGAAGGGCTCGTCGAGAATCTTAATGCCGTCGTTTGCCTCTACAAACTTCTTCGCAGGCTCAGAGTCGATAACTACGGCGTCAACCTTGCCCTTTGTGAGAGCGAGAACAGCGTCCGCGCCTTTCTTGTAACGCTCGATTTTAGCTTCCTTGAAGTCGGAAACATAAATGTCGCCTGTTGTGCCGAGCTGTACGCCGATAGAAGCCTTCTCGAGGTCTTTGGCATTTGCAACCTTGGAGTTCTCCTCGGGAACGATGATAACCTGAGTTGAGGTTGCGTATGAATCTGTAAAGTCAACGCTCTTGAGTCTGTCCTCTGTAACTGTCATACCTGCCATTCCGAAGTCAGCCTTGCCGGATGTTACGGAGATGATGATAGCGTCAAAGTCCATGTCGTCGATAACGAGCTTGTAGCCGAGCTTGTCGCAGATAGCCTGAGCGATTTCAGGGTCGATACCTACAACCTTTTTGTCCTCATAGAACTCATAGGGCTCGAAGAAGGCGTTTGTTGCCATGTGGAGCTCCTTTGCCCCCTCGCCGGACTCTGTCTTTGAGCTTGTGTCTGCGTTTCCGCCGCAGGAAGCGAATACTGCCGCTGTTGTGGCGAGTATAGCTACCGCGAGGATGATTGATAAAATTCTTTTCATAAAAAACCCTCTTTTCATAAATATAAGTTTTTTTATACAGCTTTAATATGCTAATATAAATCGGACAAAAATGCAAGAGAAAATTTGAATTTTTTCGCCCTTAAACGCATTTTTGTGCAATATTGTGTGTTTTCTGCGAATAAATATACATTTGATGAATATAATAACGTACAAAACTGCAAAAATTTGTATTGTTCTTTTCAAATCAAAGTGGTATAATAGGTTGAAATCAGAAAATGAAAGGAAGACCAAAATGCAAAAGAAACGCAGACCGGTTCCCGTAACAGTCCTGACGGGCTATCTCGGCGCCGGAAAGACAACGCTCCTTAACCACGTGCTCACCAATCAGGAGGGCTATAAGGTTGCGGTTATCGTCAACGATATAGGCGAGGTCAACATCGACGCCGAGCTGATTCAGAAGGGCGGCGTAGTTGCCGAGAAGGACGACAACCTCGTTCCTCTGCAGAACGGCTGTATTTGCTGCACACTCAAAACCGACCTGATCGAGCAGATTTGCTCGCTTGTAAAAACAGGTAAATTTGACTATATTCTCATCGAGGCTTCCGGAATCTGCGAGCCTATCCCGATTGCTCAGACAATCTCAATGATGGACGGCTCCTACCGCGACTCCGGCGTGCCTCAGATTTGCTATCTCGACAACGTAGTTTCCGTTGTTGACGCTGCGCGCCTTTCCACCGAGTTCGGCTGCGGCGGAACTCTCCTTTCCGACAACATCGGCGAGGAGGACATCGAGAACCTTATCATTCAGCAGATTGAGTTCTGCAACACAATCATAATCAACAAGGTTGACAGCGTAACTCCCGAGGAGCTCGCTAAGGTCAAGAAGGTTATCCGCGCTCTCCAGCCCGAGGCTAAGCTGATTGAAGCGAACTTCGGCAAGGTTCCCGTCAGCGAAATCCTTGACACAAAGGCTTTTGACTTCGAGAAGGTCTGCAACTCGCCGGCATGGGTGCATGAGCTCAACTCCGAGATGGAGGATGACGACGAGGATGAGCACGAGCATCATGAGCACCACGACCACGACGAGCACGAGCACCATGACCATGACGAGGAGCACGAGCATCATCATGACCATGACGAGCATGAGGAGCACCACCACGGTCATCATCACCACCACCATCACCACGGCGAGGGCGAGGTCGAGGAGTACGGTATAGGTACATTTGTTTACTATCGCCGTCAGCCGTTCGCAAGGGACAAGATTGAGAAGTGGCTCCAAAGCTTCCCCAAGAATATCATCCGCGCAAAGGGTATCTTCTGGTTTGTTGAGGACAAGGACTGGGCGTATATGCTCGAGCAGGCAGGCAAGCAGGTCAGCGCGACAGATTATGCCGAGTGGATCGCTTCCGCTCCGATGGCTGTTCAGGAGAAGGCAAAGTCCGAGGATCCCACACTCCGCAAGGAATGGGACGATAAGTACGGCGACAGAATGATTAAGCTCGTATTCATCGGTCAGAACCTCGACAAGGAGAAAATCACTAAGGAACTCGACGAGTGCCTTACGGACATTTGATATTTCGTAATTAAACAGGCAGAAAAGTTGATTGCAAAATCAGCCTTTCTGCCCGTTTTTCATTTATTGTCTATTTCATTTTTAATCTGCGTGAAGGTTACGCCGTATTTTTCGGCTATATCTCTCGCGTAGCTCACGCCCTGCGGCGGCGCGAGGCTAACCTTGAAGCTGCGCTTTCCCTCGGAAACTCCGGTTATCATACTTGCTACAACGCTGTCGCCCTCGGTGGCGCCGTTGATTTCGTCGAGCTCTCTGGCGAGCTCATGCATATGCGTGTTGAAAATCGCCCTCACTCCCAGGTATCGCATAGCCTTGACCACGTCCTTGGCAATGTAAAGCCCCTCTGCGACGTTTGTTGTCGCGAGGCTCTCGTTGAGCAGGAGCAGACTTCGATTCGTGGCGACTTCAAAAATTTCAGCCAGTCGCTTTGATTCCTCGCCCAATCTTCCGAGGTCAACGGTGTCGTTTTCATCGGCAGGGAAGTGGGTGTACACATTGTCGCACGGGCTGATTACAGCGGCTTTTGCGGGAGTATAAACGCCCCACTGAGCCATCAGCATCGCCAGTCCTGCCGCCTGCGTGAAGATTGTCTTTCCGCCGCGGTTGGGACCGGTGAGTATGAAAATGCGCTTTTCGTCGTCAAAGCTCAGCCGGTTTGTGATGATGTCTATTTGCTCGCCGCGCGCCTTGTTGATTGCGAGCTTGAGGTTATAAAGCCCCTCAAAGCTGCACGCGCGTTTTTCGGCTTCGATGATTTCAGCCTTGCAAAGCGGCATTCCGGTTGCCTGTATTTTTTCGGTGAGCTCAGCCCAGCGAATAAAAAAGATGATTTCGGGCAATAGATTAATAAGCGCATAGCCGCTGATGTTTATATATTTTTTGAGCGTGGACTTGATGTCCTTAACGGTGCGCTTGAGAATGTCGGTCACACACTTTTTCAGCGCGTCCGAAAGCGGATCGGCTCCGGTGATGTCATTCGTATCAACGTGAACATTGTGGTTCGCGCCGAGCTGAACAGAGCCGAATTTAACACTTGATATATTCGGGTTTGCCGGGTGAAAATTTCGGATATTTTCGACGTCGGTTCCGTGGTTGAGGTCGTCCTCATTGTCGATAAAACGCAGAAAATTCTTCATAAGCCCGGAGCTTGTGAACTCCTTGTCGTTGAGCGACACAACTCCGGCGTTCTTCGGGCGGAGAAGTCCGTCGAGGTTCACGCCGATTGTAATGCTCCTGAGCCTGCGAGCCTTTTCAAATGTCTCGTCAATATCCTTTTTCAGCTCCGGAAATCCGCTCTCGCTGAAAATTTGGGTGACAATTTCCCTGAGCCTGAGCATACCTTCCGAGTGAATGCCAATGCTCTCGAGCGTGTTTTTGAGCTCGGTTATACAGCCGACATATTCGTCAATCTCGCGCAGACGGTTAATCAGCATCCAAAGCGACGACGCCTCCTGATCCTTCTGGAAGCGTTCAATTTCCCTGAGATCGGCGAGCCGCTTCACAAGCTCACTGAGCGCGTCCCTGAGCCGCGGCGAACGCAGAAAGTCGTCAAAGACATCGCGCCGGTATCGGATAACCGCGCTGTCGTCGGTTATCTCCGTCATAATCTGTTTGATAAGGTTTTTCTCATACGGCTCCTCAGTGAGCGCGTCAATTATAAAATCGAGCGAAAGGTCGTTTGTCGCCTCGGCAGTCAGCGCCTTTGTTTCGGGAATGCGCCCCTGCGGATGGAGCAGGCTGAAACCGTCCATAGAAATCATAATTATCACCGATTTGATTTTATCATACAAGTTCCGGGTGCGCAAGACGTCAATATGCTGAATTCGGTGACAAGTTAAAAGAATTGAATCTGAAACTTGCGTAAATAACGTTCGTAAAGGGTTTTTGGGGTTAAGGTTAGTCAATTTCTATAAAAAATAATGATAAAATTTGTAATAAAGGTTGATTTTTGTTTCGATTTTGTGTAAAATGAATAGGAAGATATTTTGTAATATCACCAAAAGGGATATTTTGACTAAGGATAACGAAGTTAAGAACTAATTGGGAAACGAGGATAATATTATGTCTAACAGATTATTTCAGGGAATTATTCATCAGATGAAGGACGCTATAGACCGCACAATCGGCGTTGTGGACGAAACCTCTGTTGTTATCGCTTGTTCGGATCTCGGCAAAATCGGCGAGGTTGACGAAAGCGTCAACAGCGAGACTCTCATTTCCGCCGTGCCTTTTGTTTCGAACGGCGTAACCTACAAGTCCTTCGGAAGCACAAACAGAGCGGAGTATGCCGTGTTCGTCTCGGGTAATGACGAATATTCGCAGAAGTACGCTCAGGTTCTTGCAATTTCCCTCACCAACATCAAGCAGTATTACGACGAAAAATATGACCGTTCAAACTTCATCAAGAACGTTATCATGGACAACATCCTCCCCGGAGACATCTACCTCAAGGCGAGAGAGCTCCACTTCAACTCCGACGTTATGCGTGTCTGCCTGCTCATCAGAATCGTCTCCAAGACCGAGGTTTCCGCTCTCGATGTAATCCAGAACCTCTTCCCGGACAAGTCGAAGGATTTTGTTATCAATATTAACGAAACCGAGATTACTCTCGTCAAGGAAATTTCCGAGGCGACCGACAGCAAGGATCTCGAGAAGCTCGCAAGCTCAATCACCGACACGCTTTCCTCCGAGTTCTATACCCACAGCGTTATCGGTATCGGCACCGCCGTAACAGGCATAAAGGATCTCGCTCGTTCCTTCAAGGAAGCTCAGGTCGCTCTCGAGGTCGGCAAAGTTTTCGACACGGAGCGCAACATCATCAGCTACGACAACCTCGGTATCGCGCGTCTTATCTATCAGCTACCGACCACTCTCTGCGATATGTTCCTCAGAGAAGTGTTCAAGCGCGGCTCGATTGAAACTCTCGACCAGGAGACGCTGTTCACAATCCAGAAGTTCTTCGAGAACAACCTCAACGTTTCCGAGACGTCGCGTAAGCTCTTCGTCCACAGAAACACTCTCGTCTATCGTCTTGAAAAAATCAAGAAGCTCACCGGTCTCGACCTCAGAGAGTTTGAGGACGCTATCGTATTCAAGGTAGCCCTTATGGTTAAGAAATATCTCACAGCAAATCCGACAAAGTACTAATATTACAGGAAACTGCTGAAATTTGATTGCCCGTCAGCACCTTTGACGGGCAAAATTTATTGTAACCGGGTGAATTTATGGAAAATATTATTGAGTTCCGTAACGTGTCCAAAACCTACGGCACCGGCACCCACGCTCTCAACAACGCGAGCATCGCGATTGAGAAGGGCGAGTTTGTGTTTATCGTGGGCTCTTCCGGCGCGGGCAAGAGCACGTTTTTAAAGATGATTATGCACGAGGAGACCCCTTCGCGCGGAACCGTCATCGTCAACGGAACAGATGTCACAAAAATCAAAAGGCGCAAGGTGCCTTATCTAAGGCGCAACATGGGCATAGTTTTTCAGGATTTCAGACTGATTGAAAAGATGAACGTCTATGACAACGTAGCGTTCGCCATGCGCGCAATCGGCAGCAGTCCGTCCGCTGTCAAAAAGCGCGTGCCCTATATCCTCGAGCTTGTCGGTCTCAGCGGCAAGGCGAAGAACCGTCCGTCCGAGCTTTCGGGCGGCGAGCAGCAGCGCGTCAGCCTTGCGAGGGCTCTCGTTAACAACCCCTCGATTATAATCGCGGACGAGCCGACCGGCAACATCGACCCCGAGATGAGCTTCGAGATTATCGAGCTGCTATCCCAGATTAACGCTCAGGGCACGACTATCCTTGTCGTAACCCACGAGCACGACCTTGTCCGCCACTTCAACAAGCGCGTTGTTGTTATTGAGCAGGGCAGAGTTGTCAGCGATACCAAGGAAACGGCTCAGGAATTTGAGTTTAATTACAGCACCGACCCCGACGCCGAGCCGATTGTTTATGATAACGCCGGCGCGGAAGAAGTAACCGAAGAAGCAGAAAAAGCAGAAGAAGCGGCAGCGGCGGAGCAGGTTGCTGCGGACGAACAGCCTGCGGAAAGTAAGGAGGCGGAGTAATGCGTGTGAGCAGTTTCGGCTACCTTATCAAGGAAGGCCTTAAAAATGTCTGGAACAACCGCATCATGAGTATTGCCTCGGTCTGCGTGCTTATTTCCTGTCTTGTTCTGACGGGAAGCGCGGTTCTGTTCTCAATGAATGTCAGTCAGGTCGTCGAGAAGGTCAGCCAGCGCAACGAAACCACGGTCTATCTCAAGGACAGCGTCTCGAGCGCCGAGGCTCCTTTCCTGCGTGTTGAGCTTATGAAAATCAAGAATATCGCCAGCGCGGATTTTTACTCAAGGGACGAAGCCTTCAAGGAGTATAAGTCAAAGCTCGGCGACGAGGTTTTTGCGTATCTCGAGGGTCAGGACGTTCTCCCCGACGCATATAAAATCACGATGAAGGACGTCAAGAAATACGACGACACCGTAAAGCAGATTATGAAGCTCGAGCAGGTTCAGAAGGTCAGCGACCACCGCGAATTCGCGCGAAAGCTCGCGTCCATCAACCGGCTTGTGCAGATTCTCAGTATAGCGGTAGTAATCGCCCTCGGAGTAATCTCGCTGTTCATCATCTCGAACACGATCCGAGCTACAATGTACAGCAGACGTTTTGAAATCAGCATTATGAAATCGGTAGGCGCGACGAACTCCTTCGTCCGTATTCCGTTTATCGTCGAGGGTATGGTAATCGGACTGATTGCGGCTGTTCTCTCGACTGCGGGGCTTGCGTTCCTCTATGACGGAATTCTCCACATCGTCTCAAACGTCACCCACGTGGACGGCATTCCGCTTGCGGACATCATCTGGTATGTCGCCGGAGCGTTCGGCGTTTCCGGATTGCTTATCGGTATGCTCTCGGGCTTTATCTCAATCCGCAAGTATCTCAAAAAGGAAGGCAACGAAATTTTAGGCTGGTAAGAAGGTTATACCTATGAAGAAAAAACTAATCGCGGTCGTGCTTGTTTTCGTTATGGCGTGTACTCCGTTTGTTATTCCGACAATCTCAGCCGACGAAACAACCGACAGCTTCAAGAGCGAAATCGCCTCGCTTCAGGAGAAGGAGGCAAAGTATCAGGCGGAGCTCGACGCCGCAAATGAGAAAATCGAGGACAAGGAAGCCTACAGCGAGTCGCTGGTGGGGCAGATTGAAACTCTCAGCAGCGAAATCGGCGCCTATAACAAGCAGATTTCCGCTCTCAACAAGGGCATCGCAGGCAAACAGCGCAAAATCAACTCCGCAAACAAGAAGATAGCGACTCAGGTTGACGCCCTCAAGGAGCGTATCAAGGCTATCTACCTTTCGGGCGAAGCTTCCGACCTCGAGATTATTCTCGGCGCAAAGGACTTTACGGACTTTCTCGATAAATATGAGCTGCTCAAAACTCTCGCCGACTATGACAACAATCTCATAAGCGGCATAAAATCTAAGCTCAGCTCAATCAAAAAGGAGAAGAAGGAGCTGGAAAGCCAGAGGTCTGACCTCGAGGCGTCCGAGGAGGCTCTCCAGAGCAAGAAGGACAAGCTCGACAAGCTCCTCAAAAAGAACGAGACAATTCTCGCCGAGCTCTATACAGACAAGAAAAACGCCAAGAGCAAGCTCGACAACGCGAGCGCCGAGGCTGACGAGCTGCGCTCTCAGCTCGCTTCCTATAATGCGATGAAGAAGGCTCAGCGTCAGCAGAATAACTCCCAAGGCAATAATTCCTCGGGAAATAACGGGAATTCGGGCGGCGACAATTCCGGCGTTACTCCCGACGTGTCCGGCTCAGGCTACACATGGCCGGTTCCCGGTGTGTATATCATCACCGGACCCTTTGCCGAGGACAGAGGCTACAGCCACAAGGGCGTTGACATCGGTGCCGGAACAGGCAGCACAATCGTAGCGGCTGAGAGCGGAACAGTAGTGACGAGCAACAACACCTGCACCCACAACTGGGGCAAATCAGGCTCCTGCGGCTGCGGCGGCGGATTCGGCAACTACGTCCTGATTGACCACGGCGGCGGACGCTCGACGCTCTATGCTCACATGACCTCAACCGCTGTTTCGGCAGGTCAAAGCGTTTCAAAGGGACAGACAATCGGTTATTCCGGCTCAACAGGCTGGTCGTCGGGACCTCATGTCCACTTTGAGTGTCACCTCAACGGCGTAGCCTACGACCCCATGAGCGAGTATTAACAGTTCATAAATCACTTTACCCCTGCATATATTCAAAGGAATATTATGCAGGGGGTATTTTTATGCTAACAGCTCTTACAGTGGTAACTCCGACATACAGCAACCGTATCCGTGGGTTCTTCGCTAAACTATCGGGAAACAAAATAACAGTCAAAATCGAAAGCGCGCGCGGCGTCGCGCTCAGACATATTGAGTACGAAAACCGCCGCGGAACCGTTGACTGGCTGAGGATTAACAATCTTCTCGCCTCGGCGCGGAATGAAATTCTCTGCGCCGACAATCTTTATCTTCCCGGCGAGATTGGTTTCCGGCGGTTCGAGAACGGCGCGTTCAAGATAAGACTTGCGTGCAATCTCGGGCTGAATCTCGTCTCTCGCCTGGGTGAAAAGGGGCTGAGGGTCGGCTACTATGACAAGGAAGGCTCGCACACCGGCTTCGTGGCTGATATGCTCAGATACACCGACAACCTCGTTGTCGTTACAGACTATCCCGACGCCTACAGCGAGGAGGCTGTCTTTATCTCGGAAAAAACCGGAGCGTCGCTGAGAGTGAGCGATAACCGCGAGGCGCTTGCCGACTGCAACCTCATCATCTCGCCCGACGCGGTGAGGGAGATTCTGCCGGTGTCCGGCAACGCAGTCACTCTCACCACCTCCGCTCCCGAGGTCTGCATCGCCGGGCTTGTATATTATGACTATCACTTTCGCATGCCGAACATGTTCGACAGAATCAAGCCATCCGAGCTCAGCGAGGAATACTTTGCCGGGGCGCTCTATACGCTCGCCGGACAGCACGAGCTCGGTTCGATCGTGCCGACATCCTGCTCTTGCTTTTCGTCGTCCCAGACCTGTGCCTCGCTGTGCGATTATCTGAGCAAAAACATCTGATTCAAAACTCTTGACATCCTGCGCCGAAAAACTTATAATAAAATGGTATGCAAACAAAACTGTTTTCAGAAAGGAATGTTAATAAATGGCTAAGAAAATTATGCTGACCGCAGAAGGTCTTGCGAATTTAGAAAATGAGTTAAAATATCTCAAGGGTGAAAAGCGCAAGGAGATGGCTGAGAAAATCAAGCTCGCGCGTTCCTACGGAGACCTTTCCGAGAACAGCGAATATGATGACGCCAAGAACGAGCAGGCTATCATGGAGGCTCGAATCCGCGACATCGAGTCAACTCTCAATAATTTTGAGCTCATTGACGAGAACGACGACAACACCGCCGTTGTCCGCCTTTCCTCCAGAGTAAAGGTTGAGATGATTGCGACAGGCTCCACACGCGAGTTCAAGATTGTCGGCGCCAATGAGATTAACCCATCCGAGGGCAAAATCTCCGACGAGAGCCCCGTCGGCTCCGCGCTTGTCGGTCATGCTGTCGGCGACGTTGTTGAGGCTGATACACCCGGCGGTGCGCTAGGTATGAAGATTCTTGAAATTACAAAGTAAGGGAAGGTAAAACCTATGGCTGAAAATTCACAGCAGATTCAGATTTCAAGCGACCCGGTGAAGGCTCGCTTTGATAAGCTTGAAATATTAAAGAACATGGGTCGCAATCCGTTTGAGGAAACAACCTCTGACCGCGACACAACTTGTGCGGAAATCTCCGAGCGTTTTGACGAGCTCGAGAACAACACCGTCTGCATTGCCGGACGTGTTATGTCAAAGAGAGGAAAGGGCAAGGTCACTTTCCTTGACGTTCATGACCTCACCGGCAAAATGCAGGTTTTCGCAAAGCGCGACGACCTCGGCGAGGATGAATACGCAATCCTCAAGCGCTGGGACATCGGCGACATCGTAGAGGTCAAGGGCTTCGTGTTCAAGACGCAGATGGGCGAGATCAGCGTTCACGCTCAGGCAGTGAAGCTTCTCTCCAAGTCGCTCCAGCCGCTTCCCGAGAAGTACCACGGCCTCACAAACACCGATCTGCGCTATCGTCAGCGCTACACCGACCTCATCATGAACCCTGAGGTCAAGGATACGTTCATCAAGCGCTCAAAGATTATCAGCAGCATTCGCCGTTTTCTCGACGACCAGGGCTTTATGGAGGTTGAAACTCCGATGCTCGTCGCCAACGCCGGCGGCGCGGCGGCAAGACCGTTCTTCACTCACTTCAACGCACTCGACGAGGATCTCAAGCTCCGCATTTCGCTCGAGCTTTACCTCAAGCGCCTCATCGTCGGCGGACTTGAGCGCGTTTATGAAATCGGCCGCGTATTCCGCAACGAAGGCGTTGACACACGCCACAACCCCGAGTTCACACTCATGGAGCTCTATCAGGCGTACACCGACTACAACGGTATGATGGACCTCACCGAGAGACTTTACCGCCATGTTGCGCAGGACGTCCTCGGCACAACAAAAATCACCTACAACGGCGTCGAGATGGATCTCGGCAAGCCGTTCGAGAGAATAACAATGCTTGACGCTGTCAAGAAGTATTCCGGCGTTGACTTCAACGAGATTAACTCCGACGAGGAAGCCCGCGCAATCGCCAAGGAAAAGGGCGTCGAGTTTGAGGACAGACACAAGAAGGGCGACATCCTCAACCTCTTCTTTGAGGAATTTGCCGAGGAGCATATGATTCAGCCGACCTTCGTAATGGATCACCCGGTTGAGATTTCTCCGCTCACAAAGAAAAAGCCGAGCGACCCGAACTACGTCGAGCGTTTCGAGTTCTTTATGAACGGCTGGGAGATGGCGAACGCCTACTCCGAGCTCAACGACCCGATTGACCAGCGCGAGCGCTTCAAGGCTCAGGAGGAGCTTCTCGCCCAGGGCGACGAAGAAGCCAACACAACCGACGAGGACTTCCTCAACGCTCTCGAAATCGGTATGCCGCCCACAGGCGGAATCGGCTACGGCATCGACCGTATGGTAATGCTCCTCACCGACTCCCCCGCAATCCGCGACGTTCTTCTGTTCCCGACAATGAAGTCCCTCGATAAGTAATGCCACTAAAAATGGCTTATCTATGCGGTTTCTGAAACATCAGAAGTACCGAATTTACACCATTTACACCAAACTTACACCAAACGATGCAGAAAACCGTGCGGAGCTGAAACAATCGCATATTTTACAAAACCAAAGGCAGCCTTAATTAAGGTTGCCTTTTGTACTATTTTGTCGAATCGCAAACTATTACTTTATCTTTTTCTTTGTATAATATCAGATAGAAGGGGAGATGAATATGAAGAAGGCTTTGTCAGAAGTATGTCCTGAATTGATTTCAGAATGGTCGCAGAAAAACTTACCTCTAAAGCCCGAGAGCATTACATACGGCTCGAACAAAAAAGTATGGTGGAAAGGTAAATGCGGACACGAATGGAAGGCTTCTGTTAAGAACAGAGTAATAAGTCATAGCGGTTGTCCGTACTG
>CAMHHL010000025.1 GCA_946184925.1 uncultured Clostridia bacterium | reverse complement strand
AGTACCATCAAAACGATAAAGCTTAAGTTGTTGACATTGCCCTTGGGGGAAGGTGGGCGATTCGCTTGCGAATCGGTCGGATGAGGGACTACTTTTCCGATACATCTCAGTTTATTGTTACAATAACCAACATTTAACAGAAACCGTGATATAGAGTAAAGAATACTCCTTATCAAAAGCACTTCTTGCAAAAACGTAGTCCCTCATCCGTCAGCCTACGGCTGACACCTTCCCCCAAGGGAAGGCTCGGTCTGCCCGACAGTATTTTTATGCTTGCTGCGCAAGCAGCATATGAATATGGTCGGGCACCCGGCGCTTTTGTACGCGCCGACCTGTCTGCCTGACCACAATTTTCAACTTTCAATTTTCAACTTTCAACTTACATCTTACAACTTACATCTTACAACTTACAACTTTCCCGCTAATTAACAACCTTTACCTTACACTTCAGCTTGATGCCGTTTGTTTTTACGGTAATGACGGCGGTGCCCTTTTTCTTCGCGGTGACTACGCCCTTTTTGCTGACGGAAGCGACCTTCGGCGCGGAGCTTTTGAAGCTGAGCGAGCCCTTTTGCCCCTTTTTGACCTTCAGGGTGAATTTGGCGCCCTTTTTGAGCGTTTTCTTCGTCGCGTTGAGCACGGGATTTTTGACAGTGAGCGTGAAGGTTTTGCTGACCTTGTTATTGGTGACGGTGATTTTGACCTTGCCCTTTTTCTTTGCCGTGATTTCGCCGTATTTGTTGACGGTTGCAATCTTTGTGTCGGAGCTCTTATAGGTTGTTTTGCCAAAGCCGTTGACGACTGTTCCGTAGATATCCTCAATGAAGCCGACGTAGGTGGTTTTGTTCGAAAGCTTCATTTTGATTACGGTCGGCTCGCCCTGTTTATTGTTGAGCTTGACGAGATAACATTTCTCCTCGAAATCATCGTACTCTTCGTCGTCATCATCCGAAAGCGGATTATCCGACGATTTGGAAAATTCAAGGAAGTCCTCTTCATCTTCATAATACTCAATCTTGTCGCACGCGATAAAGCAGCCGGGAAGCGTCACGCCGACGATACCATTGTCCTCATCAGAGCTCTTCATCGAATACTTGAACGGAATGATTTTGTCCTTCGCCGCATTATAAGTGAAGCTGTCGCCCACGCCGCGGATAAAAGGCCCGTTGCAGAACACGCCGTTCTCGCCGTAGCCGGCAGTTCCCTCGTAAACCTTGAGGTAATCTTCGTCGGAAATATAATACGGACTGACGTCGGTGCACTCGAGCTTTGCCGCAGAAGTCGTCCACTTCTTGCCGTCAAAGACAATTATCCCCGGCATTTCGCCGGATTCAACCGCACCGTAAACTCCGACGAGCTTTCCGTCTGTTTCGAGATAACTCGCGAACGCGCGTGGCTCGGGGAGCGCTGCGCCTGTATCTTTGAATTGCTTTTTCTTTGCGTCATACACAAGAACGGCGTCGAGGAAGCTGTCCTCATAAGCCTCATAACCGCCGATAAAGTAGATTTTCCCGTTGTACGCCGCAAGGCTTCCGCCCTCGACATATTTATCCGAGAAATCGCAGAGGCTGACGGTTTTGCCGTTTGTGAGGTCGATATATCCGAAGCGTTCCTCATAAGCCAAAGGATATGCGGCGCCGCTGTAATAATCATCGCGCGTCTTGGCGTTCTCGAAGTTCGCGACAATGAAATAAAGCTTGTTGTTGCTGTATGCAGCGCTGAGAATATGAAATGTATTAGCGACTGCTTTCGGGAAAAGCTTAGTGTATTCCACATAGTATTCCGAGTCTGTGATTTTGTAGCCTGAGGAAGTTTTTTCGACGGCGCCTATCGTTGTGTCGTTAAAAAATACGGCGCGGTTTCCTGCCGGAATAAACTTGCATTCCGGGGGAAAGTATCCGGTGACCTTCTTTGTTTCGGGGAACTTTTTTCTGTCGGAAATCGTGAGGGTTTTGGAACTGTTGCCAACGGAGTTTCTGACCTCAAAGCTCGTCTCCCGGAGCGAATAGCCGTTGTCGGGAATGATAAGCTTGTCGTCCTCGCCGGAAATAGGCGTGACCTTCTCGCCGTTGACAAAGACCTCGGTAATATCGCGGAGATAACCGCTGATTTCAACGTTGCCGTCGCTGTTATATGAAACTGAGCCAATCATCGGGGGAATATTGTCGGTATTATCGAGCGAGAGCACGCGTCCGCTCTCAACCTTGTCCTCGAGATCGGGGGATTTTCTTCCTGTGTTTTTGAGAATATTTATAAGCTCGAGCGGAGTTGCGTCGGGATAAACGCTCCGAATCAGAGCCAAGGCTCCGGTGGCATAGGGCGTCGCCATTGAGGTCCCGCCGTAAAACTCATATTTACCGAACTCCGCAGTGGAGTCGGACTGAACGCTCAGCGCAAAGTCGTCAAACTTCAGGGACTTTGCCTTGGACTGAACAATGAGAACCAGCTTGCGGTCAAGTCCTTTCTCGTAGCCCTCGGCGCTGACGTCGGCGCGGTAGCTGTAATGATCCCAGTCATCTCCCGGAACTGTCCCGAGTTCTTCAATGATGTTATCGGCGCTGTAGCTGTCGTCATCAGCAACGGCGTCAAGCACGCCGAGCACCGATTCTCCGTCGCCGGAGAGCATAAAGCTCAGGGAGTAGTTCTTGTCCTCCTCCTGCAATTTGAACGGAAACTCGACAAAATACGTCGAAAGCCCCTTCTTTCTAGATGTGGTGAGCTTCACCGCCTTGCCGTCAAATCCAAAGCCGTTATCGTCCGCGGAAACAGTCACCTTGTCTGCGTTGTAACCGTGAACCTCCTTGGGAACAATCACGGGATATCCGAAGTCGCCCTCCTTGAAATCGCCGTCGTAGTTCTGATATTCTGCGCAGAGCTTGTTTCGCTGTTCGTCGGAATAAATTGTCGGATTGAATACATCCTTTGAGACGCAGGAAAGGATATTTGTGCCCGGAGCGGCGAGGTCAACGGTGTTTTTGCCGTAATCAGAGAACTTCGCAAGCTTGTCGTTCTCGTCCGACGCGGCGACTGTAACGCAGTACCGGCTTTCGCAGTCGGCAGGGAGGTCATACTCACCGTCCGCGTTCTTGTCGTGGTCGGAGTTCACGTTTCCGGCAGCAACGCAGGTTATAACGCCCTTCCCACCGAGCTCGTCGATTATTTCCTCGAAGGTTTCCTTCTCCTCATCGGAGCCGTAGCCGCCCCATGAACAGTTGACCGCGGTGACGTTGGTGCCGAGCTCAACCGCGCGCCCGACATATTCAAACGCCGCAAACGCCGCGTCGGCATATCCGACGCCTGTTTTGTCGAGGAATTTGAGCGCCATTATTTTTACGTTGTTCGTAACGCCGCTTACGCCCTTTTTGTTGTTCGCCTGAGCGGCTATGATTCCGGCGACGTGGGTTCCGTGTCCCACCTCGTCCTTGGGTTTCATGTTTGAATAGGTTCCGGTGAAGTCGAGCCCGTGCTTGCCGATGAGCTTGTTGCCGTAGGGATTGTTCCAGAGCATATCTTTGAGATCCTCGTGGGTTTCGTCAATGCCCGTATCAATTATCGCGACGACCTGATCGCTCTCCGCTGATCTTTCGGATAGCGCGGAAGACTTGATGTCGCAGCCGGGGGTGCCGCCGTTCTGTCCGGTGTTCTCAAGAGCCCACTGGAAGCTGCTGTATGTATCGTCGGAGAACGCCAACGCCTTCTTCCTGTAATTCGGGAAAACACGCTTGACGGCGGAGTTCGCCCTCACCCTTGACAAAAGCTCGCCGGTCGTAAGCTTTGAGGATTTGAGCACGACAAGGCGGACTTTTCTGCTGTCTGACGCATCGGCGTCAACGGTATAGCTCGACTTGACGCTGATTGAGCTGCCATAGAGCGAGGACGCGTTCTTTGCAGAGGTGTATTTTGACGCCGCGCTGTTCTTGAGCACGGCGATAACCTCGCCGTCGGCATAGCTGCCTTTCGGCTCTGTTGATTTCAAAGCGCCGGCATCAATCGGAACCGCCGCTGCGGACGACGCCGTAATTACGGCGAGAGCATACGCGAGAATTTTCTTGAATCTATTCATAATTTCCTCCGTGGATAATTTTGGTTTTCTGAAAACATAATAACATAACAAGCACCTGCAAACAACAATCACTTTTGCCCAATATGTACAATTTTCGGCGGATATTTATTGACACTCCCCTGAAATCGGGGTAGAATAATATCAAGGCAATACCGCATAATTCAGGTGTGCGGATTGCGCAGCAAGATTTTTCGTCAGGTTGTACAAATAAATCAAGGTAAGGCTGACGCCTTGCCGAGATTTTTTGGGCAAACTGACGGAATAATATTCAAGCAAGCCGTGCGCCTTGAATTGTGCGGTGTTGCCTCAAGATTAATTTGAAAGAAGGAATCGTGATGTATAAAATCACCGCAGGCATAGACGGAATGATGTGCAATATGTGCGAGGCTCACGTTAACGATGCAGTCAGGAACAGCTTCAAGGTCAAGAAGGTCAATTCTTCGCACACCGACAACGAAACAGTAATCATCGCGAAGGATGATATTCCGCGCGATGAGCTCGAGAAGGTTATCGGCGCGACCGGATATAAGATGACAAGCTACACCTCCGAGCCATACGAGAAAAAGGGCTTGTTTGGTAGATGATACCACCGTTATCTGTGAATAATATGTAGAAAGCTGCCGCGGCTTGCGGCAGCTTTTTCGTTTAGTAGACAATCAGTGGTTACTTTACTTATACTTTACGCTGTCGATTACAGCGCTGTCCGTATCGACAATATAGATGTCGTCGCCGACATAGGTCGCGCGCGGAGAGTAGGATTCCTTAATCTTGTTGCTGACGAACTCATCATTTATGATAAGCTTGCCGTCCCTGACGGAGAATGTAATCGCGCCGCTCTCGGTGAAATACTCGTCGGTGTCGGGATCGGCTTCGTTCCAGTTGTCGCGCCAGAACGGAATCGTGACGCAGCCGCGTTCTTCGTTAATCACAACGGCTCTCGGGTCGTCCTGAGCGGCTGAATAATACTCTTTGAAAACCTTGCTGTCGAGCACCTTGGGGTTGAGCTTGTCGCTCACGTCAAAGAGCGCGAGCTTCACTCCGTCGGTGACTTCCATTCCGATTTCTTCAATATCGGAATCGTCGGTATTGTAGCCGATGCCGAGCAGGGTGTTTTCATCAACCGGAACAAGCACCGAGGAAAAGCCTGTTATCTTCGCTTCGCCGAGGATTTTCGGGTTCGCGCTGTCGCCGACGTCAATCACAAAGAGAGGATCTGTCTGCTCGTAGGTTATAACATACGCCGTATCGCCGACGTACTTCACCGCCTTGACGCTCTCGTTCTTCGCGAAGCCGGTCACTGAGCCGAGCTTTTTAAGACTGTCGCTGAGCACATAGAGGTTGTTCTCCTCCTTGTCGTTCTTGCCGAGCGAGGTTGTGGCGACTCTGAGCTTGCCGTCCTTCTCGTCGAGGGCATAGCGGTCATAAATTCTGCCCTTAATCTTTCCCGATGCAGCTACGCTTATCCGGTCGCCGAGGCTGAATCTTATGAGCCGGGTTGTGTCATCGCCGTCGGTCGCCGCCGCTCCGCGATAGAAGCCGAAGTAGCCGTTGTAGGAATAGACGTAGAGGTTGTCCGAGGTGCAGTAGATGTTCTCGGCAACGCCGAGGATTGACTTCGTGTCGTTCGTGCCTGTGTTGAAGTCATAGGAACTGACGTTCACAAAGGAGTCGTCGCCCGGGTTCTCTACGCAGTAAATCGAATCAGCCGGGATGTTGCTCTTCTTTCCGCCGCAGCAATAATACGGAATATAGTCCTCGCTGCGCGCGTAGGTCTGAGAAACGAGAATCAGCCTGCCGCCGGTAATACGCGCGGACACATAGTCTCCGCTCTGCGAAAATTCGTCAACCTTCTTAACATTTTTGACGTCGCTGATGTCGTAGGAAATTACCCGGGTGACGGTTTCCTCAGCGGAAGGTACGTACGCAAAGTCGCGAACCTCATCCGGGGTGGAAACGGAACGCTCCCTGTATTGTGTCCCTACAACGGTGAGCCTGTTGTCGTTCACAAAAAGCTCAAAACCGTAGCCGTTCTTCCCGAACGGAGAGAACGTTTTCAGCTTTTTTGAAGCTTTGCCCTTTGCGGAAAAGATCGTCACCGCGGAGTCGCTGACCGTGTAGATATAATTTCCGTCGGTCTTGATTATGTCGGCTTCGTCAACGCCGTCAACCTGAACGTTGGTCTCAGCGTAAGCTTTGCCGGCGTAGGTATCGCCGGCGGCGCTTTCACCGACATCATTTGTTTTCGTTGAATACAGAATATAATCCGAGTCGTTGTTTTTTGTTTTTCCAATCTTTTTGAGTTCCGCTTTGAGCTGCGCGTAGGACTCAAAATGCCTGACGAGTGAATCGGACGCGGTTTTTTTCACGCCGTTTGAACCCAGCTGCGGAATGACGGCTGCCGCCGCAACTCCTGCAACAGTAACCACCGCAAGCGAGGCGGCAATCGCCGCAGCCTTCCGGCGCGGCTTTTTCGCCTTTTTCTGCTCAGCGTCGGCGAGCGCCTCTAGCACGAAGCTTTCGTCCATATCGCCGGGCGCTTTCACGCCGTCGTTTTCTATTTTATTTCTGATAAAATCCAAATCGTTCTTCATAGCAATCACCTTTATGATAGAAATTCTCTCAGCTTTGCGAGAGAGCGGCTCAGCCTGGAGCGAACCGTCACCGGCTTGAGCCCCGTGAGGGTGGAAATCTCGCGGCTGTTGTAACCCGCGACCGCCGAGAGCAGGACAATCTCCCTGTCCTCGGGGCTGAGTATTGCGAGAGCCTCGTCAAGCTCCGGCTGAACAAAGCCCTTCTCTGTGTCGGGCAGCTCGAGCGCTTCAAGCTCCTCGCTCCCACCTCCGCGCGTCTGCTCCCTGAGTTGTGCCGAGCAGGTGCGGTAGAGAATCCGGAATATCCACGCCGGGAATGCCTTTTCATTCAGAAGGCTTCCTATGCTCTCATACGCCTCAACTATGCAGCCCGAGACGGCGTCGCGCGCGTTTTCCTCGTTGCCGAGGCGATAGTAAGCGTAGCGGTAGAGCCTGTCCCTGTAGAGCATATAGAGCGAGGCGAACGCTTCTTTGTCGCCGGTCTTTGCCGCTCGAATCAAGTCTTTTTCATTCACTGCCTTTCCCTCCAACGATATCGTTCATATATTAAGTGTAAAAAATTCCCGAAAGTGTTGCATAATAATTCTAAATTTTTCAAAAAATTTTGTCAACAGAGTGTCAGCGGCTGATATTTTTCAGAATTTAACATAATTGTAATTGCATGCGTTCTAAATTTATGATATAGTTTATTATGTATAAATATTGGATGGTATTGTGAAATAAAGGAGATGTTACTTATGTGCGGAATCTGCGGATTTACCGGCGAGGTTCAGGACAGAGATCAGGTGCTCGGAAACATGACCGAAGTCATCACTCACCGCGGTCCCGACTCGGACGGTTTTTTCACTGACGATTATGTGAGCATGGGCTTTAGAAGGCTGAGCATAATTGACCTTGAAGCCGGTCATCAGCCGATTTACAACGAGGACAAAACCCTCGTGCTCACCTTCAACGGCGAGATTTACAACTACAAGGAGCTTCGCAAGGAGCTCATCGCCGCCGGTCACACCTTCGCAACCGACGCGGACAGCGAGGTGCTTGTCCACGGCTACGAGGAATGGCGCGAGGATTTGCTGCTCAGGTTGAGGGGCATGTTCGGCTTCGCGATTTACAACACCAATGACAAGAGCCTGTTCATCGCCCGCGACTTCTTCGGCATAAAGCCGATGCACTACGCCGTTGTGGGCAAGGATTTAATCTGGGGCAGTGAAATCAAGAGCATTCTCGAACACCCGAAGTATGAGAAAAAATTCAACGAGAGAGCGCTTGACACATATCTTTCGTTCCAGTACGCGGTTCCGCCGGAGACCTTCTTCGAGGGAATTTACTGCCTGCTGCCCGGTCATTATATGATTTTCAAAAACGGCGACGTCGAAACAGTCCGCTACTGGGAAGCAAAGTTCAGACCTGACGAGAGCATGACCGAGGAAGAAGCCGTTGACAGAATTGAGAAGGTTTTTGAGAACTCCGTCAACGCTCACAAAATAGCCGACGTTGAGGTTGGGTGCTTCCTTTCCTCGGGAGTTGACTCAAGCTATGTCTCCACATATTTTGCCGACCAGAAAACCTTCACCGTAGGCTTTGACTTCGGTGAAAAATACAACGAAATCTCCTGGGCGTCGAATCTCTCGAAGCACATCGGCGTTGAACACCACACCCATCTTATCTCGAGCGAGGAGTTCTGGGACGCCGTTCCGACCGTACAGTATCACATGGATCAGCCGCTCGCCGACCCGAGCTGCGTCGCGCTGTATTTTGTGTCAAGGCTCGCGAGCGAATACGTCAAGGTTGTCCTCTCGGGCGAGGGCGCAGATGAGCTTTTCGGCGGCTACACCTGCTATAACGACCCGAGAGTTTTCAAAGTATATCAAAAAGTCGTGCCCTACTGCATAAGAAGGGCACTGTGCAAGCTTGCGAAAAAGTTGCCCGACATCAAGGGCAGGGATTACGTCATCCGCGCGACGCATCCGCTCGAGGAAAGATACATCGGCAACGCGTTCATGTATGACTATGACGAAAAGCGCGAGCTCCTTCGCGACCCGTCAATCGCGACAAAGCCGCAGCGGCTGACGCGCCGTTTCTACTACCGCAACCGACGTCAGGACGATGTGACGCGCATGCAGACGCTCGACATCAACCTCTGGATGGTTGGCGACATACTTCTCAAAGCTGACAGAATGTCGATGGCAAACTCGCTGGAGCTGAGAGTTCCGTTCCTCGACAAGGAGGTTTTCAAGGTTGCTTCAAAGCTTCCGACGCACCTTCGCTGCAACAAGCACAACACCAAGTACGCAATGCGCAAGGCGGCTCAGCGCCATCTGCCGGTTGAAACCGCCGAGAAGGAGAAGCTCGGGTTCCCGGTTCCGACGCGCGTATGGCTCCGCGACGAAAAATACTACAACATCGTCAAGGAAACGTTCCGCGGCGAAACAGCTCAGAAGTTCTTCAATTCCGACGTCCTCGTCGGATGGCTGGACGAGCATTTCAGCAACAAGGAGGACAACAGCCGCAAAATCTGGACAATATACATCTTCATCGTATGGTATGACATATATTTCAACGAAAACGAGCCCAAGGTCAAAAAGCCCCGCAATCACCTCGTCGAGCTGAAGGCAAAGGCTGAGGCAAGGCGCAAGCTTGAAAAGCAAAAGGCGGCTATCGCCAAGGTTCAGGCTGAGCTCGCGAGCCAGGAGGGGCTCGGTGACGACGGCTACGCCGACGACATTACCGACAACTTTGAGGACGCGTTTGAGGACGACGAACAGCTCGCTTCAAAATTCCACACAATCACCGACAACATTGTCGGCTCGATTCCGTTTGAGGAGCTCACTCCGCTCCAGCAGGCTGAACAGGCTGCGATGGAGCTTGAGGACGAGGGCGAGGACGAGCACATCATCGAGGAGAACGCCGAGGAAGCCCCGGCTCCTGCCGAGGAATTTGTTGACATCACCAAGCAGAGTGAAATCACCGACAGCAAGGGCGTAATCCGCGACGACGTTATCGACAGCATTCTGGGTGATATCGGTTCGTTTAAAGACGAGGAATAATCCGTAACGCGAAATTAGCCGGCTCATAACATGAGCCGGCATATTCAAACGCTTAGACAGCGGAACAGCGCCCTGCGGATTCGCCTGTATTCGGGAATATAATCGCCGAGCGGAAGCGGATTTTTGCCGAGCCCGGTCTCGACGGTAATCGCCGGTGTTCTGAGATAACCAATCAGCCAGTCCTTGAAGCCGCCGCCCGTCGCGGCAAGCTCGGGCAGCGCAACACGATAGTCGGAGCACACCGCAAAGGTGTTCGCGAGCACAAAGGCTCTCTCGGGAGTGTCGCCGAAGGTACAGTAAATCTCCCTGCCCTGACTGTGGAAGGCAATTGCAGAGGACGGACGATATCCTATGCAGAAATTCCTCAGCGCAATCGTCTCAGGCTCCGAAAACGGCTTTTTCCCTCCGTAGCGCGAGGGCGAAGGCGAGTTGATTCCGAGCTCACGCTCATGCGCCTTTACGCCGCCGAAACGAGCGTTAAAGTTGTGATTGAGGTCAATTCCGCGCGCGTTAGCCTGCCACGAGGAGGTATCACCGGTTATGGCGTCAATCTGCTCCTTGTAGCGAGGACAGCTTCCGGAGCCGTGAAGCGAAATCTCCACCCCGTCGGGATTGACGCATGGGATAATCGTAACGCCCCGCCTTTGGAGCAAGTCGAAGATGTTAACTCCGTCGGCTGACGCTTTGTCGCGGAACGCCTCTGCGCATTCCTCGGCAAAGCTCAGCATGAACAGCGTGTTGAGCCACTCCATACCGTGAAACGCGGCAGCATAGAGAACGGGGCTGCGGCGGTTGCCGATGGTGAGCGCCGTAATCTCACGTCCGCACAGCGAGCGCCCGATGACGTCGCGGCGTATAAAGCTGAATTTTTCACACAAATTTTTTATTGCGGCGGTGCGAAGAAATTCGTCCGGCGCTGTATTATAAGTATTGATAAAATCACCTCTCGGGGGAATACCATGAATTATCTTGAAGAAAAAACAACATCGAGCAAAAGCATCTACGACGGCAGAATTCTGCACATGTTCGTGGACGAGGTTGAGCTGCCCGACGGCTCTTCCGCGGAGCGCGAAATTGTCCGTCACCCGGGCGGCGCGTGCGTCGCGGCTCTCGACAGCGAAAACAACCTCTACTTCGTCAGACAGTTCCGCTATCCGTACAAGGAAGTCGTGCTCGAGCTCCCTGCCGGAAAGCTCGAGAAGGGCTCAACGCCGCTCGAAAACGCAAAGCGCGAGCTCAAAGAGGAAACCGGCTGCACCGGCTACAGCTTCATCTCACTCGGTCAGCTCTATCCCAGCACCGGCTACACTGACGAAATCATCCACCTCTACGCCTGCCGCGTTGAGAGCGTCGGCGAACAGGAGCCGGACGACGACGAGTTCATCAAGACGGAAAGAATTCCGTTTAACAAGGCGCTGGAGATGGTTCTCAACAATCAGCTCCCCGACGCCAAAACCCAGACCGCAATCCTGAAGCTTGACGCGCTTTTGAGAAACAGCAAACAATGAACAATTAACAATTATCAATTAACAATTAACAGTTTTGGTCGAGTAGATAGGTCGCATAAGGAAACAACGTCGTATAGCCGAAAATATTTATATGCTTGCTGCGCAAGCAGCATAATAATTCTGTCGGGAACGAAACGTTAGTACCTTGCAATCTGTCTTCACGACAATAATTGTTAATTGTTAACTGTTAATTGTTAATTGTTAATACTTCCATCTAATCTATACGAAAGGAGCCGCCGACTTATGCGGATTTATACGGAATTAATAAAATCGGAACAACCGACGGCGGTCGCTCTCGGATTTTTTGACGGCGTTCACCTCGGTCACCGCGCCGTACTCTCCGCCGCGGTAAGCTGCAAAAGCGAAGGTCTTGTACCGGCGGCGTTCACGTTCAGCTCAACGCCGAAATCGCGCGACAACGGCGCCCAGCTCACCACTCCCTTGCAGAAGGCGGAGCTGCTCGAAAAGCTTGGGATTGAAATTCTCTATGTCATCGACTTCGAAATAATCCGCGACAAAACTCCCGAACAGTTTGTGCGCGAAATCCTCGCCGGAATTTTCGGCGCGAAAAAGGTTTTCTGCGGCTTTAACTATCACTTCGGACGCGGCGGAACGGGCGACCGCGACATGCTCAAAGGTCTCTGCTCAGCTTGCGGAATTGAGGCTAAGGTCCTTGAGCCCGTCAAAGTTGACGGCAAAATAGCTTCCTCAACCGAAATCCGAAATGCGCTCCGAAGCGGCGACATAGCCCTCGCGAACAAGCTGCTCGGATATGACTTCACCATTCGCTCCGAAGTTGTCGAGGGAAAACACCTCGGCACCGCAATGGACACGCCCACCGTTAACCTCTGCTTTGAGGAAGGATTAATTGTTCCGAGATACGGCGTGTATGCCTCGCTCGTCACATTTGACGGCAGAACCTTTCCCGGAGTTACAAACATCGGCGTCAAGCCCACCGTCAGTGATTCCGACAGACCGAACTGCGAGACATGGCTCATGTTGTTTGAGGGCGGCGACTTATACGGCAAAACTGTTGAAGTCAGGCTGAAAGCCTTCATCCGACCGGAGCAGAAGTTCAGCGGAACCTACGAGCTCCGGGCGGCTATAAAGCGCGACGGCGAAACAGCCCTCGGTCTGCTCGGAGAATAATATAGGCAACACCGCACAATTCAAGGCGCACGGCTTGCTTGAATATTATTCCGTCAGTTTGCCCAAAAAATCTCGGCAAGGCGTCAGCCTTACCTTGATTTATTTGTACAACCTGACGAAAAATCTTGCTGCGCAATCCGCACACCTGAATTATGCGGTATTGCCTATACAAAAACCGAAAATAATACATTGTGCGCCCGGGTTTTCGGGTGCTATTATATTATGAAGGACATTTTACACAAAATTAATCAACTTGCGGCGATAAAGTCTTGGTTGCAAGCACCGTTTATTTGTGATAAAATGGTAGGAGTACAGTATTTCGGAGGCTGCAATGAAACTCGGTCTTGATATCGGTTCGACCACGATAAAATGCGTGGTTCTCGACGAAGAAAACAATTTGATATACAGCACCTATCAGCGCCACTTCTCCCGGATTACGGAAAAAATCGGGGAGATTCTCCGCGCCGTCCGCGAGGCGGTTCCGGGAGTTGACAAGGCTGATGTGGCTATGAGCGGAAGCGCCGGAATGGGCGTTGCCGAAAGCTGCGGAATTGATTTTGTGCAGGAGGTTTACGCGACGCGCGTCGCTGCCAACACCTTCATCCCCGGCACCGACGTTGTGATTGAGCTCGGCGGCGAGGACGCCAAAATCCTCTTCCTCTCCGGCGGACTTGAGGTTCGAATGAACGGAACCTGCGCCGGCGGCACCGGAGCCTTCATCGACCAGATGGCAACACTGCTCAACGTTCCCCTCGAGGAGCTCGACGAGCTCGCCAAGGGATATGAAAAGACATATACCATCGCCTCACGCTGCGGCGTTTTCGCAAAAACCGACATCCAGCCTCTGCTCAATCAGGGCGCGCGCAAGGCTGACATTGCCGAGAGTATCTTCAACGCGGTTGTATCGCAGACTGTCGCCGGACTTGCGCAGGGACGCGAGATTGAGGGCAAGGTCGTCTACCTCGGCGGTCCTCTCACCTTCATGAGCGAGCTGAGAAAATGCTTCGACAAAACGCTCGGCACCGCGGGAATATGCCCCGAAAATTCGCTCTATTACGTCGCGTGCGGCGCGGCGCTCTGCGCGGATAAGCCGATTGACTTCGACAAGGTTATCGCGAGCGTACAGCACTACACCGGCACCGGCAACTTCGCCTTTAACCCTCCGCTGTTCGAGAACGAGGACGAATACAACAAGTTCATCGAGCGCCACAACAGAGCCCGGATTGAAACCAAGGAGCTCAAGGGCTACAAGGGCAAGGCGTACATAGGAATGGACTCCGGCTCCACCACCGTCAAGGCGGTTGTTCTCTCCGAGAACTGCGAGCTGCTTCACTCAAAATATATGCAGTCAAAGGGCAATCCCGTTGAGCTTATCAAGGAGTTTCTCCGCGAGGTCTACGAGATTAACCCCGACATTGACATAGCCTCCTCCGCCGTCACGGGCTATGGCGAGGACATCGTAAAAAACGCCTTTTCCGTTGACTACGGAATTGTCGAAACAATAGCCCACTTCTCCGCCGCCAAGCATTTTATGCCGGACGTTGAGTTCGTCATCGACATCGGCGGTCAGGACATCAAGTGCTTCAAGATTCACAACGGCGCGATTGACAACCTCTTTCTCAATGAGGCGTGCTCCTCGGGCTGCGGAAGCTTTTTGCAGACCTTCGCGAACGCCCTCGGCTATTCCATCGAGGAATTCGCAAACAAGGGAATTTATGCAAAGCACCCGGTTGACCTCGGCTCGCGCTGCACGGTGTTTATGAATTCATCGGTCAAGCAGGCTCAGAAGGACGGCGCGACCATCGAGGACATCTCGGCAGGGCTTTCGCTCTCCGTTGTCAAGAACGCTCTCTACAAGGTTATCCGCGCTACAAGCCCCGATGAGCTCGGCAAGAAGGTCGTCGTTCAGGGCGGAACCTTCCTCAACAACGCCGTGCTCCGTGCGTTTGAGCAGGAGATGGGCGTCGAGGTTGTGCGAAGCAACATCGCAGGTCTCATGGGCGCCTACGGCGCCGCGCTCTACTCGATGGAGAAGGTAAAGAATCAGCAGAACCCCAAGTCCTCAATCGCGGACAGAGAGTACCTCGACAACTTTAAGCATGAAATCAAGGTAACAAACTGCGGACTTTGCAACAATAACTGCCGCCTGACGGTGAACACCTTCTCGGGCGGGAAGAAATTCATCGCGGGAAACCGCTGCGAACGCCCGATCACAAAGAAGGCGCCGTCGAACAACCGCAACATCTTTGCCTACAAGCTCGAGCTGCTCTCGTCATACAAGCCGCAGGACGGCAAGCGCGGCACAATCGGACTGCCGATGGGGCTCAACATGTATGAGCTGCTCCCGTTCTGGTGGAGGTTCTTCACGGAGCTCGGCTTCAAGGTTATTCACTCGCCCTACTCCAACCGCAAAATTTACCAGATGGGACAGCAGACAATCCCGAGCGACACCGTATGCTTCCCTGCAAAGCTTGTTCACGGTCATATCCAGTATCTGCTTGAAAAGGGCGTCGAGAACATCTTCTACCCCTGCCTTTCATACAACTTTGACGAGGGAATGGGCGACAACCACTACAACTGCCCTGTCGTTGCCTACTATCCCGAGGTTATTAAAAACAACATGAAGGGCATCAGGAGCATCAACTTTATCATGCCTTACCTCGGAATCCACCGCCCGAAGGATTTCCCCAAGAAAGCCTTTGAAAAGCTCAGGGAGTATTTCCCGAGCCTCACTCTGGGCGAGGTCAAGCAGGCGTCAAAGGCAGCGTACGAGGAGTATTACGCTTACTTCGACAAGCTCCGCGCGCGCGGCGACGAAATTATTGCCGAGGCGGAGAAGAACGGCAGAGAGATTATCGTGCTCTCCGGACGTCCGTATCACGTTGACCCCGAGATTAACCACGGAATCGACAAGCTGATTTCCGGCTTTAACGTCAGCATTGTCAGCGAGGATGTCGTCAGCGCGAGAGTTCCGAAGTTCAGCACCGCCGTGCTCAACCAGTGGACATATCACAGCCGGCTTTATGCCGCGGCGCACTACGTCAGCACGAGGAAGGATATGCAGCTCATTCAGCTTGTCTCCTTCGGCTGCGGCGTTGACGCGATTACAACCGACGAGGTCAGGGAAATCCTCGAGCGGAACAACAAGATTTACACTCAGATTAAAATAGATGAAATAACAAACCTGGGAGCGGTAAAAATCCGTATTCGCAGCCTGCTTTCGGCTATCGGACGCGAATAAACCGGGTTTAAAGGAGGTCGACCAGGTTGGCTGAATTAAAATATGACGAAAACGGCAGACTTCTCTTCACAAAAGAGATGAAGGACGAGGGCTACACAATCCTCGCTCCCTCAATGGCTCCGATTCAGTTCAATATTATCAAGAACGTGTTCATTCACGACGGCTACAACCTCGAGCTTGTGGACACCGCAGGCCCCGAGATTGCCCAGACAGGTCTCAAATACGTTCACAATGACACATGCTATCCGGCGCTGCTCGTAATCGGACAGTTGATTCACGCGCTTCAGTCGGGCAAGTACGACGTCAACAAAACCGCGCTCATGATCACCCAGACGGGCGGCGGCTGCCGCGCGAGCAACTACATCTTTCTGCTCAGAAAGGCGCTGAAGAAGGCGGGCTTTACTCAGGTTCCGGTCATCTCGCTCTCGATGGGCATGGAGAAAAACCCCGGCTTCAAGCTCACGCTTCCGCTCATCAGGCGTTTTGCCGCCGGACTTGTGTACGGCGACGTGCTCATGCTCCTGAGCAACCAGACAAAGCCCTACGAAGTCAACAAGGGCGAGAGCATGCGGCTCGTTGAAAAATGGATAAAACAGCTCACCGACGACTTTGCAAAGGGCGAAAGCTACCGCCGCAAGGAGATTGAGGCTTACCTCGACAAAATCTGCAAGAGCTTCTCCGAGATTGAACTCAAAAAGGAGAAGAAAATCAAGGTCGGCATAGTGGGCGAGATTTACGTCAAGTACGCGCGACTCGGCAACAACGACCTCGAAAGGTTCCTTGCCGAGCAGAACTGCGAAGTCAACCTTCCCGGCATTATGGGATTTGCGCTGTTCAAGGTTGACAACCGCCTTGAGGACATCAAGCTCTACGGCGGCAGCAAGGCGAAGTTCAAGGTCTGCTCAATGCTGTTCAACTTCCTGACCATGCTCGAGGCAATGATGATAAAATACACCTCAAAATACGGCTTCAATCCCCCGGGCAAATATTCCCACCTCAAGAAACTCGTCAAGCCTGTCATCGGCTACGGCTCCAAGATGGGCGAGGGCTGGCTGCTCACTGCCGAAATGCTTGAGCTCGCCGAGACGGGATACGAAAACATCGTCTGCGCTCAGCCCTTCGGCTGCCTTCCGAACCACATCAACGGCAAGGGCGCAATCCGCAAAATCAAGGAAGTCAATCCCAAGGCGAACATCGTCACAATCGACTATGACCCCGGCGCTCCGAAGGTTAATCAGGAGAACCGTATCAAGCTTATGCTTGCGGTTGCCAAGGAAGCGCTTGAGAAAGAATAAAGCTTACGCACCGCTATGCGGTGCGTTTTTTCATACGAAAAGGGCTGACCTCACGGTCAGCCCCTTGTATTTTGCAGATAAATCAGCCCTTGACGGCACCTGCGGCTACGCCCTTGATGATATACTTCTGACAAATGAGGTAGAAGATAATTACAGGGATAATCGAAAGCAGAATCAGAGCCATAGTCGCTCCGAGGTCTACTGTTCCGTAGCTGCCCTTGAGGTACTGAATGTGAATCGGGATAGTGCGGTATTCGTTGATGTCGAGAACGAGGTACGGGAGGAGATAGTCGTTCCATACCCACATAATCTCGAGGATACCGACGGAAATCATCGTCGGTCTGAGCATCGGGAATACAACCTTGAAGTAGGTTCTGAGCGCTCCGCAGCCGTCGATTGATGCCGCTTCCTCGATTTCAATCGGAATCGACTTTACAAAGCCGACGAACATGAATATCGCAAGACCTGCGCCGAAGCCGAGGTAGATGACTGGAATCGTCCACGGGGTGTTGAGGTGGAGTGAATCGGCTGTCTTTGAGAGCGGATACATAACCATCTGGAAGGGAACAACCATCGAGAAAACGCACAGATAGTAGAACACCTTACAGATAAATGAGTTGACCCGCGCGATATACCAAGCTGCCATTGAGGTGAACAGGAGAATCAGCGCGGTGGAAACTATCGTGATGAGCACGCTGTAGAGCACGCTCTGCATGAAAGGATAGTTGCCGAAGGTCATACCCTTGATGAAGTTCGCAAAGCCTGCCCACATGTCGCCGGTAGGCAGCGCGAAGGTATCTGTCTTAACAAATGTGTTCTGCTTGAACGAGTTTATAACGACGGACAAAACCGGAAGTACATAAATGATGCATATGCATGTCAAAACAATTGAGAGGATGGTTTTTCTCCTCTTCTCGGAGGCAAGTGTCGCCTCGGCTGTCTTTCTCTTGCTCATTACTGCTGTACCTCCTTTCTTCTTGTTGCGGCGAGCTGAATGAGTCCGATAGCCGCGACGAGAATGAAGAACAGCACAGCCTTAGCCTGAGCCTGTCCGGACGAAGCGGTGTTGGAGCCGTAGAAGGTGTTGAAGATATTCAGCGCGAGCATTTCTGTCGTCTTGATTGAGGAGCCGTCCGCCTGAATGATGAACGGCTGGCCGCCCGTCAGAGCGAGGTTCTGGTCAAACAGCTTGAAGCCGTTTGTCAGGCTGAGGAACGTACAAATTGTGATTGACGGCATGACGTTCGGGATAATAACCCGGAAGAGCGTCTGTTTCTTTGTTGCGCCGTCAATCTTCGCCGCCTCGAGGATATCCTCGGGTACAGCCTGAAGACCGGCTATGTAAATAATCATCATATAGCCGATTTGCTGCCAGCACATCAGAATGATAAGTCCCCAGAATCCGAACGAGGTCTCCATCAGAATCGAGGTTCCGAAGTGAGAAAGGATTCCGTCGAAAATCATTGACCAGATGTAGCCGAGCACGATACCGCCGATGAGGTTCGGCATGAAGAAAACAGTTCTGAACAGATTGCTGCCCTTGATTCCCTGAGTGAGAAAATAAGCAACGGTGAAGGCGAGCACGTTAATCAGCACAACGCTCACAATCGCGAACAGCGCGGTGTACCAGAACGAGTGGATAAAGCTCGGGTCGGTTATCGCCTTGACATAGTTGTCAAAGCCGGTAAACTTCGCCATTGAGATTGTCTTGAACTGGCACATTGACAGATAGATGCCCTGAATAAACGGCCAGACAAAACCGATGATGAAAGCCGCTGCCATAGGGCCGAGAAAAAGCCAGCCCCAGCGGCGGAGCGGATTCTTGAAAATTTTCAGCTTGGGTCTTCTTTTTTCCAAGTAATCACCCTCCTTACCTAATAGCTAAAAATTCACTTTAATTTCAAAACTTCTAAACATAAGGGGCGGGCAGTAAAGCCCACCCCCGAAAATTATACGCAGCTAAGCCGAACGTTCAATTACTGAGCGTTTGCAGCCTTATACTGAGTTGCCCAACCATCTACGAAAGCGGTCTTGACAGCGTCCCAGTTAGCGTCGCTCTGGTCAGCGTTGTAAGCATTGAGAGCGGATACGAGAGCAGCGCGATACTCGTCAACGTTGGGCTGATAGTTTGTAGCCCAATCCATTACGTAGCAGCCTTCCTCTGTGTACCTTGCAGCGTCGTTGAGGAATCCGTTGGTGGACTCGGCAGCGTTCTTGTAAGGCATAATGCCGAGCTGCTCAACCATCTTGGCGGAAGCGTTCTTGTCGGAAACGAGCCATACCATGAAGTCGATTGTAGCCTGCTGATCGTCGCCGGATACGTTAGCGTTAACTGCCCAGCAGTTCTCTGTACCGCAGTTGAGACCGGCTTTCTCTTCGCCTTCAACACCGCAGTAGTACGGAATCATTGTAGCGTTCTTGACATCCTCGGAAACCGCAGCGTACTCCCATGAGCCGTTTACAAAGAAAGCCGCCTTGCCGGTCTTGAACTCGTTCTCAGCGTCGTGACCGCCTGTAGCGAGATCCTTGGGATCTGTGAGGCTGTTGTTGATGCAAAGGTCATAGAGGTTCTTGTAGTTCTCCATGTACTTACCGGTGAGAGTAGCGGGGCACTCTTTCCAGCCGCCGGCTTCCTTCTCCTCGTAGAAGTACTCGAGGTTAGCGAGGTGGCCTGTGAATCTCCATGATGAAGAATCGTCCATATCGGAGGATGAGAATGCGTCGAAGCCGAGCTTGTCAGCGTTCTTGTGGATATCCTCGGCAACAGCCTTGAGTCCTTCGAAGTTCTTGATTTCGTCCATCTTGTGACCTGCCTTCTCGATGAGGTCAGGGTTAGCGATGATGCCGTAGCACTCGTAGCAATAACCGATGGAAACGAGCTTGCCGTTGTCGTCGGTGAGGTTGTAAGCGTCTGTGTTGAGCTCCTTGGCAATGTCAGTATTGGTGAGGTCAAGAGCATAGTCGCCCCACTCCTTAACGCCCTGCTGGTTGCCGATTACGAAGAGTGTGGGAGGATTGGACTTGTCCATCTCGGATGTGAGAGTCTGGCTGTAGGTACCGGAAGCAGCAGTTGTAACCTTAACCTCTACGCCTGTCTGCTTTGTGTAATCCTTAGCGAGAGCCTGGAGAGTCTCGTCAATCTCGGGCTTGAAGTTGAGCCAGTAAACCTTGCCCTTGGAGCCGTCGCCCAGTTTGCTTGCGGTTGATGCGGTGCTGTCTGTCTTGCTTGCTTCACTGCTCTTGTCGCCTGAACCGCCGCAGCTTGCGAGGGCTGAAGCTGTCATAAGGGCAGCAAGACCGAAAGCAGCAATTTTTTTGATTGTTGATTTCATTGTAATCTCCTTCTTAAAAATTATTTGTCTGAAATGCGTCAGACCCGCCTGAGTTCAAAACTTCCTCATTGGTATAATAATACCACAAACTGCACTGAAAATCAACATCAATTTTGTAAATATTTAACATTTTGGCAGACTGCTTTTTGCTATTTTTGTTAAAACTTTAACAAGGAATGACGGCTTTCTCACTTGTTTTGAGCTGAACCTTGTGGTATACTTGTAGCTGCGGAGGTGAGTGTTATCAACAATTCATCATTCACTGGATTTTTCAGATGTTTCCCGAAGCTGTTCGCGGCAGGGCTGATGTATTCGGCGGCGACTGCGGCAATGTGCATGCTGTTCAGGCTCATAGCGCAGCTGCTCGGGATTGACAATATGATATTGACGGGGCTGGGGATAATTCCGTCGGCGCCGATGCTTGCGGGGCTTGTCGCGGTCGTGCGCAAAATCGGCGCAGAAAAGCAGGACGTTCCGCTTTTTTCGACCTTCTTCAAGGCTGTCCGCGGCAATTACAGTCCTTTTCTGTTTCACGGACTTGTGCTGTATATGATTGTCGCGTGCTCGATTTTCGCAGTGCTCTACTACGGAGCGCTCGCGCCGTCCGACATGGTTTATACAGCAATTCTCATACTGTACGTCACCTTTATCGTTGTGCTGAGCATAGTGATGTTCTATGTTCCGGTGCTGACTGTTACATACGAAATGAAGCTCGGAGAAATCTACAAGACCTCGTTCTCTCTCGTCGCGAGCCTTTTTTGGAAGAACATCGCGGCGCTGCTGATTATCGCGGCGGTCTCGGCGGCATTTTACTTCGGAATCAGCTTTACCGACGGTGCGTTGCGGATAATAATTGCCTGCGCGGCGGGCGCGCTTCTGCCGCTCGTGTTCGTTTATACCTCGGTGAGCATAACGGCGAAGGATTTGCAGGAGCTTATGGGGGATTTTTCCGAGCCCGAAAAGCCCGAAAATGAAACTCCCGTAATCAAAACTGCCTCACCCGACGGAGGTTATGTGTTTGTTGGCGGCAAGATGATTAAGACGAAGAAAACGGACGATGAATAAAAATCCGATGTGAAGCGCTTACAATTTGGATGTTGAAAGTTATGGAGCCGGCTCAAAACAAGCTTGAGCCGGCTCCTTTCATCATGCTATATTTTTCACCGATCCGAGGTTGGGAAGGATAAAGTCGCACATCGGTCGGATTTCGTCGGTGGGCGGAATGAGGTCGGGAATCATTACGGTGACAAGCCCTGCCGCGTGCGCCGATTTTATTCCGTTGAGGCTGTCCTCAAGCGCAAGGCATTCCGACGGGCTGAGCCCCAGCTTTTCCGCCGCCTTTGAGAACGGCTCCGGGTGAGGCTTGCCGTGGGTGACGTCCTCGGCGCAAACGAGCTCGTCAAAAAATCCGAGCACGCCGGCTTTTTCGAGCGAAAAGCGAGCGCTTTCCGTTGATGTCGAGGTAGAGACCGCGAGCCGAACTCCGTTTGACTTGAAATAATCGAGCAGTTCAAACAATCCGCTCTTGAGCGGTACGCCGTTCTCCTCAACATAGGCGCGGTACTCCGCGCGGCATTCGGCGCGGAAGGCGTCGTAGTCAAAATCCTCGCCGCACAACGATTTAAACAGTCCGACAATATCGGCGGTGCGCTTGCCTATGGTTCGCTTGTACCAGTCAAGGTCGTAGCCCTTCACTCCTCTGCAATCGAAAATCTTCTTCTGCAAAATATAGGTGAGGTTCTCGGTGTCGAACATCAGACCGTCCATATCAAAGACGGCTCCGCGAGGCTTAATCAAAGCTGAGCTCCTTCAAAAACTCGACAATGCTCTCGAACTCCATGCTATGGCTCGCCTTGACGAGAATCACGTCGCCCTTGCGGACAATTCTTTTCAGCTCCTCGAGGGCTGATTTTTTGTCGTCAAAATGCCTGCACTCTGCGCCTCGGGCAAGCTCGGCGGCGAGAGGTCCTATAGCGAGGACAATCGCGCACTTGCTCGCGTACTCGCCGACCTCAAAATGGAGCTTGAGCTCATTCTTGCCGAGCTCCTTCATATCGCCGAGGACGGCGATTTTTCTGCCCTCAAAGTTCATGAGGGTGTCGATAGCCGCCTTGACAGAGGTTGGGTTAGCGTTGTAGCAGTCGTCGATAATGCGGATGGAGCCTGTGTCGATAAGGTTAGCACGGCTGCCGACAGTCTTGTACGCCGAGATTCCGGCGGCAATCTGCTCCTCGCTCAGCCCGAGACCGAGCCCGACGGCTGCCGCGGCGAGGGCATTGTTGACCATATAAGTGCCTATCGCGGGGATAGTCACGCTGAGCCTTTTCCTGCCGAGAATGAGGTCGGCGTCAACGCCGAGCACTCCGTTGTTCTTTATGTTTTCGGCGTAGTAATCGCCGTTATTTACTCCGTAGAAAATCGGTTTTCTGCCCTTGACTTCCTTGACGCGGCAGAGCTTGTCATCGTCGGCGTTGAGCACAACAAAGCCGCCGTCGCGGAGATGCTTGAACATCTCGGTCTTTGCCTTGAACACGCCGTCGCGGTCGCCGAGGTTCTCGAGATGACATTCGCCGATGATGGTGATGACCTCGACGGTCGGCTGAACCATTGCGGCAATTCTGTCCATCTCGCCGAAGTCGGAGATTCCCATCTCAACCACTGCCGCCTCGGTGTCGTCATCCATTCCGAAGAGCGTGAGCGGAACACCGAGCTCGTTGTTGAGGTTGCCGGCGGTCTTGTGAACCCTGAACTTCTGAGAGAGAACGGAGGCAATCATCTCCTTGGTTGAGGTCTTGCCGACGCTGCCGCTGATCCCGACAATCGGAATATCGAACAGCTCACGGTAAGCCTTGGCGACCTGCTTGACCGCCTTGAGAGTGTCGTCAACGAGAATGTAGGGCTTCGAGGCGTTCTCGGGGGCCTTCTCGCAGAGAGCGCAGACAGCGCCCTGCTCGTAGCACTTCTCGATGAAATCGTGACCGTCAACCCTCGCGCCCTTAATCGCGAGGAAGAGGGAATTTTCCTTTATATTTCTGCTGTCGCGCTCAATCGAGCTGACAGGAGTTTCAATCAGTTTTTCGTCTCCGACGTACTTGCCGCCGCACGCGTCGGCAATCTGTCTGAGTGTAAATTTCTTCATATAATCAACCTTTCAAATTTCGGGAAGTTGTAAGTGGTAAGCGAAACGTCCGAGCCTTCCTCAGCCTTGCGCACTGACCGCGCGATGGCGTCCCCCTGGGGACAGCTTTTGGCTCAATACTTCGCAAGCGAAAGCTCAACAATCCGTTCGCACAACTCCGGATATTCAATACCGACAACCGCGGCTTCCTGAGGGAGCAGGCTGGTCGGCGTCATACCCGGGAGAGTGTTCGCCTCGAGACAATAGGCGTTGTTGTCGCTGTCGAGAATGAAGTCCATTCTCGCGTAGGCGCTGAGGTGAAGCGCGCGGAACGCTTCATGTGCCGCGTCGCGGAGAACCTTGTCCTGTTCTTCCGTGATTTCGGCAGGACAAACCTCAATCGTCAAGCCTGCCTGATACTTTGATTTATAGTCATAAAAGCCTGTTGTGGGGATAATCTCAATCGGCGGCAGAACCTTGTCGCCGAGAACGCCGACGGAGAACTCCCTGCCGTCTACAAACTGCTCAACAACAATCTCGTCCTCATAGCGGAACGCGTCCTTGACCGCGGCGTCGAACTCCGCTCTGTCACGAGCCTTGGCGATTCCGACGCTGCTGCCGCCGGAGCACGGCTTGATTACGCATGGGAAGAAGCTCCAACCGTCTGTGCTTTCTCCCCTCTTGAAGATCTCGCCCTTTGGGGTGAGGATTTTTTTCTGCTCAAAGAGAGCCTTTGAGATTCCCTTGTCCATAGCAAGCGCCGCGGCGAGATAGCCTGCGCCGGTATATTTGAGCCCGAGTATATCAAAGGTCGCCTGAAGCTTGCCGTTCTCTCCCTCACCGCCGTGAAGCGCGAAGAATGTGATGTCAGCCGCGCGGCAGATTCGCTCGACGTTCCTGCCGAGGAAGCAGGAGCTTTGGTCGCGGCGCGAAGCCCTGACCGCCTCGAGATCCGGAACCGACTCCGCGATGTCGGGTGTTTCAAGCAGGTTGCGGTTCTCGGCATAGAGCGCCTTTGCGTCGTCGATATGCTCGTCATAGCCCATAAAAACATCAAGCAGAACAACGTTGTGTCCCTTCTGCCTGAGAGCTTTTGAAATCTTGTTGCCCGAGGAAATCGCGACGTCGCGCTCGGTGCTGAGTCCGCCTGTTAATACGCAAATATTCATAGTTACTCTCCGATTATTTTGATTAAAGCATGCTTCCGGCGTTTGCCGTCAAGCTCGTAGTAAAAAATCTGTTCCCATGTTCCGAAGTCGAGCTTGCCGTCGGTAATCGCGCAGACGACCTCTCGCCCCATAATTGTGCGCTTGAGGTGGGCGTCGGCGTTGTCCTCAAAGCCGTTGTGGGCGTACTGACTGTAGGGCTTTTCGGGAGCGAGCTTTTCGAGCCAGCGCTCGTAGTCGGAATGCAGTCCGCTCTCGTCGTCGTTGATAAACACGGACGCGGTGATGTTCATCGCGTTCACAAGGACGAGCCCCTCACGGATTCCGCTCTCGTCAATCGCCGCCTGAACGTCCTCGGTAATGCGGACGATTCTGCGGCGCTCGGGAACATTGAACCAGAGTTCTTTTCTGTAGCTTTTCATAAAATCACCCTAAAACATAAACTTGTTGAAGCCCCAGTTTTCGACTTCCTCAAACTTGACGTAGCAATACTCGGGGCTGACGCCGATTTCATCGTTCAGAATATCACAAATCCGCCCGGTCAGCGCCTCATACGCCGCGCGCGTGGACTTGCCGTAGATTTTCACCTCGACAAAGGCGGTGGGCTCCTTGTCGCCGTGGAACATCATGCTCACATTATCCTCAACCGCACACATAAAGTAGTTCGCGGTCTTTCCGGGCAGGAGCGTAATGCTCTCGGTGAGCTTGTTCTCGATTGTTGTTTTCTTTGCCTCGTCAACCTTGACCGAGGTCTTAACGTCAATAAAAGGCATAATTTCCCTCCAAAACAATCTCGTTTAATTATACTCTATTACAACGCTTTTTTCAACCAAATAAAAGAAATCGGCGGAAATATTCTGCCGATTTCTTTTATAATTAGGATTCTTTTATTCAGGATAATAATATCTACCGTAAAACACTAGATAATTATCAGATACGTAAAATTCTGAATTGCTACAAGCTAATATATTATTTGAAACGTCATCTTCATCTAATTTTACATATGATAATTGATCATTTTCAGTATCATCAGAATATATACTATGATATGTTAAATATAAAGTGTTATCACGTACAGACCATTTTGGCTTATAGACACCGTCACTATTAGAGTAGTTACAAGTTCCGTCTTCAGAAAATTCAAATGAACCTTTATAAGAGTCGGTGTTTACCCAAGTATGAGCAGTTAGTTTTTCTTTAATATATTCATCATCTATTGTTCCCTCGTCTTCCATATTGTCGTCTTCATAATAATTATCATATTCATCAATTTGATTATAATCTTTCATCTCGTTTCTATTACTATTGCATCCTTGAGCAAACAACATTAAAATCATCATTCCTAAAGCTAATAATGTTTTTTTCATAA
>CAMHHL010000024.1 GCA_946184925.1 uncultured Clostridia bacterium | reverse complement strand
TTGGACAAATCATCAAATTTGTGCAAGAGAACGTCAAATGCTATTCATTTTACTTGACATAAACGCCCGTTTGGATTAAAATAATAGTGTAATTGTTCAATATGGCTAACTGCATGTTCAGCCTCAGACAATGGTAATTTTAATAAGAAGGAGTAGATTTTATGTCCACAAAGGCTAACTACAAAACCGAAGAAATCGGTACCGGTAAAATCGGTTTTTCCAAAACCCGTACCATCATCGAAACTGCTTTTTACGGTAACAATGTTGTTCCTGTAAATACCCTCAAGGAGGCTTATAACCTCGCCAAGAATTCACCCGGCACAATCGTGACCGACCTTCCTGTTTACAGAGGAGAGGAGTTCGGACTCGACGCCGACGCAAAGGTTCTTCTCTTTAACGACGGAGCAGTAACCGGCAGATATGCCGCCGCGCGCCGCATCAAGGGCGAGCCCGGTGTTGACGATACAAAGCTCGACAAGGTTGTTATGGACGCTATCTATAAGACACGTTTCAAGAAGATGTACCACGCTACAGTATTCGTAGGTCTCGACCCCGAGTTCATGGTTAAGGCTCACCTGCTCATTCCCGAGGGCGAAGAGAACCTCATGTATTCATGGATGCTCAACTTCCAGTATATGAGCGATTGCTATGTGAAGATGTACAAGAACTCCAAGCCCGTCGGCGACGGCAAAGAGGCTGATATCTATATCTTCTCCGATCCTCAGTGGGCTCCCACAGAGTCTCCCGACGTTGATTACAGCTGCCTGAGCGATCCGCTCACACTCTGCTATTTTGATACTAACCAGAATTGTGCCGCTATCCTCGGTATGAAGTACTTCGGTGAGCACAAGAAGGGCACACTCACAATGGCTTGGGCTATTGCTAACCGTAACGGCTACGCTTCCTGTCACGGCGGTCAGAAGGAGTATATCCTCGAGGACGGTTCAAAGTTTGTTGCTTCCGTTTACGGTCTTTCCGGTTCCGGTAAGTCAACTCTCACACACGCTAAGCACGGCGGAAAGTATGAGATTAAGGTTCTTCACGACGACGCGTTCATTATCAACACCGATACATGTGCTTCCATCGCTCTTGAGCCCACATACTTTGACAAGACTGCCGACTATCCTGCCGGCTGTCCCGACAACAAGTATCTGCTCACATGTCAGAACTGCGGCGCTACTCTCGACGCTGACGGCAAGGTTCAGCTTGTAACAGAGGATATCCGTAACGGCAACGGACGTGCGATTAAGTCCAAGCTCTGGTCACCGAACCGTGTTGACAAGATTGACGCTCCCGTTAACGCTATTTTCTGGATTATGAAGGATCCCACAATTCCTCCGGTTGTTAAGCTCAAAGGCGCTGCGCTCGCTTCTGTAATGGGCGCTACTCTCGCTACAAAGACCTCAACCGCTGAGCGTGTCGCCGCAGGCACAGATATGAACGCTCTCAGAATTGTTCCTTATGCTAACCCCTTCCGCACATATCCGCTCAAGAACGACTACGAGAAGTTCAAGAAGCTCGTTGAGGAGAAGAATGTTGATTGCTATATCATCAATACAGGCGATTTCATGGGCAAGAAGGTTAAGCCTGCTGACACTCTCGGAATTCTCGAAGCAATCGTTGAGAAGAGAGCCGAGTTCAAGAAGTGGGGACCGTTCTCCGACATCGAGATTATGGATTGGGAAGGCTTTGATGTCGACATCAACGATGCTGATTACAAGGCTGCTCTCAAGGCTGCTATGGAGAACCGTGTTAACGCTATCGAAGGCTTCTCCGTTAACAAGGAAGGCTACGACAAGCTTCCCGACGAGGCTCTCGAGGCCGTCAAGAAGGTCGTTTCCGAGCTCGAATAATTTCATAATAGTTTTGGCTGTCGCGTTGCGGCAGCCATTTTTTTATTCTCAGCTCAGTTTGCTGCTGCGCAGCAAGAAAAAGAGCTGCCACAATGTGACAGCTCCAAAATGTATTGTTACCATCGTCCTCCGACGAAGAAGCGGTGAACCTTTCTCAGATTCTTTCTCATAGCCATACTGACTATAATGCACACCGCTCCGACGGAGAGCGGAAGTCCGATGTAAAGTCCGAGGTGTCCGAGAACTCCTGCCTCCTGCTTCAAGCCAATCTGGTAGAAGATGTGGAGAAGCGGTTCGTGCATAGCGTAAACGAAGAACAGATGCGTCGAAGCAATGAGGAAGCCTTTCTTGTCGGTAATACGCTTTGCGATATGATCGAACAAAAGCCACATTGCGACAACGCCGATAACCTCGTTGAGCTTGCTCATGAGCAGCATAACAACATCAATGAACGTGTCGCCCTTCTTGGTTGTGGCGGCAATAATCGTGTAAATAAGGCTAATGCCTATCCAGATTGTCGTGAACACAATTGTGTGAATTCTATGTCCTTTTCGTGTGATGTTCTTCCATTTAAAGAAGATTGCGAATGTTGCTCCGAGTGAGAAGAAGAACAGTCCCGTTGAATTAATAATATAGTTTATATCCGCAGCCCAAAGCCCGCCGAAAAGAATCAGTATGAAACCCCGCGTGTATTTTACAAGTGCGTAAATCAACGGCGCCAGCACAACGAAAATCAATAGCTGCTGAATATACCATAGCTGGAATGCCGGGGGATTAATGAGGTATTTGTAAAACTCACCCCAGCTTACGGCTCTCTGACTGATGATTGGAAGCTCTCCAAAGAAAGCAAACTGACTAAGAATTGTAACCAGAAGTCCCGAGAGCAGCGCCCATATCACATACGGAACCAACAGGGAATAGGCTCGCTTTTTGATTTTTGTCAGATATCCGTCCACGCTGTTTTTGTAATTATAGAAAAACAGGAATCCCGAGATCATGAAAAACAGGGGAACAGCAAATCTGCATATGCCGTTGCTGAAGAAATACTCGAGCATCGGCGGAAATCTGAAGCCTTCGCTGATTCGCGTAGTCGGCGTGAGGAAATTATCCGCGTAGTTATATGAGTGAATCATAATAACCGCCGCCATTGCGAAAACCGAGATAAATCTCAGCTTACGACTCAGAAATTTACCCATGTTTCTACTCATACTTTTTCCTCTTTTTCGTTCATACTGTAGCAGAGCGTCATCATCATATCGCCGAGGTGAACGTTCTCAACAATCGCGTCCGGGAAATCTCCCTGAATGTGATAATGAGTGAAGTTCCAGAAGCTTTTTACTCCGGCATTGTAAAGCTTTTCTACAACGCCCTTGGCTGACGCTCTCGGAATGCACAGGAACGCCGCCTGAATATTTTCACTGCGGCAGAAATCCCCGACCGTCTCAACGTCGCGAATCGGAAGAAAACCGATTTTGCTGCCGAGAATATCACGATTGTTATCAAAAATACCGACAAGATTGAAGCCGAGCGCTTCAAACTTCATGTGAGCCGCAATGGCAGTTCCAATGTGACCTGCTCCGATGAGCACTGCCTTGAATCGGTTATTCAGACCGAGGATATTTTCAATTTCGGATTTCAGCTTTGGAACCGAATATCCGTAGCCCTGATGTCCGAAGCCGCCGAAGCAGTTGAGATCCTGGCGAACCTGGCTCGCGGTTGTTCTCATTATCTCGGCAAGTTTTCCGGAGCTTATTCTGTCTATGTTATTCGTCTCAAGCTCCGAGAGAAATCTGTAGTATCTCGGAAGCCTGCGGATGACGGATTTTGATATTTTTTCCTTATTCATAATATCTTCCTTTTCGAAAGCCCTTGTTGGCTTTCGCTTTTTTTCGCCTTATCAGAGAAGTGTTTTCAGGGTTTCGCCAACAGCCTCGAGGAATTCGGTGGTGTTGACCTTCTTTTTGTTCTCAAGAGTAGAGATGAGGTAGAGGTCGCCGGTCATGGTGCCGTTTTCGATTGTCTGAATAATAGCCTTCTCAAGCTTGTCGGCAAAGCTCATGAGCTCCGGAAGCTCGTCAAGCTCACCGCGCTTTCTGAGCGCCCCTGTCCATGCAAACAGTGTGGCAACGGAGTTTGTAGAGGTTTCTTCGCCTTTGAGATATTTGTAGTAGTGGCGCTGAACAGTTCCGTGTGCAGCCTCGTACTCATAAACTCCGTCGGGAGATACAAGCACCGAGGTCATCATCGCGAGCGAGCCATAAGCCGTCGCGACCATATCGCTCATAACGTCGCCGTCATAGTTCTTGCAAGCCCAGATGTAGCCGCCGTTCGAGCGGATAACGCGCGCTACGGCGTCGTCAATAAGTGTGTAGAAGTAGGTGATGCCTGCGGCTTCGAACTTTTCCTTGTATTCATTCTCGTAGATTTCCGCGAAGATGTCCTTGAACCTGTGGTCATACTTCTTACTGATGGTGTCTTTTGTGGAGAACCATACGTCCTGCTTGGTGTCGAGGCCGAAGTTGAAGCACGCTCTCGCAAAGGACGAAATGCTCGAGTCAAGGTTGTGAAGTCCCTGAATGATGCCGTCGCCCTTGAATTCGTGAATGAGGCTTGTCTCCTTTGTGCCGTCAGGCTTTGTGACAACAAGCTCAGCCTTTGAACCGCCCTCAACCACCATTTCGGTGTTCTTGTACACATCGCCGTAAGCGTGACGAGCGATTGTAATCGGCTTTGTCCATGTCGGAATGAAGGGAGTTACGCCCTTGACGAGAATCGGAGCGCGGAAAACTGTTCCGTCAAGCGCAGCTCTGATTGTTCCGTTGGGGCTTTTCCACATTTGTGTGAGGTTGTACTCCGGCATACGCGCGGCGTTAGGAGTGATTGTGGCGCACTTTACGGCTACGCCGTACTTTTTCGTTGCCTCGGCGCTGTCGATAGTAATCTGATCCTTTGTTGCCTCTCTGTTTTTGAGGCCGAGGTCGTAATACTCGGTTTTGAGGTCAACATAGGGGAGAATGAGTATATCCTTCACCTGTTTCCAGATGATTCTTGTCATTTCGTCTCCGTCCATCTCAACGAGCGGAGTTTTCATTTGAATTTTGCTCATCAGCCGTTCTCCTTTGTGTAGTCAAGCAGTCCGCCGGCAATGATAATCGCCTTTGTCCTGTCCGTGAGCTCGCATACAGCCTTGAATTCAGTGCCGTTTGTTTTGTTTACAACCGTGATGTCCTCTCCGGCAGAAATCTCATCCTTGACCTTCGGGAGCTCGAGCATGTCGCCGAGCTTAATCTTGTCATAATCAGACGGATCCGAGAAGGTGAGCGGAATGATACCGGCGTTAATGAGGTTAGCGCGGTGGATTCTCGCAAAGCTCTTTACGAGTACAGCCTTTACTCCGAGGTAGAGCGGAGCAAGCGCGGCGTGCTCGCGCGATGAGCCCTGACCGTAGTTCTCACCGCCTACGATAATGCTCTTGCCGAGCATCTTTGCTCTCTCGGGGAAGTCCTTGTCGCAAACTGTAAAGCAGTGCTCGGAGATTTTCGGAATATTTGAGCGCAGGGGAAGAATTTTCGCTCCTGCAGGCATGATGTGGTCGGTGGTGATGTTGTCGCCAACCTTGAGCGAGCAGCTCGCCTCAATGCTGTCGGTGAGTGGCGAGGTCTTGGGATAAGGCTTGATGTTCGGACCTCTGAGCACTTCAACGCTGTCCATCTCCTCGACGGAAGCCGGCTCGATAACCATGTTGTCGTTGATAAGGAACTTCTCGGGCATCTCAATTTCAACGTCCCCGCCGAGAGTTGTCGGGTCTGTAAATACGCCGGTGAGCGCGGAAGCCGCAGCTGTCTCGGGTGATACAAGGTAAATCTGACCGTCTGCTGTTCCGGAGCGTCCCTCAAAGTTACGGTTAAAGGTTCTCAGTGATATACCACCGGAGTTCGGCGACTGTCCCATACCAATACACGGACCGCAAGCACTCTCGAGAATTCTCGCGCCGGCGGCGATCATATCGCCGAGAGCGCCGTTGAGAGCAAGCATATTGAGAACCTGCTTTGAGCCGGGAGCGATTGCAAGGCTAACGCCGTCGGCAACAGTTTTGCCTTTGAGAATAGCCGCAACCTTCATCATATCTCTGTATGAAGAGTTTGTACAGGAGCCGATGCATACCTGATCTATTTCCTTGCCGGCGAGCTCTTCGATTGTCTTGATGTTGTCGGGGGAATGAGGACAAGCAGCCAGAGGCTTGAGCTCATCAAGGTTGATGTGGATAATCTCGTCGTACTCCGCGTCCGCGTCGCTCGAAAGCTCAACATAATCCTCCTCGCGTCCCTGAGCCTTGAGAAATTCTCTTGTTACCTCGTCGGAGGGGAAGATTGAGGTTGTAGCGCCGAGCTCGGCGCCCATGTTTGTTATCGTAGCTCTCTCGGGAACGGAGAGCGTCTTGATGCCTTCGCCGGCGTACTCAACAATCTTGCCTACGCCGCCCTTGACGCTCATAATATCGAGCACCTTGAGGATAATGTCCTTGGCTGAAACCCATGGCTTGAGAGCGCCTGTAAGCTCAACCTTTACCATCTTGGGCATGGTGATGTAGTACGCGCCGCCGCCCATGGCAACAGCAACGTCAAGTCCGCCCGCGCCGATTGCGAGCATACCGATACCGCCGCCCGTGGGAGTGTGGCTGTCGGAGCCGATGAGCGTCTTGCCGGGCTTGCCGAAGCGTTCAAGGTGAACCTGATGGCAGATTCCGTTGCCGGGACGTGAGAAGTATATTCCGTGCTTTTTGCAAACAGACTGAATAAAGCGATGGTCGTCCGCGTTTTCAAAGCCGGTCTGGAGAGTGTTGTGATCTATGTAAGCAACGCTCTTTTCTGTCTTAACTCTGGGTACGCCGATTGCCTCAAACTCGAGGTATGCCATTGTGCCTGTGGCGTCCTGGGTGAGGGTCTGGTCAATTCTGAGACCGATGTCGGTTCCTGTAATCATTTCGCCCTCAACGATATGATTCTTTATAATTTTCTGTGCAATAGTTAAGCCCATAAAATTACCTCCTGTGTATTTTTACCTATACATTGACTATTTTACCACAATTTATGGGGAAAGTAAAGTGCGTGAGTACAATTTACAGTGCTATCTTGTCAAAATTCGGTTCATTGGCTTTGTAAGTATCCGTGTCATTATCTTGACGACATTTCCTGTAAGCAGCGCCGATATGACCGTTCCTTCCCTGACGCCGATTATTTTTCCGCTGAAGAATACCGCTGAGAGTACCACGGCAGTCAGCACGCACGCTATATCAAACGCGATTTTAACGTTGCCGAATTTCCATCCGCTCACGTCTGAAACAGCCTTGACAAGCCCTTCTCCGGAGTTGTACATCACGTTAGCGATGACCGCGAGAGTAATTCCGAAGCCGAGCACTACAATTCCCGCAAGTACCAAAAGCAGCTGTACCGCGTAATTCGGGACGGGGATAGGGCTAACAAGCCATACGCCGAAATCGGTGAAGTATCCGAACAGAATTGAAAACGGAATTTGCAAAAGCTGTATCGGCTTAAAATTCTTTCTTAGAATTAAAATCTGACATAAGACGAAAAAGCAGTTCGTTATAATCGACCATACGCCGAAGCTAAGCGCGTCAAACTGCACGCTGAGGACGTAGCCCGGCGATGAAACTGTAGATAATCCGAGCTGCGCCTGTATTGAGAACGCAATCCCGAGTGCCGAGAAAAACAGTCCTAACGCAAATAGTGTATATCGTTTTGCGGTTTCTTTTGCTGACATAATATATTCTCCTAAATATCTTAATTTTGATGACTTTCAATATTATACACAAAAATGCTGAAAATACAAATAACATTAGTATAATATTTAAAGTTGAAAAATCTCTGACAAAGTGATATACTACTATTCGTGCGTAATTTGTAATTTTATGGAATCAAAGGATATGATAGTATGAAAAGAGATAATCTCCGCAATGTTGCGATAATTGCTCACGTTGACCACGGCAAGACCACTCTTGTGGACGAGCTGTTGAAGCAAAGCGGAATTTTCCGTGAGAACGAAGAGGTCAACGAGCGCGTCATGGATTCAAACGACCTCGAGCGTGAGCGCGGAATAACAATTCTTTCCAAGAATACTGCCGTTATGTATAACGGCGTAAAGATTAATATTGTTGACACGCCCGGACACGCCGACTTCGGCGGTGAGGTAGAGCGAATCCTGATGATGGTTGACGGCGTTGTATTGCTTGTCGACGCGTTTGAGGGCTGTATGCCTCAGACGAGATTCGTGCTCAAAAAGGCTCTCGGTCTCGGCAAAAAGCCGCTTGTTGTACTCAACAAGATTGACCGCCCCGGCGCGAGACCGGAGGAGGTTGTCGACGAGGTTCTTGACCTCTTTATCGAGCTCGGCGCCGATGACGACCAGCTCGAGTTCCCGGTTGTTTATGCCTCTGCGCGCGACGGATATGCTACGGAAGATTACAACGTCAAAACCGACAACATGAAGGCGCTTTTTGACGCTATTATAAATGAAATTCCTGCTCCCGAGGGCGATCCCGACGGTGGCTTGCAGCTTTTGCTCTCAAATATTGACTACGACCAGTTTATCGGAAGAATCGGTGTCGGACGCGTTGAGCGCGGAACCGTCAAGAACGGTCAGCAGGCTGTGCTCTGTCATTCCGACGGCACCACAACCAACGTCAAGGTTTCTAAGCTCTATCAGTTCGAGGGCTTGAAGCGCGTTGAGAGTGAAACCGCGACCTACGGTGACATCGTCTGCGTAAGCGGCATAGGCGATATCAATATCGGCGAGACTATCTGCGATACCGAGAATATCGAGCCGCTGCCCTTCGTCAAGATTGACGAGCCGACTGTTACGATGAACTTTATGGTTAATAACTCACCCTTCGCCGGTCAGGACGGCAAGTATGTCACTTCGCGCAACATCCGCGACAGGCTTTTCAAGGAAATTGAGACGAATATTGCCCTTCGTGTTGAGGAGACCGATTCCGCCGATACCTTCAAGGTTTCGGGCAGGGGAGAGCTTCACCTCTCGATTCTCATCGAAACTATGCGCCGCGAAAACTACGAGTTTCAGGTTTCGCGTCCGCAGGTCATCACCAAGGTGATTGACGGAGTGCTCTGCGAACCGATTGAGTACCTCATGATTGAGGTTCCGGATAACTATGTCGGTGCTGTTATGGAGAAGCTCGGTTCCAGAAAGGCTGAGCTCATTAACATGGGTACGCGCGACAGCGGAACAACTCATATTGAGTTTAAGATTCCGTCAAGAGGACTTATGGGATATCGTCCCGAATTCTTAACAGATACAAACGGCAACGGAATTATGAACCACGTTTTTGATTCCTATGAGCCTTTCAAGGGCGAGATTGTAACCCGTCACACCGGTTCCCTCGTAGCCTTTGAGACAGGCGACAGCGTAGCCTACGGACTTTTCCAGGTTCAGGACAGAGGACGTCTCTTTATAGGACCCGGCGTTCCTGTTTATGAGGGAATGATAGTCGGTTCCTCGCCGAAGGCTGAGGATATTACAGTCAACGTCTGTAAGAAAAAGCATATCACAAACACACGTGCATCCGGCTCCGACGACGCGCTCAAGCTCACGCCGCCGACGACTCTCAGTCTTGAGCAGTGCCTTGAGTTCATCGCTGATGACGAGCTGGTTGAGGTAACACCGCACAACATCCGTATGCGCAAGATGATTCTTTCAAAAGAACAGAGAATGAAACAGCAGTTCAGAAAGAAATAACAAAAAACAGGAAAGAAGTATAGGGTAAATGAACCTTGTAATATTGGATTTGGAATGGAACGGCTCCTACTCAAAGCGGGAGCACCATTATGTCAATGAAATCATAGAGTTCGGAGCGATAAAAACCAACGAGAACTTTAAAGTGCTTGACACCTTCTCAATGCTCATCAAGCCCCAAATAGGCAAAAAGCTCAGCAGTCACATCGCTTTGCTGACACATATAAGCACCGATGAGCTCTATGACGAGGGCGTGGATTTTCTCACAACATCAAGGAAGTTCGCCGAGTTTTCCGAGGACTGCGTAATCCTCACATGGGGAACATCAGACCTTCTGACGCTTATGGACAACTTCCGTTATTTCACAGACGACGGAAAAATCCCGTTTCTCAAGCGTTACTGCAATCTTCAGGAGTATTGTGAAAAAACTCTCGATTTATATAATCCGGCGGCTCAGCTTGGGCTCTCAACCTGCGCCGAGCACCTCGGAATCAAGAGCGACGACGATTCCCTTCACAGGGCGCTAACCGACGCGCGGCTCAGTCTCGAATGTCTGAGAAGAACCTACAATTCCGAGCGATTCTCAAAGTTCATCTATGACGCTGACAGCGAGTTTTATCGTAAGATAACCTTCAAGAACAAGCTGATTACCGATTTGCACAATCCGCTTGTCGACAGGTCAAAAATGTTCTTTCTTTGTGATGATTGCAACATCAAGGCGGAGCAGCTTACACGCTTTAAGGTCAGGAACAAGAACTTTGTTGCAAAGTTCCGCTGCCCCAAGTGCCGCAAGCAGTTCAACGGCAGAATATCCGTCCGTCTCAGATATGACGGCGTGACTATGAAGAAGCGGATTTTCTATAACGAACCTCCTGCTCTCGAGGAATAATTTCATATAATAACACCGGTACACTTCCGTTGCGGAATGTGTGCCGGTTTTGTGTTTTTATTTAAATACTCAGAAATGCACAGCTTGAAGAGTATCGTTTGTGACAATTATTCTCAACACCGCATAGTCCTGACAATTGTACGCCTCGCAAAAATCGAACAAATATTCGATTTATCATTGAAAAAGAACGAATGTTCTGCTATAATGATAGTACAGAAAAGCTGAGCCCCGAGCTTTTCTGATTGGATAGAAAGCGATGAATTTGTAAAGAGAGGTTGTTGAAATGAATTATCATACATGGTCACAGGAATATTACCGCGATGCCAAAAACATCGCCGAAGTTATAAAAAAGTACGAAAAACAGCTCAAATCCCGACGGAGTGTAAATCTCGAGAACCTCAACGCCATAATTGCGGCGTACAGGAAGATTTATTATGACTTGCTCGATTCAGCCCATATCCTCGAGGCAAGAGCAGGAGATGACAGAGATGCGGCATAGCATCATCAAATTGTCAGATGAGGTTGCGTTCACCGGGCTTTATCCCTCGTCTTTTGAGACTAACAGGACTCAGCTCGCCGGAATGAAGCAGCTTCTCAGCCGCGCGATGGACACTGAACTCACTGAAAAGCAACGTTACTGTATGCAAAGTTATTTCCTTGAAGGAAAAAAGATGTACGAAATAGCTTCCGAGCTTGGTGTAAATCCCTCGACTGTCACACGTCACATCAAGAGAGCCAAGAACAGACTGAAACGAATAGCAAGGTATTATTGAGTTACGCAAAGGAACCGAACCCATGCCCGGCGGCAGGATTCGGTTCCTGTTTCTTATTATTCAGTTTACATTGATATCAAGGCAAAACTGTTTTCCGTTGATTTCGATTATGCGAACATATCTACAGCTATATATTAGCGAAAATCATATGAACTTTTTGGTTTTCAATTCTCAGCTTGTTATCCTCGCTTATCAGCACACCGCTCAGTTTCCCGAACACAATACTCATTCTGTCGCATTTTGCGCTCATAGCGCTGCCGTCTGTCTCGTCAGGTGTAAAAATGAGCTGCAGCGAACCGTCAGCGCTCTCGAATTCCCATTTATCCCCGAGGTCTTTTTCGTCTCCGACTACCTTCATCATTCCGACCTTACAGAGTTTTCCGTCGCAGAACCAGCAGTTTTCGCTGCCCTTGCGGTTGTTGCCGACCTTTGAGGAGAGATTAATTGTGATTTTGTGCCCGTCTGCGTCAAAGCTTCCTGCCATAAGCTGATAGTTCTGACGCTTTGGCAGGGAATATCTGCTCCTGCTGTATGTTACGCGGCTGTTCTTTTCGTCAAGGTTATAGTCATATCCGCCGAACCTCACAACACCGGTTGCTGTGAGCGAGGGCAAAACCCTCTTGTAATAGAAGTTCTTTTTTGTGTCAAACGGCGCGACCATATTCATACTGTCGCTGTTCTGCTGTTGAACAAGAAGCTTGACAAAAAGGTTCTTGATGTTTCCGAAGTCGATGAAATCGCATTTGATATATCTGCCCTCAATTGTGTTGGTGAGAGTGAGCGCAATTTTCTTGTCGGTATATTTGAATTCGCCCTGCGTTTCTGAGTCGGGCAGTGTTTGAGGGTCAAGCAGCAGCTTGCGGCTGATTGTGTCGCTAACAGTTTCGCCGGTTTCAAAATCCGCAAGCACGAGCCTGATGCAGAGCTCCGAGCCGGTGGTTTCAACCTCGATGAAGAAACCCATTCCGTCGCCTGAGAAATAGTAGCTGTCTTTTTCCGTAAGCTTTTTGGGTTCCTGAGATTTTTCCTTATTATATATAAAAAGCGGTGCTCTCGACCATCCGCCGAAGCTTATCTCGCCGTTTTCATCAAAAATATTCTTGCCGTTTCTGATTGTTTTCTGCATTTTTTCCATCCCTTCTTGTGTGGATTATGTATATCTGAATGTTATTTTATTGGTTTGGAATTCAATTATACATAGTTTTATATTGCCTTTCAAGAATTATAACAAAACTGTAAAACAGTTATAAATTCTTTAAGATTTTCATATATTCCGAAAGGAGGCTATTATGAAAAAACTACGTCTGATTCCCGTTATGCTTGTGCTGGCGGCGCTTTTCTCTTCCTGCACAACCGTAATCACCAACACCGCCGACGAGATTCGCTCAGGCAGGTGGGAGGCGAAGCTTTCGGGCGGAAGCTCGGTTTCTCTCAGCTTTTCCGGCGACGACGGCGTGTTCGAGATAAGCTCCGACGACGAGTACGCGTGTCTCAAAATTTCAGGACTTTGCGTTATGGATACGGACGGGATGATTCTCTGCGACAGCGCCGACAGCGAAATTTATAAGTTCGGCTACAAGCTCAAAAACAACAGGCTGCGACTTACCTACGACGGTTCGAGTATTACACTCACACGGAAAAATTGACATAAATCCCCAAAAGTATTAGAATATATCCATACTGTTTTTTGGGTGATAGGATGTCAAAAAATAATTCTGTTTCAGAAAAATACGAAGTCAAAAACGCCCTCGTAAATTACTATCTCGCGATAATGTTCTCGGTTTTTCCGCTCTTTGCGACAGACAGCTATTCAAACATTAGACACGACAAGCTATATTTCTTTGTGTATCTTTCCTTTGCGCTTGTTGTGGTCGAGACCGTTATCCTCGTCGCTTCTCTTTTCTCAAAACGGACGAGAACAGGTCAGAGGTGGTACAAGCAACTCAGCCTTACCGACTATTCCTTTGCGGCTGTGATTCTTTGCTTTACTTTGTCGACAATTTTTGCCGAATTCCCTGCCGACAGCCTTTCCGGTTCGCAGGGCAGAAACAACGGACTTTTGCTTTTTATTCTGTATTTTGCCGTTTACATAGTTATTTCACGGCTTTATCAGTTCAGGGAGTATGTTTTTGCGGTTCTGGCGGTTGGCTCTTCGGTTGTTTTCGCGCTATGCGTTCTCAACTTCTTCGGTGTTGATCCCCTCGGAATGTATAATCAGAACTACAGCGAAGCTGTCCGCGCTGATTTTATTTCAACAATCGGCAACCGCAACATGATGTCATGCTTTTGCTGTATTGTTATTCCTGCGCTCGCGGTGCTGTATATCAACTGCAGGAGCGCTCTCAGGTTTCTTTACCTCGTCGGATGCGGGCTGGGCTTCGCTTCGGTGCTCTGCTCGGACAGCGAGAGCGGCTTTCTCGGACTTGTGCCGGTAATGCTTGTGATTCTTCTTTATTGTTGCCGGATTCCGCAGCGGCTTTTCCGCTTTTTTGCGCTCGCTTCGGTCATGCTCTTCTGCGCAAAGCTTTTGTCATTTTTTGTCGCAAACGGACGCGAACTCGGCACGCTTCAGCACGGCGTAATTTCGAGCATATGGTCGTGGATAATGCTCGGAGTGCTTGTTGCGCTATCCGTTATGTTCTTCTTTGCAGCGAAGAATTCACCGGAAAAGCTCTATCCAAAGGCTGTATTCAGAGTTCTGCTCGCGATTGCGCTGTTCTTTGCCGGCGCAATTGCCGCGTTGTTTGTGTATTTTTCATTCATAGATACTTCTTCCGAGCTCAACTCGTTCTTTTCGCTATTCAGATTCAACGCGAGATGGGGAACGCACCGCGGCTATATCTGGATAAAGGCATGGAGGATTTTCACACGATTTGACCTTAAATCCATACTTTTCGGCAGCGGCTGCGACACCTTCTACAGTCAGTTCTCGCCGTACTTCAGCACGCTTTATTCGCGATTCGGCGATTCGTCAACCAACGCCGCTCACAATGAGTTTCTCAATTATCTTGTCTGTAACGGCGTCATGGGGCTTGCGGCGTATCTGGCGCTTGTTGGTTCCGTAATCGTCCGGGCACTGAAAGCCGCGCGCACCAATTTGCTTGCGCTCGTGTTCGCAGCTCCGGTGCTATGCTATCTGTTCCAAAGCGTCGTAAATATTGCAACGCCGATTACAACTCCGTTTATGTTTATTTTTCTCGCGCTTTCCGAGAATATTTCCCGAAAAGAAAATAAAACTCCGGCTGAGCCTTAACGCTCAGCTTTTTCTTTTGGCTTATTGACAAATCGGACGAAAAGTATATATGAATTTTATTGATATATCGGAAGGAATGTGATATAATGCTATTTAATAATGTGTAAGTGTGCGCTTTACGCATTCGGAAGGATGTGAGTTCTTGGTAATTCTCGGCATAGACCCCGGCTACGCTATCGTCGGCTGGGGATTGATTGAACACAAAAATAACGCCTTCCGTCCGCTGCGTTTCGGCGCGATTACCACCGAAGCCGATATGGACTTTAACCTCAGACTGAAGGTCATCTATGATGACTTGAGCCTGATAATCTCTAAGTTCAAGCCTGAGGCTATGTCGATTGAGCGGCTTTATTTTACCACCAATCAAAAGACCGCGATTATGGTTGCCGAGGCGAGGGGAGTAATTCTTCTCGCGGCGCAGCAGAACGGCTTGCCGATTTATGAATATACGCCCTTGCAGGTCAAGACCGCCGTAACAGGCTACGGCAAGGCGAAAAAGCCCCAGGTTATGGAGATGACAAGAAGACTTCTCAAGCTGCCCGAGGTTCCCAAGCCCGACGATACCGCCGACGCGCTCGCAATAGCGATAACGCACTGTCAGGCGGCAGGCAGCGAGCTCAGGCAGAAAATGTTCAGGGAGGGGAATATCTGATGTATTACAGCGTTCGCGGCGAGGTGATAAGTCTCGCGCCCGGCATTGCCGTTGTGGAGTGTGCCGGAGTAGGCTATCGTTGTCAGACTACTATAAACACCCAGAAAAATCTCGCAATCGGAACCGAAGCGAGACTTTATACATATCTCAACGTCCGCGAGGATGCCATGGAGCTTTTCGGATTCGGAACTCAGGAGGAGCTTTCCGCGTTCAAAACGCTCATCGGCGTCAGCGGTGTAGGTCCCAAGGTCGGGCTCGCGATTCTCTCGGCGCTTTCGCCTCAGCAGATTTCGCTCGCGATTGCGTCCGGCGACGTCAAGACGATAACGTTGGCTCAGGGCGTCGGCAAGAAACTTGCCCAGCGCATTATCCTCGAGCTCAAGGACAAGTTCAACCTTGGCTCGTCGGAGCAGATTGCTCCCGGCGGCGCTCCGGCGTCCGGCTATTCGACGGGAAATGTTCCTAAAGCAATTGAAGCGCTCGGCGTTCTCGGCTACAGCTCGGCTGACGTAGCTCCGTTCATCTCAACTCTCGACAGCACGCTGCCGGTTGAGCAGCTTATCGGCGAAACCCTGAAGCTTATGGGCAAAAGATAAATTGAGGAATAATAATGAGTATAGAATTTTCTGATGAATTTGATTTTGAAAACCGAATAGTCGATACTTCGTCGATTCCCGAGGACAGGAACGACAACGAAAACCCGCTCCGCCCCAAAACTCTCGATGACTACATCGGTCAGGAAACCGTCAAGGAGAACCTCCGCGTGTTCATTGACGCGGCAAAGCAGAGGGGAGAGTCGCTTGACCATGTGCTTCTTTACGGACCTCCGGGACTCGGCAAGACTACGCTCTCCGCGATTATCGCTAATGAGCTCGGCGTGTCTGTCCGTATAACCTCGGGCCCTGCGATTGAAAAGCCCGGCGACCTTGCCTCGCTTCTCACCAATCTTAATCAGGGCGATGTGCTTTTTATCGACGAAATCCACCGTCTCAGCCGTGCGGTTGAGGAAATTCTATATCCTTCAATGGAGGACTTCGCGATTGATATCATCACCGGCAAGGGACAGATGGCGACTTCTTACCATCTTCCGCTTCCTAAGTTTACCCTCGTCGGCGCAACCACGCGCGCCGGTCAGCTGACCGCTCCGCTCCGCGACCGCTTCGGCGTTGTGCTCAGGCTTGAGCTCTACACAACCGGGGAGCTTGCTCAGATTGTTGAGCGCAGCGCAGGAATTCTCGGTATCAAAATCGAGCATGACGGCGCTGTAGAAATAGCCTCGCGCTCGCGCGGAACACCGCGAATCGCTAACCGCTTTCTCAAGCGCGTCCGCGATTTCGCTCAGGTTATGTCCGACGGCGTGATTACACTTGAAACAGCTCAAATAGCACTCGAGCGCCTCGGTGTTGACGAGCTCGGTCTCGACAGCAACGACCGCAGAATGCTCGAAGCTATCGTCAAATTCTACAACGGCGGACCCGTCGGTCTTGAAACCCTTGCTGCCGCTATCGGCGAGGAAGCTGTCACAATCGAGGACGTCTACGAACCTTATTTGATGCAAATCGGCTTTCTCAGCCGCACCCCGAGGGGCAGATGTATAACCGCCAAGGCGTGCGAGCACCTCGGACTTCCGTTCCCGGGAGGAACAAAGGTCGCTCAGCCCACGCTGTTTGACAACTGATTATCACCGCGGCTCATGCCGCTTTAAGGAAAGAATAAAATGAGAGTATCACCAAACTGGAAGGATTATGAACTCATAGATTGCTCCGACGGCGAGCGTCTCGAGAGATGGGGGAGCATCATCCTCATCCGTCCCGACCCGCAAATTGTCTGGAGCTCCGGAAAGAAAAATCCACTCTGGCGCAATGCCCACGCGCGCTATCACCGCTCCAACAAGGGCGGCGGAAGCTGGGAGATGTACAAGCATGTTCCGGACAGCTGGAGTATTCACTTCAAGAGCCTTACCTTCAACGTCAAGCCCATGGGCTTCAAGCACACCGGAGTTTTCCCCGAGCAGGCTGTCAACTGGGACTGGGCTCAGGATAGGATAAAGTCCGAAAAACGCCCGCTCAGCATTCTCAACCTTTTCGGCTATACAGGCTGTGCTACGCTGGCATGCATGGACGCAGGGGCGAAGGTCTGCCATGTTGACGCGAGCAAGGGCATGGTCAACTGGGCGAAGGAGAACGCTGTCGCCTCGAATATCGCGGACAAGCCTGTCCGCTGGCTCGTTGACGACTGCGTAAAATTCGTTCAGCGCGAAATCCGCAGGGGCAACAAGTACGACGGGATTATCATGGATCCTCCGTCATACGGCAGAGGTCCCGGCGGCGAGGTCTGGAAAATTGAAGAGCAGATTAATTCTTTTGTAGAATTAATCACTCAGGTGTTTTCGGACAATCCTTCATTTTTGATTCTTAATTCCTACACAACCGGGCTTTCACCGGCTGTCATGGAGTATCTTTTGAATATTAAGCTCTGCCCGAAATTCGGCGGCAGAGTCAGCTCCGATGAAATCGGACTGAAAGTTACCGAGTCAGGGCTTTCGCTGCCCTGCGGCTCAACTGTAATCTGGGAGAAATAAATGGACTTTATATCGGCAGAAAACGTAAGGTTTTCCTACGAGGAAGGTACAAAAAACGTTCTTAACGGCGTTAATATAAAAATAAAACGCGGCGAGTTCGTCGCTCTGCTCGGTCACAACGGCTGCGGCAAATCCACCATGGCAAAGATGTTCAATGCCATGCTCACCCCGTCCTTCGGCAAGGTTTTTGTTGACGGAATGGACACCTCGGTTGAGGATGATGTCTACAACATCCGCCGCAAGGTGGGGCTCGTGCTCCAGAATCCCGACAACCAGCTTGTCGCCAGCATAATTGAAGAGGATGTCGCCTTCGGCCCCGAGAACCTCGGGCTCACTCCGGAGGAAATCCGCCGCAGAGTTGACGAGGCGCTTAAAGCTGTTGACATGTACGATTACCGCACTCATGCTCCTCACAAGCTCTCGGGAGGTCAGAAGCAGCGCGTTGCAATCGCCGGTATTCTCGCGATGCAACCCGATTGCATTGTCTTTGACGAGCCGACCGCAATGCTCGACCCGAGGGGCAGGGAAGAGGTGCTCTCCACAATTAAAACGCTCCGCGACCGCGGAATCACGATTGTACTGATTACTCATTATATGGACGAAGCTGTAATGGCTGATCGCGTTATTGTTATGGACAGCGGCAACGTTCTCACCGAGGGCACGCCTGTTGAGGTCTTTTCTCAGGTGAATTTGCTGAAAAAGCACGGTCTCGACGTTCCCCAGGCGACTGAGCTTGCCTACAAGCTGCTCGGTGCCGGCGTGAAGTTCGACAAAATGCCGCTTGACGAGAGCGAATGCGTCTCCATGCTGAGGGAGGTGCTTGCTTGAGTATTATAGAAGTTAAAAACCTCAGCTATGTCTACGGCGCGAATACTCCGTTTGAGAAGAAGGCTGTCGATAATCTCAGCGTCAGCGTGAACAAGGGCGAGGTTATCGGGCTTATCGGACATACAGGCTCCGGCAAGAGCACCTTTGTCCAGATGCTCAACGGGCTTCTGCGTCCGACCTCAGGTCAAGTTTTTCTTGACGGAGCTGATATCTGGGCAAAGCCAAAGGAAATCCGCAAAATCCGTTTCAGGGTAGGAATGGTTTTTCAGTATCCGGAGTATCAGCTGTTTGATGAAACCGTCTATAAAGATATATCCTTCGGGCCTGCGAATCAGGGGCTTTCTCCTGACGAAATCGACTCGAAGGTCAGGAGAGCCGCGAAGTTCACCGGAATTTCGGACGAGCTCCTCGATAAATCACCCTTCGACCTCTCCGGAGGCGAAAAGCGCCGCGCCGCTATCGCCGGCATAATCGCTATGGATCCCGACGTGCTCGTGCTTGACGAGCCCACGGCAGGACTTGACCCGATGGGCAGAAACACACTCCTTGCCCAGATTATGCAGTATCACAAGCAGCGCAAGAATACGATTTTCTTTGTGTCCCACAGCATGGAGGACATTTCCAGAGTGGCTGATAGAATTATGGTTATGAACAAGGGCAGGCTCGAAATGTTCGACACGCCGAGGAAGGTTTTCTCCGAGGTTGAGAGGCTCGGGAAAATGGGCTTGAGGGTTCCTCAGGTTTCAAAGATAACCTCAGAGCTTGCATGCCTCGGCTACGATATCCCCGAGGGCATTCTTACCGTTGAGCAGGCGTTCAGCGCTCTGCTTAGCCTTCTCAAAAAGGAGGGTAAGCTATGATTCGCGACATTACTCTCGGACAGTTTATCCCCGGAAAAGGTGTAATTCACCGCATGGACGCCAGAGTGAAGATTCTGCTTCTGATTGCTTTTATCTCACTGATTTTCTGCGCGTTCAACTTCGCGTCTCTCGGCTTGGTTACGGCGGCTGTTGTTGCTGTGATTTTGCTTTCCGGCATATCCCCGAAAATGTACTTCAAAAGCCTTCGGATGATTATTATTATTATCCTGATCACTTCGGTGCTGAATATTTTCTACGGAACCGGCACCCCGATTTTTGAATGGGGCTTTATCAAGATTACACTCTCGGGAATTTTCCGGGCAATATTCGTTACAGTCAGGATTGTTTGCCTTATTCTTGTAAGCTCATGCCTGACGTTCACAACCTCTCCGACCGACCTCACCGACGCCCTCGAGCGCCTGATGAAACCGTTGAAGATTTTCCGCGTTAAAGTTCACGAGATTGCCATGATGATGACAATCGCACTGCGCTTTGTTCCCACTCTGCTTGAGGAAACCGACAAGATTATGTCGGCTCAGAAAGCCAGGGGAGCAGATATGGAGTCCGGCGGACTGATCAAAAAGGTCAAGGCGCTGACTCCGGTGCTGATCCCGCTTTTTGTCTCAGCGTTCAGGAGAGCCTACGAGCTTGCCGTTGCCATGGAATGCCGCTGTTACCGCGGCGGCGACGGTCGAACCCGCATGAAGGTTCTCCACATGAAGAGAATTGACTGGATTTGTATTGTGTTTACCGCTTTGTTACTCGCCGGAGTGATTCTATGCAACATATTTCTTCCGACAGTGTTCTGAGGAACCTGCTCGTCACAATTTCATATGACGGACGTTCCTTCCACGGCTGGCAGATTCAGCAGAACGGAATCACTGTTCAAGAGGTCTTCCAGAACGCTCTCAGAAACATCGTCGGCGAATTTTACGACCTCAAGGGTTGCAGCCGTACCGACAGCGGTGTTCACGCGAATATGTACTGCATAAGCGTGAAAATTGCCCATCCGATTCCGCCGGAAAGGCTCAAGGCGGCGCTCAACCGATGGCTTCCTCAGGAGGTCGCATGTCTCGATTGCAGTGAGGTTGCTCCCGACTTTCACGCTCGCTATGCCTGCAAGAGCAAGCGCTATGTTTACAAAATCTGGAACAGCGACACACGCAATCCGTTCCTCAACGGTTACGCGCTGTTCTACCGTTATCCGCTTGACGCCGAGCTTCTCAACAGAGCGGCTCAGGACTATGTCGGCAAGCACGACTTCACCTCATTTTGTACTCCCGACAAGCGCAAAATGGGAGATATGACGAGAAACGTCAAGTCCTGCGAGGTCATACGCGACGGAAATCTCGTAACCTTTACCGTCGAAGCCGATGGTTTTCTCTATAATATGGTGAGGATAATGGTCGGTACGCTGCTTGACATCAGCAGCGGTCGACTGGCTCCGGACTCAATCCCGAAGATTATCGCAAAAAAAGACCGTTCATGTGCCGGGATAACAGCCCGTCCCTGCGGACTGTATCTCGACAGGGTTAACTATTAATATCGAAGGTTTATGAAATGAAACACAAAAAAGGCGGACGCCATTCTGTAGAAAGCGTCGAAAAACGAAAAAATAATAAACGTGCCGTTTTGAGCTACGAGGATGTTCCTCTCGAGGAATACTCCGAGGAAAGCATCGAGGTTAACCGCTCCGCTGTCAAGAAGATTGTCATCGCTGTCGGCGTGCTTGTCCTGCTCGGACTGCTTGTCTATGCAATTGCCAACAGCGACAGTCTCACTCCCGAGAAGATTTACAGCTGGTTCAAGTATGATGTGCTGGGTTCGGGCGATACGGGCTATCCCGTTGAGATTATCGGCACCAACGTCAACCGCGGCAACTTCGTAGGCAACGGCGACATAACCTATGTTTCCGATACTTCCTTTGTCACACTCTCTCAGTCGGGCAATGAGATTTGCTACAATCAGCACAGCTTCTCAAAGCCTGTTCTGACCACCGAGGGCGACAATGCCATGATTTATAACCTTGGCGGTTCAGGCTACGTCACCGGAACGGTCAAGGAGCTCGGTGAGCAAACGGTGACAGACGATGAGCTCGACATTATCGCCGCCGACATCAACGAGCGCGGCTATTACTGCCTTGTAACTCAGGCTGACGGTTACCTTTCGAAGATAAGTGTGTATAATAATGATAAGGAAAAGTTCTATACTTATTCCTTTGCCGATTATTATATCAACGCCGTCTCGATTAATCCTGACGGCACAGGCTGCGTAGCCTGCGGCGTTACGGCTGACGCAGGAAGCATCTCCGGAATTGCCTATGTGCTCGACTTTTCAAAGAAAGAGCCCAGAGCGACTTATTCGCTCGATGAAAACACTGTCTATTCCGTTGACTATCTCAGCGCAGGCAATGTTTGCATCATCGGCTCGAACTCCGCTTATGCTCTTGAAATCGGCTCGTCCGATATCAAACAAATTGATTACAGCAACATGCAGCTCACCGCCTTTGACGTAGACAAGGACACCGACTGCTTTGCGCTTTCGCTCTCGCGCAGCGGCGACGGGAACAACTGCTCTATTCATTATCTTAACAGCATAGGTAATCAGATTAAGATTATCGACACCAAGAACGCTGTCGAGTCTCTCAGCCTTTTTAAAAACAGAGTTGCGTTCCTTGACAAAACAGAATGTTATCTGTATGATACCGACGCGAATCTTCTCGGAAGCTCCGATGCAGGCAACGGCGCCAAGTGCGTCAGGCTCAACGCTCCGAATGCCGGCTACATTCTCGGCATCAATGAAGTTCGCAGAACAGAAACGTTTGAGTAAGGTGTTCTTATGATACTTGATATTTGCATGATAGTCCTTGTGGCTGTCTTTATCCTGATTGGAATATCACGCGGACTAATGCGCTCGCTGTTCACCTGTCTGAGCGTCGCTCTCGCGGGATTTCTTTCGTACATTTCATCAAAGGCGTTGTCGAACTGGGTTTTCTCCGCATATGTTTCTCCGGCGATTGAGAAGAGCGTTTCCGAATCAGTCGCTTCCGGAACTAAGAGCGTAAGCTCGGTAACCGACAAGGTGATGTCCGATTTGCCGTCGTTCTTTTCCGGATTGCTCAGGCTTTTGGGAATTAATTCAGCTTCAGTGAGCGAAAACGCGAGCAGCGTTTCTCAGTCCGGTTCATCGGCTGTTTCTCAGGCAGTCACATCTGTCATACAGCCGGTGATTGTTTCGGCTTTGAGCGTGTTGTTTATTATAGTTTTGTTTCTGCTGTTTTTTATTCTGCTGAAGCTGTTTTCCGGACGTTTGCTGAGGATTTTCGACCTTCCGGGGCTTCACGCGGCAAACGCGATTTGCGGCGGAATACTCGGACTTTTGGTAGGGATAATAATCGTTCTGATTGCAGTGATGCTTTTGAGGATAATTCTCCCGTTTGTAGAAAATCCCTTCATAACCGAGAATATGATTTCGCAGTCTTATTTCTTCAAAGCTGTCTATCATTCTTCGTTCATTGAGTATATTGCCGATATAATCAGCACAGGTACTAACCTCGCGTCTGCGGCTTCCGCTCCTGCGGCAACTTCGCCGACCGTGAGATAATTTTGGGTTTAGATGAGGTAATTATGGTTAAAAATTTCAAGGCAAGTGATTTGCGGACAATTCCAAATCTGCTTTCATTTCTGAGGATTGTCCTGATAGTTCCTTTTGTAATCTTTTTTCTGAATAAGAATTATATTGGAGCTGCAATTATTCTGGTCATCTCCGGTTTGTCCGACGCGTTTGACGGCTATATCGCGCGCCGCTTCAATCAGGTTACGGATATCGGCAAGGTGCTAGACCCAATTGCCGACAAACTCACGCTTTTTGCGATTATGGTGTGCATAACCGTTCTGACGCCCGTAGTGCTCCCGGTTATGATTGTACTCATCATAAAAGACCTTCTGATGCTTATCGGAGGCACAAGACTTCTGAAGAAGAATATCCAGCCTCCTGCCGCCAAGTGGTATGGCAAGGTCGGCACTCTGATGTTCTATTTTTCAGTATGTCTCATAGTATTTTTAAAGGCGGCGTTCAACTACGACAACCCTGTTTTATCGCTCGTCCTTTTGTCATTAACAACGGCAATGATGATATTTGCATTAATCAAATATTTTATGATATATTATTCGCTCATCAAGGAGCAGAAAAACCAAGGAAAACAGTAAAGGAGTAATTTATGAACTGTAGCAGATGCGGAAAGCGTCCCGCGGTAGTCTTTGTTTCGACAAATAACTCAACCGACGCTCCAACAACCGGTTATTGTCTCACTTGTGCCAAGGAGCTTGGCATAAAGCCGGTTGAAGACCTAATAAATAAGATGGGACTTTCAGAAGAAGATCTCGAGACTGTTCAGGATCAGATGAACACCCTGATGTCCGACGACGGCATGAAAAACCTTATGGAGTCGATGAATGTCGACAACCTTGCCGAGCAGATGGAGGAATTCAACGAGCAGTCCGAGGACAACGGCGATTTCACTCCCGGCGGCGCTCCGACTTTCCCGTTCTTCAACAATCTTTTCGGCGGCAATCAGGGCTCTTCCGAGGGCACTGAGCGTAAGGAAAGAAAGAACCGCAATAAGAAGCCGAACGACAAGAAGAGAAAGCACCTCAATCTCTACTGCGAAAACCTTACGGGAAAGGCAGCTGACGGCAGAATTGACAACATCATCGGCAGAGATAAGGAGATTGAACGTATTATCCAGATCCTCTCGCGCCGAACCAAGAATAACCCATGTCTTATCGGTGAGCCGGGCGTAGGTAAGACCGCCATCGCCGAGGGACTTGCGCTGAGAATTGTCTCCGGAAAGGTTCCGCTCAGACTTCTCGACAAGGAAATCTATCTTCTCGACCTCACCTCGCTCATAGCAGGTACCCAGTTCAGAGGTCAGTTCGAGAGCCGTATTAAGGGATTAACTCAGGAAATAAAGGAAGCCGGGAACATTATCCTGTTTATCGACGAGGTTCACAACCTTGTCGGAACCGGCGACAGCGAGGGCACTATGAACGCCGCAAACATTCTCAAGCCCGCCCTTTCACGCGGAGAGATTCAGGTTATCGGCGCGACTACCTTCAACGAATACAGAAAATACATAGAAAAGGACAGCGCGCTCGAGCGCCGCTTTCAGCCTGTCAAGGTAGGGGAGCCGTCAATTGCCGAGACGATTGAGGTAATCGCCGGTGTTAAGGGCTATTATGAGGCTCATCACCGCGTCAAAGTAAGCGACGATATTGTTCGCAAGACTGTCGTGCTTTCCGAAAGATACATCAACGACCGTTTCCTCCCCGACAAGGCTATCGATCTTCTTGACGAAAGCTGCGCGTGCGCAGCGCTCAGGAACAAGGAGATGGAGCGCTATGACAAGCTCATGATTAGCAAAAAGCGCTTTAGCCAGCAGATGACCGAGATTGAGAGCGCCGAGGAAGTGAACTACGAGCAGCTCGCCGATGTCCGCTCCAAGATTGCAAGAGTTGACAAAGAGCTTGCCGAGATTCCGCTCGAAAAGGTCAACGCTCCGGTTGAGGAGGAGGATATCGCCAAGGTAATCGAGCTTTGGACAGGAATCCCACAGAGCAGAATCCGTGAAAACGAGCTCTCAAAGCTTGCCGATCTCGAGAATGAGCTCAAGAAAAAGATTATCGGTCAGGACGAGGCTGTTGAGGCTCTCTCAGCCGCAATCCGACGCAGCAGAGTTCAGATTTCACCGCGCCGCAGACCGGCTTCGTTCATCTTTGTAGGTCCCACCGGCGTCGGAAAAACCGAGCTCGTCAAGGTGCTTTCACAGCAGCTGTTTGATACTCCCGAAACTCTCATAAGGCTCGATATGTCAGAGTTTATGGAGAAGCATTCGGTCTCCAAAATCATCGGCTCACCTCCGGGATATGTCGGCTATGACGAAGCCGGACAGGTAACGGAAAAGGTTCGCCGCCGTCCATATTCAGTCCTGCTCTTTGATGAGATTGAGAAGGCGCACCCGGATGTTATGAATATCCTGCTCCAGATTCTCGACGAGGGCAGAATCACCGACGCCCACGGCAGAAGCGTAAACTTTGAGAATACGGTAATAGTAATGACCTCTAATGCCGGCTCCGAGCGAAAGGAGAACGCCCTCGGCTTTGGCAAGCAGGAGGACGACATCGCTAAGGAAAAGGCGATGAAAGGTCTCAGGGAGTTCCTTCGTCCCGAGTTCATCGCGCGTGTTGACGAGGTTATCGTGTTCAGAAATCTCAGCAGCGAGGACTACAAGCGTATCGCCGGTCTCATGCTCAGCGAGTATAAGGAGCCGCTTGCGGAAAAGGGAATACGCTTTACATATGACGAGAGCGTCTGCGAGTTTGTAGCTGACAGTGCCTCCGGCGGAAACAGCGGAGCGCGCGACCTGCGCAATTTCATCCGCAAAAACGTCGAGGACAAGGTCACGAACGAGCTAATCGCGCGCCGTGACGGCGACATAGCCGGAATCCACACTCGTGTTGAGGACGGAAAAATAGTTCTGGATATAATTTAATCCTTGACAAAGCAACAGATTTGCGCTATAATAAATCTGTTGCTGATACGCGGATGTAGTTTAGTGGTAGAACTTCAGCCTTCCAAGCTGATCGTGTGGGTTCGATTCCCATCATCCGCTCCAAATAAAAAGCACCCTTCTTAGGGTGTACTTCGTAAGGAAGTTACACCCTAACGGGCGGCTCTTGTAA
>CAMHHL010000023.1 GCA_946184925.1 uncultured Clostridia bacterium | reverse complement strand
AAGCCCATCGTATGCGTAGGCGAGCTCCTCTGGGAGCGCGAGTGCGACATCACCGAGGAAGTAATCGCCCGTCAGATTAAGCTCGACCTCTATGACGTTTCCGCTGAGGACGCCAAAAAGACAGTCATCGCCTATGAGCCTGTTTGGGCTATCGGCACAGGCAAGACCGCAACAGCCGAGCAGGCTGAGGAAGTTTGCGCGTTCATCCGCGCCGAGCTCGCCAAGAAGTACGACGAAGAGACAGCTCAGGCTATCACAATTCAGTACGGCGGTTCCATGAACGACGCCAACGCCGCAGAGCTCCTCTCCAAGGAGAACGTTGACGGCGGTCTCATCGGCGGCGCTTCACTCGTTGCCGCAAAGTTCGGCGCAATCATCGACGCCGCAACAAAAGGCTGATTTGAACATCCTGCCATCATTACACCCGCGTCAGCGCGGAAGAATAAACTAATAGAAAGGTTTGTTATGATGAAAAAACCTTTAGTACTTATGATACTGGACGGCTTTGGAATTGCGCCTCCCGAGGGCAACGCCATCGCCGCCGCAAACACACCGAACCTCGACATTCTCTTCAAGGAGAACCCCTGTACTCAAATCGGCGCGTCAGGCCTTGACGTAGGTCTGCCGGACGGTCAGATGGGCAACAGCGAGGTCGGTCACACCAACATGGGCGCCGGACGAATCGTCTATCAGGAGCTCACAAGAATCACAAAAACAATCGAAGAAGGCAAGCTCGGCGAGAACGAGGCTATCGTGAACGCAATGGACAAGGCTCTCGAGAACAACTCGAGCCTCCACCTGATGGGACTTATGTCTCCCGGCGGAGTTCACAGCCACCTCACTCACCTCTACGGAATCCTCGAGCTTGCGAAGTCAAAGGGTCTCGAGAAGGTTTATGTTCACGCCTTCCTCGACGGTCGTGACGTTCCCCCTTCCTCGGCGAAGGAATATGTCGCGGAAGCCGTCGAGAAGATGAAGGAAATCGGCGTCGGAAAAATCGCCACCGTCAGCGGACGTTACTATGCTATGGACAGAGACAACCGCTGGGAGCGCGTTGAGAAGGCTTACAGCGCACTTGTATACGGCGAAGGCGTCGCGGCTGACTGCCCGGTTGAGGGAATTCAGCAGAGCTATGACAACGGCGTAACCGACGAATTCGTAATCCCGATTGTCGTCAAGGGCGGCGACACCATCAAGGCGAACGACAGCGTAATCTTCTTCAACTTCCGCCCCGACAGAGCGCGCGAAATCACCAGAACTCTTGTTGACCCGGATTTCTCCGGCTTTGAGAGAAGAAACGGTATGTTCCCGCTCAACTATGTATGCATGACTCAGTACGACGCTACAATGCCGAATGTTGAGGTCGCGTTCAAGCCGCAGAGTCTCAAAAACACCCTCGGCGAGTACGCTTCTTCGCTCGGTCTCAACCAGCTTCGAATCGCCGAGACCGAGAAGTACGCTCACGTAACATTCTTCTTCAACGGCGGCGTCGAGAAGGTTTATGACGGCGAGGACAGAATTCTCGTCAAGTCTCCGGCTGTTGCCACCTATGACCTCCAACCTCACATGAGCGCTTACGAAGTCACCGAAAAGATGGTTGAAGCAATCAAGAGCGGCAAGTACGACATCATCATCCTCAACTACGCAAACTGCGACATGGTTGGTCACACAGGCGTTTTTGAAGCTGCCGTAAAGGCTGTTGAAGCCGTTGACAAGTGCGTGGGCGAGGTATGTGAGGCAGTTGCTCAGATGGGCGGCACAACCATCATCACCGCCGACCACGGCAACGCCGACAAGATGATTGACGAGGACGGCAAGCCGTTCACAGCTCACACCACCAACCCCGTTCCCTTCTGCGTAATCGGTCACGAATGCGAGCTCAGAGAGGGCGGCGTGCTGGCTGACATCGCTCCGACTATGCTCGAGATCCTCGGCATTCCTCAGCCCGAGGAAATGACCGGCGTCAGCATAATAAAGAAATAACCGAAACTGCACGGAAAGGATGTTTTACCAATGGTTAAAAAACTTATCTGCATCGCGATTGCCGCTGCTTCGGTTGTAGTTTTCGCAAGCTGCAGCTGCTCCGGAAATTCTCTCGAGAACACCTTCGAGACCAAGCCGCCGGCTTCGATTGCTGTTGACGAAAAAGTTCCCGACGGTCAGGTGTTCGGCGCACTCGTAACCGGATACAAATGGATTGACGAGGAAACCGGAAGCACAATCGAATTCAAGGACGACGGAACCTTTGAGGGCAAGGTTGACGGCAAGGACTACAAGGGCAGATTCACTCAGAAGCGTGATGAAAAAGAGCCCACCAAGGTAATCCTCGGCGTAACTCTTGAAGGCACCGACACTAAGGTTAACTGGACGCTCGAATTCCAGACAACCTCTGAGAAAATGACGCTCACAACCGACACCGGCGTGAGCGAGACCTACGTTCAGGAATGGGCAACCAAAAACTAATAACTGAGAAGGGCGCCGCTTTATGCGACGCCCTTTCTGCGTTTAGTTGTAATTATTTGACCGGCACACAATGCTCGTCGTTGATTTTCTGAACCTTTTTGACACGGCGCACATATTTGTCCGCCGTCAGCGGAGCAGTACTCATGAAGGTTTTGACGTTTTCCATCGCAATCATACCGCCGATAATCTTGGCGCCCAGGCAGAGCACGTTTGCGTCGTTGTGCTGGCGCGCAAGCTGAGCGCAGAACGGATCCTGACATACGCAGGCGTAAATCCCGTTCACCTTGTTCGCAATCATCGCGCTTCCGTAGCCGACGCCGTCGACAAAAATTCCGCGGTCACACTCGCCCTTCGCGACCGCAAGCGCCGCCGGGAGCACGAAATCCGACAAATCGCAGGATTGCTCGTCATATGCTCCGAAGTCAACGACGGTGTGTCCCTGCTCCTCGAGATAAGCCTTAATCTCGAGTTTCATCGCTGTTCCGGCATGGTCGTTCGCCATAGCTATTTTCATAATAATTCCTCCTCGTATAACATTTTTCTTATCTTTAGGGAATTTGCATATTATCCCTTTCCGGTAATTTGATTATATCATACTTGTTTTTATACTTCGGGAATTACGAATCTGATTTTGTAATCCTGATACGGCGCCTCGATGTAATCAATCGCGCCGTCCTTGTTGCGGATAAGCTTGAAATCAGCCTTGTCGCCGTTGTCAAACACGGCCTTGAGCGTTTCGGAGCCGCGGTCGTATGTGTAGGTTCCCTTGTGGGTTCCGTCGTCAGCGTAGCCGACGTCCATCCAGAAGCTGAATGTTCCGTCGCCCTTTAAATCGAGCGAGCCGCGGAAATCGTCGTAGCGGTTGTTGTAAATCTTCTTGAGGTCAGCCTCGTCGCCTGTCGCGTCAAAAGCAGCAACGCTCTCGAAATGCTTGTCCGCAAAGTCGGTGCACTCGAGCGAGGTGAGGCGGTAGTGAAGATAAATTCCGCCGATAATGAGCCCCACAACAGCGACAACCGCAATCAGGATCAGAGGCGTTTTTATGTCGCGTTTTTTCTTTTTCGGGGCGGTATTCTTTTTCTTCTTAGCTTTCTTTTTGCTCATTTTTGTTCTCCTGCTCGTCTCTCATCTTGATGAGCACGCTGCGCTTCATCATCTTTCCGTTGAAAAAGAGATATTCGTCCCCGTCCTTGCCTGAGTCGAGGTCAAGGTCGGAAAAATCGAGCTTTTCGGGCTCCTTGTCGGCGTCCTTATCATCGGGGAACGCCGGAGCGCTGCCCTCGGCTGTAATCATCACAGCCATGTCCTTGAAAACATAGTAGTTGATTACATACGAAACCGTCGCGGTGAGGATAAGCGCCGCAAAGGTGCCTGTCAGTGAAAGCATCATCACCGGGCTGTTCGACATAATGAACAGCGTAGCGCCGACCAGAATTGTAATCGCAACGCCGATAGTCGCGAAAAAGTTGTTCTTAATCTCACCGAACGACATCAGCGCGGAGTTCTTGAGAATATCCTTGAAGCTGAGGTCATAGGTTACAGTCATGACCGGAATGTTGTAGAAGGTGAACAACAGCGCAATCGAAATCAGAATCACAAGTCCGAACGGAACATAGAAAATCGGGTTTTGCTGCGCCATGTTCCAATAGAGCATAAACGAGGAATAGCAGAGCACAACCGCCGCGTAGAGCATAACTCCGAGGAGAAGAAAGCGTTTCCAGTTGTTCTTGATTCCGCCGAAAAAGCAGCTGAACACCGGCACATTCTCGTCATCACGCGCGATGTTTCGCGTTACAACGGTAACTCCTGCAAAAACGGGCATAAGCGGAATAATCGGCAGGAATGTTATCAATATGTTGTTAATTCTGCCGTAAGCGCTCAGGCAATACACGCCGAAGAACAGCGCCGCCGCGGGAATCGCGAACAGAATGTTGGTCAGCAGTATCCGGTGAAAATTCCGGAAGTACCTGCCGAGCAGCTCGACAACCCTCATTTTTGTTTCGTTTTCCAAATCTATCTCCCCCATTTGCCGGTTGTCCTGACGCAACAGACAGTTAAAAATCATTTTATCCCGAAAAGTCCTCCGAATAGCGCCCACAAAACAACGTCGAGAACAGAGGCTCCGAAGGTAAGTATCAGGTATCGCGCGCTGCCGTGAAGGAAGCTTCTGAAGCTATCCGCAAAGCCGTAGCGTCCGCGGCGGAACAGCACCGAGCACATCCGCCGGAAGATTCCGAGCGAGAGCGCAAGCTCATAGACAAGCACAATGCTGAACACAAAAACTCCCGGGAGCAGAACCACGACATAGAAGCCGAGCCCCCGAAGTCCGTAGGACGATATGAGATAGGCGGCGGTGATTCCGATTCCGAAGCCCTTGAAAAAGGCTATCACCGGAAGCAGCGCGGCTCCCCATACGCTGAGCCCCATCAGGAACGACGCGATAAAAAACAGAAAATCAGACGAAAAGCTCGCGCAGAAAGCGGAGAGAGCACCGTCCGAAAGTCTGCCTGGCAGGTTTGTGGTGAACAGCAAGTCAAGCTGCCCGAGCGTTTCCTTGCTCAGAGAGCCAAAGCTCAGCGTGCCGACAAGCAGTCCCGAGAGCAACAGCAGCGTGAACGCCGCTCTCACTCCCCACCTGCGCAGAAAGTATCTTATATCCAACCGTCCGCGAGAAATCACCGCGGACGGTTTCCTGTGTATTCCGAAAACAAGCTTTCTCATGCAATCCCTCCGAAAAATGAACTTGTCCTATCGAAGAGTATGCTGATAAGCCTTTATTTATTACTAAAGGTCATTCCGCAAATTCAGGCGTGCGCCGTGAATTTCGCGGCGTTATCCTAAATATATGTGTTTGAGTTCTGGGGACAGGTATAGGAAATCCTGTAGGTGTTGCTCCTGCCGTTGAGGTCATAGTCGTTGAAGAAGAACATCTCAACCTCGTCCAGCCTGCGGTAGAGAAGTCCCCAGTAGCAGTTTCCGCTCGCGTGATGATATGCCATGAACTTGTTGCGGAAATCAGTGAGCGTGACATTCTTGAGGTTTCTCACCTTGGTATCATTGGAACGCCGCGTGAGATAAGCGCTGCGGACATAGCCCTTGGTTCCTTCCTTTGTCTTGACGTAGTACCACTTCTCGTTATAGAGCTTCGTGTTGTTTAGTGTGACAATCTCATAGGGTGAGAGCGCCTTGAGCAGCTTTGAGTCAGCCTCTGGCTTTGACCACAATCCGACGCTCGTGGTGTTGACAAACGCCTTTTTAGCGTAGGACGCCTTTCCGTAGCTGTTCGTGAGCACGCCGAGAAGGTCGCTGTAGTTGCTGATTGCGTATGCGCCGAGATTGTATGAGAAGTCAAGCAGCGCGTCAAAATGCGACTGATTGAACTTGATTTTATATTTGAGCAGCGTTCTGTTGAGGTTGGTGGTGTAGCCGCCGCTGTTGACGGTGTTAACGAGATAAGCGTAAGCCTCGTCCGTCGTCATTCCGTTGTAGAACTCGTCGCCGGCAAACACAACACGGCCGTAGCCCACGGTCGGAGCGTCGGTAACAAGAGGGTCGGCAGTAACCGTCGGAAGGAAGCCCTCATAGCTTGCGATGTTCTTAATCGTCTTGGTGGTTGCTCGCTTCTCGGCAAAATCGACCGTCCTTCGGCTTGTGCTCTCGTTGACGAAGGTCGTCGCCTTTCCGCCGGGGCCTGTCTCCCAATCTCCGTCCTCAGACGTTTTGGAATAAGCGGCAATCGAATATTCACCGGGCGTAGACAGAGTTTTCGCCTTGCTCCAGATAAGTCTGCCGTCGCTCTTTGAGCTTTTGGGGTTTGACAGCCAGCTCGCCTTGCCCTCGGGGTCGGTAATCTTGAATCGGACGTTGACGCGGCTTGTGTCTGTAATAGCGTAGAACCTGACCGCCTTGTTCGGGAGAGCTGAATTCTCCGAGGTGTAAACAAACCTTACGGGGTCGGCAGCTGTGATTCTTACAATGCAGTCGCGCTCGCCGTCCGAGGTCGAGGCTGTGATTATTGCGGCGCCTTTTTTGATGCCGGTTATGTAGCCGTTCTTGACGGTCGCAACGCTTGTGTCGCTTGATTTCCAGCTTGCATAGGCGTTTGACGCCTTCATATAGTAGGTCATATCCTTTTTGAGATAGAGCTTTGTGGTCGTGAGACCGAGATATGAGCCGGATTTGACGGTAAAGTTGATTGACTTTGAGAGGGTTCCGCTCTTGCACGTTACGGAAGCGGTTCCGGTTCCGACAGCGTGGACAATTCCGGTCTTGCTGACGACGACAACCTTCTTATCGGAGCTCTTGAAGGTGTAGCCCTCGGAGCCGCCCGACGCCTTGAGCAGAGCATAGCCGTCGCTGTAGAGAACCTTCTTGTTTGTCTTGAGAGTGATGTTATACTTCAGAATCTGTACAGTGCAGGTCGCCTTGCCGGAGGTGCTCTTCGCTGTCACCTTGACGGTTCCGAGCTTCTTCGGGGTGAGGATTCCGCTCTCCGAAACAGTCGCGACGCTCTCATCAGAGCATGTGTAGGTGAGCGGCTTTGCACAACTGGCGTTAAGCTTCAGCGTTTCGCCGAGCGTGGTTGCGAGCGAAGAATCGGGAAAGCTTACCGTCGCGTTGACGACGTTGAGCGTGCTCTTGACGGTTTTTGTGCCTGCCTTGGCGGTGATTGTGACGGAACCGACCTTCTTGCAGGTGATTTTTCCGGCATAATCTACCGATGCGACGGAGCTGTCGGAGCTTGTCCAAGCAACGTCATACCCGGTCGTGTTGAGCAGTGCGCTGTACTTCTTGAAATAACCCTTGTATCCGGTGGCTTTTTCGGGGATATAGAGCTGGTTTTTGTTGATTGTGAGGTAATCCTTGTGGATATAGCCTCTTGTGCTGTCGGGCAGCATTATGTGGTACCAGTCGGAGTTGTACAGCGCGGGGCTGAGCAGAGAGACCGAGGTGTTCACCGGATAGTTGGCGATTACGTTGCATGTAAGCCCGGCTCCGCTGCGGATATTGACTCCGGCGGTGTTGATTTTTGCTTTCGGATATGAGGCGGCGTTAGCCGGGAACACAATCACCGAGACGGCAATAACCGCTACAAGCAAAAAAGCTAAAGTTCGTTTCAAATACTTCATAAAAATACCTTTGCAAAACTTCTGTTCAGGATTGATTTTTAAAAATCCTGTTTCTTATCTTCATTATGTAGTTCATAATCAGGACGGTAACGCAGTAATCATAGAAGATGAAGAACACCTCAGCCACAATTAAAAACAGCCATGGAATGTACACGCCGAAAAACGTGAATTCTTCATCGGGAATCATAAGCACCCACTTGCACACGAGGAACGCGCCGACAATGCATACCGTAAACACCGCATACTTGACGACATACTGAACCGTGCGCGAGCGTATCCGCTCGATGAGGCTTTTGAGAATCGGATAAAAACCAAAGAAGGCTATAAAATATACGACAGCTTCCTTGTCAGCCGCGAGAAAAAGCGCGAGCAGCGAGACGACCGCATAAGCGGCAACCGCCCACTTCACGCCGAACTCGACAACGATTGAAGCGAGGAGCGCCCCGGCGAAAATGGGGAACGCATAGGTTCCGACAGGCACAATGCCCGTCAAGAACATCAGAACGAGCGCCAGCGCCGCCATAAGTCCGCAGAACGCGACGCGGAAGGACTTTCCCGCCTTCATCGGCAACAGCTGCACAGGCAGTCTGCGCACATAATCGCCGAGCAGATATCACACGCCGAGCAACCCATATTGTTGTTCATTCCGGTTGTGTTATAGCCGCCGTAGCCGTAGTTCTGCTGACGCGACATATTGTTGAGAGCCTGCTGATATTCCATATTGTTCGGCTCCATCTGGACGGCACGCTGAAAATGCTGAACCGCCTGCTGCGCCCATCCCCTGCGATAGTAGCACATTCCGCGCAGGAAGTACCACTCGGCGGTGTGGTCACCTGTCTCGGAGTCGAGAATTCTCTCGGCTTCGTCGAGATTTCCCTGCTGAATCATCATTCTGACATTTACATACTGCGAATTCGCGCTGTAGCCCGACGATGAATAGCCTGAGTAGCCCGAGCCTGCGGAGCCGGCTGAACCGGAGCCGCCTGCCTTGCGGCTGTTTACGATATAATCATAAGCCTCGTTGACTTCCTTCATCTTCTCCTCAGCCAGGTCGGCGAGAGGGCTGTCCTGATAGTTGTCAGGGTGATACTTTTTCGCAAGCTTGCGGTATGCGGCTTTCACCTCGTCGTCGCTCGCGCCCGGAGCTACGCCGAGCACCTCATACGGATCTTTCATCTTTTACCTCCGTTCCCGTAATCTCCTTCTGAACGGACGGAAGCCCGAGCAGAATCACGTTGTCGATGATTCCGCGGAAGTCCGTCAGGTCGAGCAGATTATACGCGTCGAACGTCATAGCAAGAGCCTGGGAAAGATTGTTGCCGATAACGTCCCGATTGTTTTCCTTTTCCGAATTGAATGGGTTGAAATTACCCGATTTTATGTCCTTTTCAAGGTCGTCGGCTGCGTCGGCAAGGTAAATAAACCTTCCGAGCCCGTAGCCGATTTGGGAATATATGCGCTTTTGCGCCTCAGACTGAGCCTCCGCCGAGAGCAGCGAAGAGAGGAAGCTTGCAGTCGGATGAGCCGCCATGTCAATTCCGCAGTCCGGAGATTTTTCCGCCTCCTGCTGGGATCGCATCATTCCGGCAGCGAGCGAGTCGATTTCGGGATAGCGCGCGTTCGCCTTTTTTCTCCAGCGCGAAAGGAACGGCTTCACCGCCCGGCACAAGGCGCGCTTGAAAAATCCGCTGTCCGAAATATCGTCGATGAGCTTATAATAAGCGAGCGTTACGTTGACCGCCGCCGCCTTGCTCATGCAGTCGGACTCGCACTTGCAGTAGGAGCACTTTTTCATCGGGTTAAACCGACAGCGCCCTGTCTCAAATCCGGAGCAGCTGCGCCCGAGCGACATGATAAACATGGCGTAGAACGTGCAGTCATAGCTGAGCAAAAACCGCGAGAGGAAGGAATAATCCCTGCCGAGCTGACGGCAAAGACCGCAGTAGACGCTCTTGTAGGCGTCATACTCGCGCAGCTTCAATTCACTTTTTTGCACTCTTATATAGCCAAACACTGCCCTGCCCCTTATACGCATATATATTTATTATACAATATTTCCGAAAAAGAAACAAGTGTTATACTGCACAAAATGCGGTTTTCGGCTTGAAAAAGTCCGTTTTTTCCAGTATACTTGACACAGTATATACCATAAATGTGACAGGCGGATGAAGATTTGAACGTATATGACTTTGACAACACAATCTACAAGGGTGATTCCACAGCGGATTTCTACCTTTTTTGCCTGAAAAGGCACAAAAAAATCGCCGCTCTCGCGCCGTCGCTACTGAAAGCGGTGATAAAATTCTATGTTCTGAAAAGGGGAACAAAGACCGATATGAAGCAGGTTATGTACCGCTTTCTGACTAAAACCGACCTTGAACGCGACCTCGGCGACTTCTGGGAAAGTCACCTGCGCAACATCAAGCCGTGGTACCTCGCTCAGCAAAAGGACGATGACGTGATAATCTCGGCTTCGCCTGAGTTTCTGCTTACTCCGGCGTGCAGGAAGCTCGGAATAAAGAATCTCATCGCCTCAAAGGTTGACCCGAAAACCGGAATTTATTCCGGGATTAACTGTCACGGCGAGGAAAAGGTGAGGCTGTTCAGGGAGCAGTTTGACGAAGAAATCGACAATTTCTACTCCGACAGCCACAGTGATGATCCCCTGGCGAGGATAAGCAAAAAAGCGTTCCTTGTCAAAGGCGACGAGCTCGCAGACCGGACTTTTTAAATTATTTGCCCAAGCGCTCCTGCAATGAGGTTTACACAAACACCGTGCAACGGATATTCCGCTGCACGGTGCTTTTTGTTATTCTACATCCACGTCGTAATCAAAGGTGTAAAGCGTCGCGTCTTCCTCGGAATAGTAGGCGGCGATACACTCATACGAGCCGCTCAAATCGGGCACGGAATTATACGCCTCATTGATTATGTCATAAAAAATCACGTAATCATATTCAGGCTTAAAGTAAGGCGGCTGAGCGTTTTTGAGCTCCTTGGGGATTTTTGTCAGCCAGCGCTTGTCGGACTTCACGAGGCTTTTCATCCGGTCGGCGTTCTTGCCGGAGAAGCGAACCATACCCATCGAATACACCCAGCTGTCGCCGTCCGGCTGCTCCATGCTGCCGTTATCGACAAAGTTTATTTCATCAGGCTCAGGGAAATCAGCGCCAAGGCATTCCTCAACATACTCATAGTAAAGCCCGGAAGAAAAAGGCTCCGGCGATTTGGTTCTGTTCACGCCGACAATCGAAAGCGTCACGATAATAACTAAGCACAGCCCGCCGACGAAAAGGTTAGGCTTGAACGCAAGGCGGCGTTTCATCAGGTACACGCCAAACAGCAACGAAGCTGCCGGAACAGGAAGAAACAAAAGCGGAAGAGCCGAAAAACCGGAACCACCGTTAAGCGCGTTGAAAACAATCAGAGAGAACGCCGCGATAACCGACGCCGCAGCCGCGAAAACAAGTAAATTTGACACAAGCCTGAGCCCTTTTTCGGGCTTTTTGTATGTGAGCTCGTTGACGCGAGCCGAGAGCGCAACCCTAAGACGTGAATCCGCTGCAAGAACTTTCTTTGGAATCATGTAGAATTGATTAAGATTCCTGACGAGGAAGAATCCGGCGGTTTCTCTGACTTCTCCGAGTTTGGAAAAATTATACACATGACTGCCGATTTGCGAACCGTTTTCATAAAAAACCAATTCAAATCTGTCGTCATAGACAAGACATTTGTAATCGGTTTTGAGTACGCTCTCCGAGGACATTTTACGCAGTTTTCGATTTGACACAACAATAATCGCGCCGACAACAAGATACATCACCGCCACGCCGAGCATCACCCAAGCAAACGCGGTAAAGCCAACCATAGCGAAAACAGCAAAGCAGAGCGCGAACAGCACCGCAAAGGCTATGAGGTGAACGAGCCCAAAGCTGTTTGTCGCACCGAAAACTCCCTTGAGCTCAGCTTCCGAGATTTTATATTCATACTTCTCCAACGGCTCGCCGTCGGCTTTCTGCTCTGTCTCAAAAAGCATCTCATCCACTGAGATTCCGAAAATCTCGCTCAGCCGGGTTAGATTGTCAACCGTGGGCAAGGTCTGATCCTTCTCCCAAAGGCTCACCGTCTGGCGGCTGACGAGCAGCTTCTGTCCCAGCTGCTCCTGCGACATTCCGAGACGCTTTCTGTTGAATTGAATTCTCTCTCCCGTTGTCATAAGTATCACCTTTCTTCTGACATAATTATAAGCTCGCGCGCCGAAAAAGTAAAGCACGTTGCGCTTGATTATGTCAAGCAGCGCTTGACAGACTATCGAAACATATTGTCCGTTCTATTATGCGCGGTTTTTATACAAGTTTTGAGTAATTCCATATGGAAAAAGGCGGCTCCGCGGAGCCGCCTAAGTAATTGCCGTAATTATTTCTCGAACACAGCGCCGGTGGAGCCGGAGGTTACGAGCTTTGCGTAACGCTTGATATAACCTGTAAGCTCCTGCTCGGGAGCCTTGTAGGATTTTCTTCTCTCCTCAATTACATCATCGTCAACGTGGAGAGTGAGCGCACGACCTGCAATGTCAACGGTAACGGTGTCGCCCTCCTCGATAAGTCCGATGAGACCGCCGGAGGCTGCCTCGGGGCTTACATGACCGACTGCCGCGCCGCGTGTCGCGCCGCTGAAACGTCCGTCGGTGATGAGCGAAACGGAGCTGTCAAGTCCCATACCGGCGAGAGCGGAGGTCGGAGCCAGCATTTCTCTCATTCCGGGGCCGCCCTTGGGACCTTCGTAGCGGATTACAACAACGTCGCCGGGGTTGATTTTGCCGCCGTAGATTGCGTCGCAAGCGCTCTCCTCGGAGTCGAACACACGCGCGGGGCCGGTGTTCTTCATCATCTCGGGAGCAACCGCACCCTGCTTTACAACAGCGCCGTCGGGGGCGATGTTGCCGAAGAGAATCGCGATTCCGCCGTCAGCGCGGTGGGGATTCTCAACAGTGCGTATAACCTCGCCGTCAGCCTCGGGAGCGTTCTCGATTCTCTCGCCGACTGTACCCTTGACGGTTACGCAGTCCTTATTGATGATACCCTTCTTCGAGAGCTCTTTCATAACGGCAGGGATTCCGCCCTTCTCGTTGAGGTCGGTGATGAAAATCTTGCCTGCCGGGTTGAGCTTACAAATCTGGGGAGTTGTCTTGCTGATTTCGTCAATAACACGAATGTCAACCGGAACGTCAGCCTCATACGCAATCGCGAGAAGGTGAAGAACCGTATTTGAGGAACAGCCGAGAGCCATCTCGCAGCGGAGAGCGTTCTCGAAGCTTTCCTTGGTGATAATATCCTTGGGACGAATGTCGTTCTTGAGGAGCTCCATAACAGTTTCGCCGGCTTCCTGAGCGAGAGCACGGCGCGCGGCGGAGATTGCCGGGCGTGTTCCGTTGCCGGGAAGTCCCATTCCGATAGCCTCGGTAAGGCAGTTCATGGAGTTCGCGGTGTACATTCCTGAGCATGAGCCGCAGGTCGGACACGCATGATCCTCATAAGCGGTGAGCTCGTCGTCGGTAATCTTGCCGGCAGCATGAGCGCCGACATACTCGAACATCTCGGAAAGTCCGAAGCGCTCGCCCTTGTATTCGCCGGGCATCATCGGACCGCCGGAAACAAATACGGCAGGAAGGTTCAAACGGCACGCCGCAAGCAGCATTCCGGGAACAATCTTGTCGCAGTTGGGAATGAAAACAACAGCGTCGAGCGGATGGGCGGTGAGCATAACCTCGATTGAATCGGCTATAAGCTCGCGCGAGCAAAGGCTGTACTTCATGCCCTTGTGGTTCATCGCAAGACCGTCGCAAACGCCGATTGTGTTGAACTCAAACGGCACTCCGCCGGCGTTGCGGATTCCGTCCTTAACCTTCTCGGCAATGTCGCCGAGGTGCTTGTGTCCGGGAATGTAGTCGCTCTTGGAGTTGACAACAGCGACGAACGGACGCTTGATTTCCTCATTAGTAAGCCCGAGAGCCTTGAGGAGTGAACGCTGTGGAGCGCGCGTTGCGCCCTCTTTCATCAAATCTGATCTCATATCTATTACCTTCTTTACAGAATAATATTGTCGGAATATATCATATCATATGAATTTTATAAAATCAAGTTTATAAGCACCGCAAAGCCGAATTATTCAGCCGGTCGCAAAGATTATTCCTCAAAAAGCGGTGTGGAATAATATCTTTCGGCTGTGTCGGGAAGTACGGTGACGACTGTCTTGCCCTTGCCGAGCTTTTTCGCGAGCTTGAGCGCGGCGGCGACGTTGGTTCCGCTCGAGATTCCGCACATTAAACCTTCCTCGCGCGCGAGGCGCTTGGCGGTTTCGAGAGCTTCCTCGTCGGTGACTACATAGATTTCATCGTAGATTTCCCTGTTGAGAATGTCGGGTATGATTCCGTCGCCGATGCCCATCTGCAAATGGGTTCCGATTGTACCGCCGGCGAGAATCGCGGCGTTCTCCGGCTCGACAGCCCAAATTTCAATATCAGGATACTGCGCCTTGAGCACCTCGCCGATTCCGGTGATGGTGCCGCCGGTGCCGATTCCGGAGCAAAAGCCGTCAATGGGAGTCGCGCACTGCTGCATAATCTCAAGCGCGGTGAAGCACTTGTGAGCCTTGACGTTGTTTATGTTGGCGAACTGCTGGGGCACGAACACCCTCGGATCCTTCTCCTTCATTCTCAGAGCCATTTGCAGGCATTCATCAATGCACGCGCCGATGTCGCCGGCGTCGTGAATGAGCTTGACCTCGGCGCCGTAATGACGCACGAGCTTGCGCCTTTCCTCGCTGACGGAGTCGGGCATGATGATAATCGTGCGATAGCCCCTGACCGCGCCGACGAGCGCGAGACCGATTCCCTGGTTGCCGCTTGTCGGCTCGACAATGATGGTGTCGTCCTTGATTTTGCCTTCCTTCTCCGCTTGGAGAATCATATTCAGAGCCGTTCTTGTCTTGATGGAACCGCCGACGTTGAGCGCCTCAAACTTGACGAAAACATCAGCGCTGCCGGGCTCGACCATACGGTTGAGCCTTATCATCGGGGTCTGACCCACGGCTTCGAGTACATTGTTGTAAATCATCCTGATCTGCCTTTCAAATAATATCTTATTAATTATACCTTAATTGCAGATAGAATGAAATATGCATATTGACTAAAAACGCAATACGAAAAATGTGCGGTTAACACAAAAACTTGTTTCAAGGCTTAGGCAATCCGCACTTTGAGATAAAGATGATTGACAGGCGAACAAAAAGGCTGCCGCAACGCGACAGCCCGGAAAATTATTTAGTGTAGATTGAAACTTCTTCGTTGCCGCCTGACTTGTAGGTCTTTTTGCCGACCTTCTTGTTGGCTACAACCTTGACGTAGTAGAGAGATTTGCTCTTGAGCTTAGCCTTGCCGAACTTGGTAATCTTGAGAGCGTTGTTCTTGACTGTCTTAACCTTCTTCCAGCCCTTGTTGCTGTCCTTGGCGATGTAGACAGTGTAGTTTGTGGCGCCGTTAACCTTGTTCCAGCGAGCAGTGATTTTGCTTCTTGTGGAGGTTGTGTGCGTCTCGGTGCCGAGGCAGAAGTAGTTGTAAGCAGACCATGCGCCGTACTTAGCCTTTGTGCTTGTGCCGACAGTAGTGTAGGCTGCAGCCTTAACCTTATAGAAAACGTTGCGCTTGAGACCGTCAGCGCGCCATGTGTCGTTCGTTGTCTTGACGGCTTTCTTGCCGTTGTGCTTGTAGAAAGCAACCTTGACGCCCTTCTGGAAGGGAACGCTTGTGAGGTCATAGTAGATTACGCCGATGTTGCTGAGGTAGGATGTAATCTTGGGCGTAGCCATCTTCTTGGGAACGAGCTTGACGTCATAGCTGCTGACGCCGTCGTATGACCAGCTGTAGCTTGCTGCCTTCTCCGCAACATAACCTGTAGTGCTCTTTCTGATGGGTCTGACATAGATTGAACGGTCAAACGCCGTCTTGTTGGAGAGCTTCTTGAGTGTGTAGGAGGTCTTTGAGGTTGTTGCGACAACATACTCCTGGTCGTTTACCCACTCGCAGAATCTGTAGCCTGTTGCGCCTGCGGAAGCGCTCCAGCTGAATTTCGCTGAGTTTGTTGTTGCGGATTTCTGAACTACATCCTTGACCTCCTTGGGGATTGTAACAAGCTCTGTTACCTCGGACCATGCGCCGAAGGTTTTGCCGTAATCCTGAGAAGCTCTTACGCGTGCGTAATAAGTGTGACCTGCAACGAGGCCAGGGATAAATATGTCCTGATCTGTCTCGAAGCCGTAGTCGTCAGACCAGTTTGTTTTATCATCGCTGAGCTCAACATAATATCTGACGCTCTGACCGAGAATCGCGTTCCATGCAATAGTAACGCTTGTCTCTCCGGCTTCCGACTGATGAACGTCTGTAACCTGAGCCGGAGCGGCATAGGCAACCGGAACGGCGATACCGAGCATAAGCACGAGAACGATTGCAAGTGAAATTAATCTTTTCATTTTCTTTCTCCCTTTAAAACTGTGAACTCCGCGGCAGACACCGAAGAGTACCCTTTACTGACAATAATATGTTAGTAAAAAACAGGCTCAAAGTCAATTGATGAAATGCATAATAACATTCTGCTATTTGAACTTCAAAATATGTAAAAAAACCACACAGAATTGCACGCAATTTTTCACGATGGATAATCTGCACAAATCGCCGGTTTTAACCGGGATTATTTCTATTGCTTTAGCGCAATAAAGTCAGATCACGTCATAGCCTGCCGCTTTGAGCGCACTCATAGCTCTGTCAAAATTATCGCGCTTGACGAGGATATAGTCGGTGTTAAAGGTTGAGACGACGAAAATTCCGATTTTCTCCGCGGCGAGCACTGCGGATATTTCGGACAGAATCCCGATAAGCGAAAAATCAAGCACGCCCTCAATGCGAAAACAGCTCCAGCCGTCGTCACGCGCCTGAGTGTTTTGAGGCGTTTTTGACGTTTCGCAGACGAGGGAAATCTCCTCATCCGTTCTTCCGACGAAGAAGAAGCCGTCGTCATAATTAATATCGTTAACGCTCTTTACCTTGCATACAGTGAGCTCATAATCCAGCTTTTTCAGTTTCATATCCTGTCACTCCCGCAAAAAAATTCATCAGACGTTTCCGATAGTCGGGAGCGGTGTCGTACGCCGCGTGACCATAGCCGTCCTCATAAATATGCATGCTGAATCCGGGCTTTCCGCTCAGCTTTTCGGCGATGAAAAGGCTCGCTTCAACGCCGAGAACCTTGTCGTCATTCGCGCCGAGCACGAGCACGGGACATGAGATTTTATCGAGGTCATCACGGGCGTCAAAGCCCTTCGCTCCGCCGCCGATAATAACGAAGCGGTCAAGGTCGTCATCGGTAACGCTTTCGGCTGCCTTAATAAAAATCGGCTCAATGAGGTGGAACATTTCGGGCGTATAAATCAGGTCGCCGAAGCTGCGGAACAGCTCCTCGCTCCTTCTCTCGCGCGCAAGAGTGAGCCAGTGGTCGAGAGCAACGCACCGCTCTTCCTCGAGATACGACGAGGTCGAGCCGAGAGCCAGACGGCTGACAAGGTCGGGATTATCCGCCGCGATTACCATCGCCATCATTCCGCCCTGAGACGCGCCGAAAAGGCAGATGTCGCGAAGTCCAAGGGCACGGATTGCCTCGGCTGTGTCACGCGCCATATCACGGACGGTATATATTTCGGGCAGGTCGTTGCGGCGCTCAAAAACATAGATTGTGAACTCCTCGGTCATGCTCACATACTGCTGGGCTACGGTGTCGGCTGAGTCCGTCACGCGCTTTACGCTCAATCCCGGCAGGATGACCAGTGTCCTCGCGCCCCTTCCGAAGCGGAAGAAATCCATCGAAAAATTGTCGGTTCTGATTGTTTCTGTCTTGATACTCATAATTCCTCCGGAAACTAAAATTATATTAGAATAATACACCATTTTAACCCATATGTCCACACCGTAACAGTCATAATACCGGCGGCATCATTACTATGAAGGGTTCAATATCGTCAAGCTTCTCGCCAACCGGGTGAAGCTCGTGTGCTTCAACTTTCCGTTCGCGTTCTTCTCACAGCTGTTCTTCATTCAGCCGCTGATTAGAAAATGCTTCAAGCTGATTTTCAGGCGTAACAAAGCGTATTATTAAAACCTCGCTCCTTGCGCGCAGGATTTCATACAGCTCCGTGGTGGTAAGCTCGGAGAAAAATTTCGACTTAAATTCCATTCTTCAAAGCCCCTTTCAACAGAATAATTATATCATTTTCAAGCAAAAATTCAACTCTCGCAAGGTCAAAATCCGAAAGTTTTTATTTGACTTTTGTGCGTTATTATGTTAAAATTTATTGTTAGTTTTTGTTGGGGGAATGAGAATGAAAATTGGATTTGACAACGAAAAATACCTTGAAATGCAGTCGCAGCATATCCGCGACAGAATAGCAAAATTCGGAGACAAGCTGTATCTCGAATTCGGCGGAAAGCTCTTTGACGACTATCACGCATCACGCGTGCTGCCGGGGTTCAAGCCGGATTCAAAGCTCCAGATGCTCATGCAGCTCAAGGACGAGGCTGAGATTGTCATTGTAATCAATGCCGACGACATCGAGAAGAACAAGGTTCGCGGCGACCTCGGAATCACCTATGACCTTGACGTTTTCAGACTTATTGACCTTTTCCGCAGCCGCGGGCTCTGCGTTAACAACGTCGTTCTGACCAGATTCGCAGACCAGCCGACTGCCGTTAAGTTTGAGAAGAAGCTCACCGAAAACGGAATCAATGTGTATCATCACTATTCAATCCCGAATTATCCCACAGACGTAGACCTCATCGTCAGCGACGACGGCTACGGCAAGAACGACTATGTCGAAACCTCGCGCCGTCTTGTTGTAATCACGGCTCCGGGTCCCGGCTCGGGTAAGATGGCTGTTTGTCTCTCGCAGCTTTATCACGAGAACAAACGCGGAGTGAAGGCAGGCTACGCAAAGTTCGAGACCTTCCCAATCTGGAACATTCCGCTCAAGCATCCTGTTAATGTCGCATATGAAGCGGCGACAGCCGACCTCAACGACGTCAACATGATTGACCCGTTCCACCTCGAGGCATACGGCAAAACAACAATAAACTACAACAGAGATATCGAGATTTTCCCGGTGCTCAACACCATGTTTGAGCAGATTTTGGGCGAATCACCATATAAATCACCCACCGACATGGGCGTAAACATGGCAGGCAACTGCATTATCGACGACGAAGCGGTGCGCTATGCAGCGAATCAGGAGATTATCCGCCGTTACTGCCTCGCTCAGGCAAATCACACAAAGGGCACCGGCTCGGCGGACGAGGCTTACAAAATCGGACTTCTGATGAAGCAGAGCAAGCTCACTACATCCGACAGACCTGTCATCGGCAAGGCGCTGGAGAAGGCTGAGGAAACCGGCGCTCCGGCTGCGGCGATTGAGCTTTCGGACGGAAGGCTCATCACCGGAAAAACAACCAACCTGCTCGGTGCATGCTCGGCAATGCTGCTTAACGCGCTGAAGTCACTCGCGAGCATTCCCGATGGAGTTGACATTCTCGACGCCGCAGTTATTGAACCGATTCAGAAGCTCAAGGTCGACAACTTCGGCTCCAACAATCCGAGACTGCACACGGACGAAATTCTCATCGCGCTCGCGATGTCGGCGGTCACAAATCCGACGGCTAAAATCGCGATGGAACAGCTCCCCAAGCTGCGTGACACCGACGCTCACGCCACTGTCATTCTCTCGGAAACCGACACAAGAACCCTCAAGAAACTCGGAATCAGGCTCACAACCGAGCCCGTATATGAAACAAAACGCCTCTACAGAGGCTAAGCGAAAAAAACCGGCGCAGCCAAGCTGTGCCGGTTTTTTTAAGGGAGAATAGTATATCAAATAAAATTAAGATAATCTCATAATATTTTTTTGCGCGTCGACTGTGAGCGTCAACGTGCGGCTTATCCAGCGGTTTTCAGCGTTTTTAAACCTGAGAGTCAGGTGGTTTATGCCCTGCGCTGTTCCGCTGATGCGGAAGGTGTAGCGGTTTGTGTCATAGTTGTAGACGCACTTGACCTTGATGTTCCTGTTGTCGGTTTTATAGTTCCAGTCGTAGTCGCGCGGCGACCTGCCGTCCGCCTTGAAGATGTATGTCTTGGAGAGAACGTTGAGCTTTGCGGTTCTGTCGAGCGGCTGAACACTCTCGGGCAATTCAGCCTTTTGAGAGGCGTGAGCCTGAGCGGAGCCCGCGTAACTCTTGGCTTTTGCTCTGAGCCCGGAAATTAAGAAGGAAGAGCCGATTACCAGCGCGATTGAGACTGCGAGTGCGACAATGGTTGTTTTTATCTCTTTATTAGCCATTTGTGTTATCTCCTTTACTTTTTATTTAGTTAATTAGCCCACTAATTAACTTGTTGAGCATAATATATCACATGTTTTTTTGTTTGTCAACCCCTTTCCGAAAAATTTTTCAAGAAAGCGCGCGCAACTGAGCAGAGAAAAAACCGGCGAGATTTCTCCCGCCAGTGATTTTATTCAATTTTCGGCTTGTCGTTCGCCTTGCCGAAGCGGTAGAGTATCACAAACACACCAAAGACATAAACAGCCGTCAGCGCGATATTGACGTACATAAGCTTCCTGAACAAGAGCATCAGAACAACAAAGCTCACCGCGATTGCCGCCATACCAAACAGAAAGCTTGCGGAAGGACGGCACCGCTTCTTGCTGTAACGAAGCGTGAAGAACAGCGAAACATAATACATCAGGAAGGACACAATCAACAGAATCATCTTGGGCATGAGGTCGATTTCCTCGCTGTGCATGAACTCGAGCGAAGTCGTAATCAGGTTGAGAGCAAAAATCAGCACAAGGTGCAAAAGCATATAAAGCAGTCCCGTGGTTTGCAGCTCCCTGTCAATCAGATGGTCATAAACAGTGCCGTAGCTGAGGAAGAGCCCCACAACGATCAGAAAACTCATCAGCGCAAAATAGACGGTGCCAAACGACATATCCTCGTTTAAATAGCCGGCAACGGCGATTATCATCTCGCCGAAGGTGAACACGACAAAGAGCATGACGCGCTCGGAAAGATGAGCGAAGTCAACGAGCAAAACCCTCGCCTTTTTGCCGTGAATCATAGTTCCGACTATGCCGAACAATATCGCGAACGGAGCAATGTTGAAGCCTGTCGCGTTATAAACCGGGGTAGCGCAGAGGACAATTGCCGCCTCGCCGAAGAGCACAAACATCATCCGCCTGTCAAGCGAGCGGACAAGCGGCTCGTCCCTGTGGTTGCGCAGCTCGAGCAAATATTGCACACCGAGGTTGACGAGAATCAGCGCCCACCCGAGGTGATACTGGAGCTGATGGCTCTGCCAGTCGGTTCGTGTACTCTCGCCGATGAAGTAGAGCAGAAACATATTGATGAACAAAAACACGTGGTCACGCGCACTGTTCCTGCCGTGCATATTGACGTAGTATGTGGAGAAGTTCCATATCTGGATAACCGTAAGTGAACATAGAATATAGACGACAAACGTATTCGCGTCAACAAAGCCGTTTGCGGTGTGGTGCAGGAGCGAATTGTTCCTGCCGACGATATAAACGAAAATCAAATCATAAATCAGCTCGAGGTATTCGACCTTCTTCTCGTCCTTTTTGATTATTTCACGTATCATGGCTCATCCCACGTCCTTTCATGAAGGCTGAGTTAATTATAACATAATGCCGCGGCTTTGTCACTCAAAAGATGGGTGATTTTTCGGGAACAATTAAACGCGATAATCTGACCAGCTGCCCCGAAAAAGGAAGAAGAATTGCCGTTGCCGAAACATTGAACGCGGTGTGAGCGGCGGCAATACCGAGCGGTGAGGCGGAAGCGTCAAGCAGCGCCGGATTGAGGGCGCTCACGGCACAAAACGCCGCAAGACAAACCGCCGTTCCGGTGACATTGAAAAGAACATGAACCGCCGTCACGCGAGCGGCGTTCCTGCCTGCTCCGGACGAGGCGAGCAGAGCCGTTATGCAGGTGCCGATGTTCTGCCCCATTATTGCAGGAAGCGCAGCGCGGTACGAAATCGCCCCGGCGACGGACAATGCCTGCAAAATCCCTACGGAAGCCGACGAGGACTGAATAATCGCCGTAAAAAGCGCCGAGCCCGGGACGGAAATGAGCGGATTTTCAAACGCAGTGAGAAAGCCGCCGAACGCATCGGAACCGGCGAGCGGCTCGACGGAGTTTTTCATCAGCTCCATTCCGTTCATCAGAACCGAAAAGCCGAGCAGCACTCTCCCGGCACTGTTCCTTTTCCCCGAGCTGAGAAACAGAACAAGCCCCGGAAGCGCCGCGAGCGAAGCAAGATTGCCCGGACCGAGAAGTGAAGCAAGACCTCCGTCCCCGAGCCCGACGGCGCTCATTATCCACGCGGTAATTGTGGTGCCGATGTTTGCGCCCATAATCACGCCAACCGAACCCTCGAGCGTTAATATTCCCGAGCTCACGAGCCCGATTAGAATGACCGTCACTGCCGAGGACGACTGCACCGCCGCCGTAACCGCCGCGCCCGATAATAAACCTCTGAGCGGAGAAGCGGTGACGCGACGGAGCTTTTGCTCAAAAAATCCGCCGGCAAAGCCCCCAAGTCCGCCGCTGAGAAGGTTCATACCGAAGAGGAAGAACCCCAGTCCGCCGCAGAGTGTAATCACCGAAAAAATATCCATAGCACACCTCTCAAACAGTCTGTTATACTCTATTTCGGAGAGCGGCGGAATATACGCGCGCAAGATTGACTTTCAGGCGTGATTATACTATCATATTCAATAAAAGGCTCAGGAAACTGAGCAAGCGAAGCCTGCGCGGAGGAATTATTCTCGGTGTTCATCTATAACCTGCATACGAAGAAAAAGAGGATACAAAATCACAACAGAAATAGTTAAGGGGCTGCCGAAACAGCCCCTTTTAAATTTGTTTTTAATACGCTACCCTGAATCCGCGCTCGTCGGGTATGGTTGGAATTGTCTTTGATTCCATTCGGTCGACGCGGATGTAAGTTCCGCGCTCAATCGCGGCAACAACGTCGTCAATCTGCTTTTCTGTACCCTGAATTTCCATTGAGACGGAATCATCATACTCGTTCCTGACCCAGCCCGTTGCGCCGTAGAGTGACGCGGCTTGGCACGCGGTGTATCGGAATCCGACCGCCTGAACCTGACCGTAAAACCTCAGATATTTTCGAATCCTTTTGCTTTTGAACATATAGTCACCCTTCCGTTTACTCAACCGTAACGTTCACGAGCGTAGTGCCCGAGACCGCACCGACCGACTGTCCGATTGAGGCAAGGTGCTTGTTAATATATTCGATTGCCGAATCGGAGAGCGTGACGCGAATTTGAGCTTGACCGGGCTTGAGCGCGGTGATTACTCCGTTGTTCACAGAGATTACGTCACTGCCGCTGACAACATCGATGCCGTAGGAAATGCTGCTGTCGGCGAGCTTTGCCGCCTCGAGCGCAGAAATCGCCGCGCTGCCGCGGGTGAAGCTTTCGCCAACGCCGAGCCTGACGCTTAAATCTCCGTCACTGACGGCAACCGACGGCTCGCTGTCGGCTTCTGCCTGCATATCGCTCAGCCTCTCGCCGACTGTCACATACGCCATGGCGTGAGAAGGCGCCGAAACGGAATCCGACTTCATGGCGCAGACAATGTACTTCACAACGGCGATATCGTCAAAGCTCTCGGAAAAGCCGGTTTCTTTCGTTGTTCCGACAATTTCGAAGTCATCAGCCTCAACATTTTCAGTCTTGAAAATCGCATAGGACTCAGCTCCGGCAACCGCCTTCCAGCTGAGGTTCACAACGCCGTTGTCTGTTTTTATGTTGTCGCTGTCAAGCGTCGGAGCATCGAGGAAGTAGGACGACTTGACGTTCGAGAACGCCGAGCGGCTCTTGTCCTTCGCGACCGCTCTGACCTTGTATGAGAGCTTAGCGCCGGACTTTACAGCATTATCCTCGCAATTCGTTTTTGGGGTGGCAGCGAGCTTTTTGTAGCCGCTTTTTGACTTTTTATAGATAACATACTTCGCGGCGCCCTTGACGCTCTTCCACTTTATTGTGACGGACGACTCCGCGTTTTCAGCCGAGGTAATTTCCGGTACGGCAAGACGCGTTATCTTCACTGTCGCACCCTCGCTCATATTACTGTTTTTTACGGCTCTTACCTCGTAGGTACAGGCTTTTCCGGAGGCGGCTTTTTTATCGGTAAAGCTGCTTTCGGCTTCCTGCTTTATGAGGGTGCTGTCGCGGTATACGTTGTATTTTACGTCATGTTCCGCGCTCCAGCTGAGTTTTACACCCGCGGTGATGTTCTCAGCGGCGACGTTCTTCGGTGGATTCGGCTTTTGCGAGAACGAAACAAGAGCAAAAATCCCAACCCCGGCGGCGATGATCGCGACAACCGCGACACAGATTATCAGCTTTTTCTTCATTTGTTTTTCTCCTGCGACTTTTTTCTGCCCGGCTTCAGACGGTTCGAAATCGTCGCCTTGAAGCACAGACCGCCGTTCTCCGGAACGGCTTCGATTGTACCGTTGTGGAGTGTGACAATCCGCTTTGCGATTGAAAGTCCCACTCCGTGGCCGCCGGTCTTTGACGCGCGCGACGAATCAGGGCGATAGAACCGCTCGAAGAGGTTGCTGTAGTCAACACTCTCGTCAAGCTCACAGGAATTGAATACGCTGAGAGTTGTATGGCGCGCACCCTTGCGGAGCGCAACCTTCGCCTCACCGTTTTCGGTGACATATTTTGAGGCATTTTCAATCAGCACGGACGAGAGTCTGCGGAGCTGGTCGGAATTGCCGTTGAGAATAACATCAGCGTCTATCTCAAAATCGAGCCGGGCGTTTTTCGAGGCGAAAATCTCGGCAAATTCGCCCGAGATTTCAGTGACGATATTGCTGAGGTTAACGGGTTCGACGTTAACGTTGGTGTCAATCTCCTCAAGGCGGTTGAGCGTGAGGAGCTCGTCTATGAGTCCGCTGATTCGCGCGACTTGGGTGGTAATGTTGTTAATCCACTCGTTCTCACCGTCCTTGTAGGCGAGAACCTCGGCGTTTGCCGAGATTATGGCGATAGGAGTTTTGAGCTCGTGGCTCGCGTCGGTTATGAACTGCTTTTGCATTCGTGAGTTCTCCTCGAACGGGCGCACAACGCGGTTTGAAGCAAAATAGAATACGACTGTTATCAGTATTACAAACGCCGCCGAAACAATAGACATAATAATTAGAATCGCCCATATATTGTCGAGCTCATCCGAAATATCGAGAAAAATCACGCGGTTTGTTTCCTCGCTTTTTCTGTAGCGGAAATAGTCGTAGTTTCCTGTTTCGGAGTCGTTTTCCGCAACAACCTCGGCAGCCATCTGCTTTGCGGCGCTTTCGTCAACCGCGGCGATGTGCTCGACATCAACCGAGTAGCTGTCACCGTTATAGTTGACGACGAAATATCTGAACCGAAACGGCGACTCCTCGTCGTAGTTATAGAGAAATACCCTGTCCTCTTCCTTTAGATTGTCGTACTTTCCTTTCATCGGAATCTTTCCGTCGTTGCTGTCAATAAGCTGAGTGACCTGATCGGCACGGGCGAATGCGCCGGTGCTGAGCGCTGTCATTACGAGGACGAGCGTGAGCAAAAACACCGCAGTCACCGACAAAAACGCGGCGAGGATGATTTTTTTTCGCAGTTTTTTCATTATTTTTCCTCTCCCAGAGCATATTTGTCGCCGTCGATGAGAATAACGGCGTCCGAATGAATCTGTCTCAGCTTGTTTTTGAGATAGAAGATGTAGAGCTCCGCCTTCTGAGCGCTTTCACTTCCGTTCCAGACCAGTTCGTTGATTTTTTCGGCTGTATAATAAACGCCGGGATTCTTAATAAAATGCGATAGCAGCTCAACCTCGGAATTGTTGAGACGGAGACTGCCCTTGTCGGAGCAGAGCTCGCCCGAGTTTGAGTCGAGAGTGATGTTCGCGGTTTTCAGGCTCGAATAGCGATAGCCGCTGTTGCGGCGAATGAGCGAATTGAGCCTTGCGACGAGCTCCTTCATGGCGAACGGCTTGCCGAGGTAGTCATCGGCGCCGATTGAAAGCCCTGAAATTCTGTCGTCAACGGTGGTTTTTGCCGTGAGCATAATAACGGAAGTGTGGTTTTTGCTCTCGCGCATTTTACGCAGAACCTCGATTCCGTCCATCTTCGGCATCATTATGTCGAGCACAACGGCGTCGTAGTAATTGTTCTGAACAGCCTCCCACGCCTGCTCGCCGTCATAGACGGGAGTGACGTCGAAGCCCTCGATTTTGAGAATTTCAGTGACAGCAGACGAGAGCTGAATCTCGTCCTCAGCGTATAATACCTTCATATAATCACCCCATATTTATCAAATCTCTGATTGTCTGCATTGTGAGATCCGTGGACGCCATTTCGTCGGCACATCGCTTGAGCTCGCTGACAATCAGTTCTGTGTTTCTGATGTTTTTCTTGTATTTGAGCTGGTGCTCGAGACTTGCCCAGCAGTCCATAGCAATGGTTCTCAGCTGGATTTCAACCTTGATTGCTTCAATTGAGCCACAACCGAAAGGAACCTCGAGAATGACATGCAGACTGCGGTAGCCGTTGGGCTTGGAGTCGGCGATGTAGTCCTTGATTTCGGCAACGCTCCACTTGTCGCTCTTTTTTATCAGGTCGAGGACGGTGTATATGTCACCGACAAAATGTGTGACAACCCTCAGCCCGATTATGTCTGACAGGTTGCGAAGTCCGCTTTCGGCGCTCTCCTCAAAGCCCTTCTTGCGGAGCTTTTCGCAAAGGCTCGCGGAATGCTTGATTCGGCTCTTGACATGCTCGGCAGGAGCCTTCTCGGAATCTGTGCTGATGCTGTCGAGTATAGCCTGAACCTCGTCGAGCAAAAGCTTCTGCGTCTCGATAAGCCGGGGCGCGAACTCCCCGTAAAATTTCATTTCTTCTGTATTCATGTAATAGTCCTCTGAAATAAATCTTTTATTACGGCAACCACTGCCGCTAAACTCAGAATAATTATATCACAAGTAATCTGATTGGTAAAGTTTTTTATCTCTACCCTTTTGGCTTGAGTGCTCCTAACCGATGTTTGGCTTGAGCTGTGTGTTATACTTCCTAACCGACGTCACTTACGATTGACAGGAATAGGGTAGAGATAAAAAACGGATGATAGAATAGCGACACACAGCTCAAACATAACGTTTGATAGAAGCACGCAAGTAACAGGGTAGAGATAGTAAAATTCGTCGGATAGGAGCAGACGTCACAGCCCAAACAAAACCCTTGACAGGAGCACGCAAGCCAAAAGGGTAGAGAGATAAAATAAAAAATACTGCCGCGGATGCGGCAGTTGAATGATTGTTTTATTCGGGTTTTTCCACTCGAGCGGTGATAAAAGCGTCGACCTCGCTCTTTTCGATGCCGAGAGCGATTGCAAGCTCGCCCCAGAGCATGTCCTCCGCCTTGTTCATAAAGCGTTCGTCAACGGAGCCGAGGCGCTTGCCGTTTTCGAGAGCAATTTCACGTTTGAGGTGAATCGCCTTAATAACGCGCACAAGATCCTCGCACTTGTAGCTTTTTATTATACTCTGATAATGCTCGGAGAGCAGACGAATGTTAGCGGTCTTGAAAACCTCGGCGGGAATCTCGGGGATTCTGTCGATAAGCTCCAGCGCCTCGTCCTTTGAGATGAGATAGCGCATGTGCACCGGTGTATCAATCGGCGCGTAAATAGTCCCTCCCCTGTAATATGGGGTAAGGTAGTAATAGAGTTTATCGTTTTTCATTCCGCTGATGCTCAGCTTGTCAATTTTGTCAATAACGCAAACGCCCTCGCCGCCGTAGATTACCTTTTCACCCTGCGCGTACATATATCTAACCCTCTCTGAAACTTAATAGGCACCTAACTTATGTGAATATATTATATCATACCAAGTTTCAAAATGTAAGGGCTTTTCGCAAAAAACTTGTCGAAAAATCAGATTTAAAGCCGTTTTACGCAAGTTTATTGCGCAAGATTTCACGCCCCTTGCTGAGACGGCTTTTCACCGTTCCCTCGGGAATGCGCAGGATTTTCGCCACATCGCCGACGGTGTAATCCTCGACATAAAAAAGCAACACGGCAGCACGGATTTTCGGCGGAAGGCTGTCAAGCGCCTCGCCGACTTCTACGCTCAGATAAGGATTGTCCCGCGACGCGACATCGGGGAGGTTATCCCCGACGTCAGCATAGCGGTTTTTGCGTTTGAGCTGTCTGTTGCAGCAGTTGATAAGAATCCTCATAAGCCAAGTGGAAAAATACTCCTCGTTTCTGAGCGCGCCGAGCTTTTCATACGCCTTGAGAATGGCGTCGTGGACGGCGTCCTGAGCGTCGGCTTCGTTTTTCAGCATCGACATTGAAATCCTGTACAGCTTTTGCTCGTTTTGGAGCACGAGCTTTTCAAATATCGTATTATCCATTACTGAACCCTCGTAAAGTAGGTAAGGTCGTAATCGTTACCATACTTGTCCAGATCAGCATTGTCAGGCTCGTTGCTAATTGTCAAACACGCTTTGTTTAGTTGGCTTTCATAGACCGTAAATCCAATTGTATAGGTGTGTGATTCACCTTTTTTTAGATTACCGATATAGATATCGCTGCTCGATTTGATGTCCTTATTGTACTGTATCATAGTAATTGTTGAGTCAGGGTTAACCATATCACCGTTCTTGTTTTTGTCAAGGTATTCAATTCCGAAGTTAAGCCCAAATGTCGGTTCGTTACTATGATTTGTATAGGTTATCTTTGCGACAACAAATTTCATTTTCTCAGTTTTTGAGCTGATTAGCTTATCCTCTGTATTCACTCCGTCGCCGTATTCCCATTTTTCGTTTTTTTGCGGAATCAGGTTGAAGTTACTATCAATGTGATTGTCAAAATCATCGCCCTCGAAGTAGTATTTGTTTTTATCGTTATCAAAGGGTTTGTCAAAAATCTTTATACTGTCTATTCTGTAGGAAATGCTCAGGTCAAGGTCGTTACCGTAGGTTACCTCTTTTCCTATAGAGAGAGGAAGATATTTAGATTCTTTCAGGAAGTATTCTATCTCAGCTTTGGTTCCGTCATCAGGAGATACATATTCCGTATGATTATTTTTAGTTCCTTCGGTAATTGAAACACCTTTAATAAATGTCAAC
>CAMHHL010000022.1 GCA_946184925.1 uncultured Clostridia bacterium | reverse complement strand
GCTGTCTCTGACCGCCGGAGAGAGCCTTCGGCTTTCTGTCGAGATACTGCTCGATGCCGAGGATGCGCGCAGCCTCCTCAACTCTCTTCTTGATTTCTTCCTTGGGCATCTTTCTGAGCTTAAGGCCGAAAGCCATGTTGTCATATACTGACATATGCGGATAAAGAGCGTAGTTCTGGAAAACCATCGCGATATCTCTGTCCTTCGGTGTAACATCGTTGCAGAGCTTGTCACCGATGTAGAGCTCACCCTTGGAAATATCCTCAAGACCTGCGATCATGCGGAGAGTTGTTGACTTACCGCAGCCGGAAGGACCAACGAGGATGATAAACTCTTTGTCGTCGATTTCGAGGTTAAAGTCTGTAACGGCTACAACATCGCCGTCATAGATTTTGTAAACATGCTTTAAACTTACATTAGCCATACATTATTCCTCCAAATAATGATTTTTTATAACAATCCTATTTTAACACTATCTTCTAAATAATACCATTTGTAAAGTAAACAAACTTTTCTCAAGGTTTTTATATAAAATGAGTATGACGTCAAATTCAACTGGACATTTTTGTGCTAATTGCCGATAAAAACAGCATTTTTCTCGTTTTTTTCCATCATACGCGCTTGTCCTATGGGCAAATTGACGTCAAGACTGAGCCCTCCGACGCGAACTCGTTTCAAATATGTAACCTTTAAGCCGCAGGAGAGGAACATTTTCTTGACCTGATGGAATTTTCCCTCGCAGATTTCGACATAAGCCGAGGTTTTTCCGGCGATTTCGAGCCTTGCGGGGAGACATTCGGTGCCGTCGGAGAAGATTATCCCCTCCGAGAACCGCCGCGCGGTTTCCCCGGTGGGTTCTCCGTCGAGCTCGGCGTAGTAGCGCTTGTAGACGTGGCTTTTCGGGGAGAGGATTTTGTGGGCGTAGTCGCCGTCGTCGGTGATGATGAGCAGCCCTTCGGTGTCCTTGTCGAGCCTGCCGGCAGGAAAAAGCCCCGGGCGGCGGAGCTGAGGCGGCAGAATGTCGAGCACGGTTCTGTCCGCCTTGTCCTCGGTGGCGCAGACAACTCCCGACGGCTTGTTGAGCATGATATATACAAACCTTGAGTACTCAAGCCTTTTGCCGGAAACAGTAATCTCGGAGAGCTCCGGGTCGAGCTTTGAATCCGGCTTGCGAACCGCCGCGCCGTCAACACACACCTCGCCCGAACGCACTAATTTCTGAACCTCTTTCCTGCTTCCCAGCCCTTGAGAAACGAGGAGCTTGTCAAGTCTTTCCATGGGCGCCTCAGTCGTCAAGGAGAGCTTTCAGCTCACCGACGGTCTTTGCCCACGCGACGGGGCGGTACTTCTCCATCGCTTCGTCGCTGCCGTAGCCGTAGGAGCAGGCGATGAAGTCAACTCCGCACTCCGCGGCGCCCTTGGCGTCGTACCATGTGTCGCCGAGCATTACGGCGCTGTCGGCATTGCCGCCGAGCCGCTCGAGAGCGTATGGAATGAGGTCGCGCTTGTCCTTTCGGGTGCTGTCGCGGTTTGAGCCGCAAATCGCGTCAAAATATCCGTCAAGCCCGATGTCCCTTATGACGATTTCCGCGGTCGGCTCGAGCTTTGAGGAACAAATCGCGAGCTTCGCTCCGCTTTCCCTGAGCGCGTCGAGCACCCCGGCGATGCCGTCGTAGGGCTTGTTCATCGCCCTGCCCTCGGTTGAATAATAGTGTCTGTACTTTTCATAGCCCTCGTCCCAAAGCTCCTCGGGAAGCTTGCAGAGATTTTTGAGCGTGTCGAGAAGCGGAGGACCGATGTACTTTGTGTAGTCGCTGAGGTCAACGCCCTCAACGCCGAAGTCCGCGAGCATTCGCTCGAGACTGTGGCGGATTCCCTCCGCGCTGGCGCAAATCGTGCCGTCAAGGTCAAAAAGAATGTACTTATATTTCATCGAATTTTCCGTCCGCTTTCTTCTGGAATTTTTCAGCCTTTACGCTGACGCGCGTATGGGTTCCGCGCGCGACAACGCCGCCGCGGTCGCAAAGCTCAACCGCGAACTCAAAGGTTCTGCCGTCGCTGTTCTTCAGCACGGCGCGCGCCGTGACCTCGGCTCCGAACGGAGTGGGCGCGGTGTGCTCAACCGAAATCGCGGTTCCGACGGTTGTGATGCCGTCCGCAAGCTCCGCTGCGGCGAGCTCTGCCGCGGTGTTCTCCATCATTGCGATAACCGACGGAGTGGCGAGCACGCGCAGACTGCCGCTGCCGATGTTCACCGCGAGCTTGTCCTCGGTAACGGTGAAGGTTTTTTCGAGAGCTTTATTCATAAAAACACCCCTTTCAGCCAAAGTGTTCTTCACTTTCGCTCCGCGTTATGATATAATAATATCAACTTTTTCCGTAATGTTCAAGGAGGAAATTTTGAAAAGTAAGAGAATCGCGCTGATTGACGAGCTCAGAGGCGCGCTGATAATACTTGTTGTGATTTATCACACGTTCTACTCGATGGTGATGATTTACGGCTACGGCGGTCTGAGCGACTGCTTTTCGGTTATGCTAAGATGGCAGCCGCTGCTTCCGGGGAGCTTCATCCTGCTGTCGGGAATCGCGTTTCAGCTCAGCCGCAGCAACATAAGGCGCGGAATAATATTGCTCGGAATTTCAGTTGTGATGATGCTCGCGATTTGGATTGTGATGCCGGGACAGATGATTTGGTTCGGAATCATTCACTTTCTCGGCGCGGCTAACCTGCTGCTCGGGCTCATCAAAAAATACGTCGACAAAATCCCGTCAGTCGCAGGGCTGATAGGCTTCGGGCTGCTGTTCGCGCTCTGCTTCAACGTGCCGCGCGGATATATCGGCTTTGACGGGCTGTTCCGCATTAACCTGCCGGACGTCCTCTATTCGTCCTACTTCGGGGTGGTGTTCGGTTTTCCGCCGGAGGGCTTTTTCTCGTCGGACTACAACCCTTTCATACCGTGGCTGTTCCTGTTCATCTGCGGAACGATAATCGGGCGATACGCCGCCGGGCTGCCGGAAAGCCTGCGCAAAACTCACCTGCGTCCCCTCGCCTTTGTCGGACGGCACACGCTGATTATCTACCTTGCGCATCAGCCGATTATTGTCGGCGTGCTGGAGCTGATTAATCGTTTAAACTAAAAAGCTGTGGAGCTGAAGCGAACGCTTCTTCCACAGCTTTTGCTTTATGTCTTAAACACGGCGGTGAAGGTGGTGCCGTCGGTTTCGTTGCTTGAGGCGGTGAGCCTGCCGTTCATTTCCTCGGTAATCCGCTTGGCAATCGACAGCCCGAGCCCGTAGCCCTTTGTGGTTCGGGATTTCTCGGCGCGATAGAAGCGGTCGAAGATGTGCTCGAGCTCATCTTCCGGGATAACGCTGCCGAAGTTGTTGACGGAAAACTCAACCGCGCTGTCGCTTTTGCTGAGCGAGAGCTTGACCGTTGTGTCGGGCGATGAGTACTTGACGGCGTTGTCAATGAGGATATGCGCGAGCTGGTTGAGGTGAAGCGAGTTGCCCCTGAGCACTACGCCGGGCGTAATCCCGGACTCCAGCATGACCGATTTTTCAAAAGCGACCGGCTCAAAGTTCAGCGAAGCCGCCTCGATAATCTCGCTGAAATCGACGTCGCTGAGCTCGATTTGATTTGTGCCCGCGTCTGACTTGGCGAGGAAGAGCATCTGGTCAATCAGCTTTTTCATGTGCTGGGCTTCTTCCTCGGTGCTCTCGAGCCACTGGCGCTCCTCGGAAACCGTTGAGTCCTCATGCGACATCATAATATTGTTGTTCGCGAGAATGACCGTCAGCGGAGTTTTCAGCTCGTGGGAAGCGTCGGCGACAAACTGCTTTTGCTGTTCCCACGCCTTTTTGACCGGTTTAACGGCGAGCGACGAAAGTCCGAGACTTATGAGGAAAATCACGAGCATACTGCCGAAGAACAGCAGGACGCTCACGACGACCGTGTTCCAAAGCGTGTTATAGACGCTGCCGGTGTCGGCAAAGGAAATTCTGATTGTATCAAAATCGGTGTTTTTGCAATAGGCAAGGCCGTAATCGGAAATCTGACCGTTTCTGTCGCTGCTTTTGAGGACAGTTGAGATGCAGTTCTTTAGATCCTCGCTGTCTATTGTGACGTTGCTCTCGTAGCTGTCGAGGATATTGCCGTCCTCGTCAACCTCGACGAAAATGTATGAGCTGAGCTGCATCGGGTGGTCGCCGCGCATATCCGGTCTGCCGATAATCTGCGGCGCGGTTTCGTCGTCGCTGTCCTCAGTATCATCGCTGTCATCATCCGCGTCGTCGGGCTTGGGAAAGTCAAAAAAGCTGTTCATCGTCTTTGTGTTCTTTTCAATCACCTGATTGAGCCCTCGCTCGAGCTCACCGTAGGCATTCGAGTAGCTGTTGACGCAGACGACTGAGAAAATCATGAGGATAACGATTCCGACAAGCAGCATATTCACGAGGATGATGTGCCTTCTGAGTCTGTTAATCATTTCGCGTCTCCAATCTGTAGCCGAGCTTTTTGACGGTTTTTATCTCAGTTGATGAATTTATAAAATTGAGCTTGCGTCTGAGAAAACTGATGTACGCCTCGACGTTGTTGCTGCCGGCGTCGCTGTCGTAGCCCCAGACCTTGGTGATGATGTCCTCCTTCGACAGTATTATCTCGCGGTTGGCTATGAGGAGCTTCATAATCTCGGCTTCCTTAAAGTTGAGATGAACCTCCTTTGAGCCCTTTGAGAGCGTGCTGGTGGACGCGTTGAAGTTGAAGTCGCCGAAGTCGGTCTCGTCAAGGATGACCTCTCCCCTGCGGCGTGTGAGCGCCTTGATTCTGGCGAGGAGCTCCTCGGGCGCGAAGGGCTTTGTCATATAGTCGTCCGCTCCGCTGTCGAGTCCGCTGACCTTGTCGTGGATTGTGTCCTTGGCGGTGAGCATGAGAATCGGCGTTTCAACCTTATTGCGGCGAAGCTCTGCCGCAATCTCAAAGCCGTCGCGGTACGGAAGCATGACGTCGAGAATTATCAAATCATAGATTCCGCTCAGCCCGTAATCGAGACCGTCGTTGCCGTCGTGGACAACGTCCGCCATATATTTTTGTTCCAGAAGTATCTGTCTGAGCGCCTTTGCAAGCCGCTTTTCGTCCTCAACAATAAGAATATTCACGAACTCATCCCCTTTGTCTTATTATATCAATTATAAATATAAAGGACAAGCCTTAAATTATCCTTAAATTTTTTCTATCTCTACCCTGTTACGTGACTTCTCCTATCAAAGGCGGAGTTTGAGCTGTGACAACTGCTCCTATCAAACGTCAAAAGCCTTCCCTTGGGGGAAGGTGGGCGATTCGCTTGCGAATCGGTCGGATGAGGGACTACTTTTCCGATACATCTCAGTTTATTGTTACAATAACCAACATTTAACAGAAACCGTGATATAGAGTAAAGAATACTCCTTATCAAAAGCACTTCTTGCAAAAACGTAGTCCCTCATCCGTCACCGCCAACAAGTTGTCGGCGACACCTTCAACACAAGGTATGGGTGTTGTTACCCAAAACAAGTTTTGGACAACACCTCACCCCAAGGGAAGGCTCGGTGCGTTTCCGCTACGTTAATTGCTAATTGCTCATTGCTAATTGCTAATTAATTACGCATTACGAATTACGCATTACGCATTAAAAAAGCCCTTCTTTCAGAAACGTAGTCCCTCATCCGTCAGCCTACGGCTGACACCTTCCCCCAAGGGAAGGCTCGGTGCGTTTCCGCTCACTTTCCACTTACAACTCACCACAAAAAAACTCCCGGCTCAGCTGAGCCGGGGAATTTTTTAGTCGATTGTAACTACATGGTAACCTCTCCAGCAGTAGCCGTAGCTGCCTGTTGCTTTTGTGAGGTTTCCGTACCAGGGGTCGAGAATCTTGAAGTCGTCAAGACTGTCGCCCTTGCCTGTGTACCCGTAGAAGGTTACATAGTGTGTGTCAGCGCCGCCCCATCTGAGCATACCGACGCAAGCCTTGTTGCTGTCGATTTGCTTTTTGATAGCGGCAAGCATTGTCTTGGCAGAGCCGTACTTTGAATATGTACCGCCGTACCAGCCGCAGCCTGCGCCGCCAACCCAGTAGCTTCCTGCGCTTCTGTAAGAACCGGTAACCTGTAAATTAGCATACGCGAAAGAATACGCGCTGCACATTACCGTTGATTCACCGTAAGCGTAATCGGTCTGACAGCCGACTCTTGAGGCGACTGCCGCCATCTTTGAGTCTGTAATTGAATTACCGGCAGGCTCCTCAACCTTGACCTTAACCTTGCAGACTGCCTTCGCGCCGCTGCACTCGGCAACGATTTTCGCGGAGCCCTTCTTCTTGGTTTTTACTACGCCCTTTGATGAAACAGTAGCAATCTTCTTGTTGGTACTTCTGAACGTAACCTTGTAGCCGTCCAGGTTTGTCTTTGCCTTGAGGGAGAACTTCTTACCCGTTTTGGCGTTGACCTTTGTTTTATTAAGCGAGATTGTGAGCTCGGGGTCGGCAGCAATGTCGCTGACCGCCGGTTCGGAATCATTGGATTCCGCTGACTCTGTCTTTGAAGCAGCGAACGCGGGTGTCGCCGAGAAAGCGATAACCGCGGCACACATGCCTGCAAAAACTCTTCTGCTTAATAAGTGATGCTTATTCATAAAATACTCCTTAATCTTCGGCTGACTGCCGGCACATTTCATAACCGGCGTTTGCGGAATAACCGTTGTCAGCGCTTAACTATCCATCTTTTCATTCAACATAACACAAACAACGCTAACATTGTAACAAATCTGTTACCAATTGTCAAGCGAACGGCAAAAATACAGAGTTTTCACCATCTTTTTATCCAAGATAGCGGCGTTTTTATCTAAATTTGTCAGTATTTTCTAATTGAACATAAAGAATGTGTAAATTCGCCACTATCTTAACGTGGCATATTTCGACCTTTTGGAGCATTTTTGAAAAAATTCCTGCAAATTTCGACTTCCTTAGCTCAAAAAAATTCAAAAACAAGGTCTTTGTGAATTAATTACGCAAAAAAGAAGAAAAGGTTACACGAGCGTAACCTTTTCGTAATTTTTGTAACGTCTCATTGCTAAAACCACCAAAGCGATCCGCTATCGGCGGCTTTTCTTATACATTATCCTCAGAAGCTGTCAGCTTCGCCTACTTCCGTCTCGGGAGCAGGTGCCGCGGGAGCCGGCTGTTCAAAGGGCGAAGCCTCGTATTCGTCCTCGTTTGAGCACGCAACGGTGATGTCCTCGAGGTCGGCGATGTCATATGTTTTGACGACATCAACGTTCTGGGCGTCGATGAGCTGACGGTAACGCTCGCGGGCGCGGCGCATATTTTCCTTTGAATTTCGGATAATCTCGAAGAGCTCCTGCTCGTTCTCGCATGCGTCCGATTTGTTGTTGAGCTTATTCTCGTAGTACTTTTTGCCGAGAGTGATGTAAGCGCGGTTAATCATCTCGCACTCGTTCTTCATCAGGGCGCGGAGCCTGTTGAGCTGGGCGTTGAGGCGGTTGCGCTCGATGATAGTCTGTGTTACGGCAGAGACCGTATCCACCGCGGTAACAAATCCGTTTTTAACAGTATCTAAAATAGCCATAGAAGTCTCCTCTTTGCTTTTAATTTTTACATACTATTATTATCGCAGAAAATTCGCAATAAATCAATGTTTTTTTGAAAATTACTTGCTCATTTGCGCCATAAATGATAAAATGTCTATTAGAAACGAGGTATTTTTATGGCTGAACCCAATATTATAAAAAAGAAAGTGGTGTGTCCTCAGTGCGACGCCGTTACTGAGGTTGAGCTTCACACGAGCATTAACGTCACCTCTCACCCCGAGCTGAGAGAAAAGGCTATGAACGAGAGCCTCTTCCGCTTTACGTGCAAAAAGTGCGGTCACACCGCCCGGCTGACATATCCGGTGCTTTATAACGATATGAAAAACCGCTTCATGGTTTATCTTATTCCGAAGATTGACCACTTTCAGCTTGCGGACAAAGCGCTTGAGGAACGCTTCAAGACGCTCAAGCACATCGACAAGCGGATTGTGCCGGACTTCAACACCTTCAAAGAGAAGATTTTCATTTTTGAGAGCGGTCTCAGCGACATGGCGGTTGAGCTGACGAAGCTCGTCATCTCGCAGGCGGTTGCCAGAAAGCTCGAGGTTCAGGCTGTGCGCGAGGGTTATCTCTCGATGTACAACACCGAGAACAACACCATGGGCTTCACGTACTTTATCGGTCCTGAGCGCGAGCCCTACGTTCAGAGCGCAAGGCTGGAAATTTACGGAAAGTCCGTCAGCGTAGTCAACGAGCTTGCCGTCAAGGACAAAAAGCTCAAGGGCTTCATCCGCATTGACCGCGAATGGGCTGAAAACATCCTATTCCGCTACAGACGCGGCAGACAGGTCGCAAGACAAAAACGGGACGAGCAGTAAGCCTGTTTTCAAAACTGATATATTTTACTAAGGCTAGGGAGCGCTGACCGGAGCATTCCGGGACAGCCCTCTCTCATTTGTGAAAAGGAGAGGTATAGTTGCTCACTGCAATCAAAAAATCCTTCAAATACTCTTTACCTGTATTATTCGGCTACATACCGCTGGGCTTCGCGTTCGGCGTTATGCTTCAGGCGGCGGGCTACAACGCGGTCTGGGCATTTTTTATGTGCATATTTATTTTTTCGGGAACCGGGCAGTACCTTATTGTCTCGCTGCTCGCGGTGGGAGCAGGCATTCCGCACGTTATGCTGCTGACCTTTTTGCTTCATTTCAGATATTTCTTCTACGGGCTGTCGATGATTGACCGGTATCACAAAATCGGCGGACTGAAATGGTATCTCATCTTCGGGCTGACCGACGAAACCTACGCCATTCTCTCAACCGAGGCTCCGCCCGAGGGAATCACACGTCAGGCGTTCTATGCCTCGGTGACCTTCCTCAATCACTGCTACTGGATAATCGGCGGCGTGCTCGGCGCTGTTATCGGCGGAATCCTTCCGTTCAGCACCGAGGGAATTGACTTTGTTATGACGGCGCTGTTCGCGGTGCTCGTTGTTGAGCAGTGGAAGGCTCACAAAAACCATCTGCCTGCGCTGATTGGCTTTGTGCTCCCGATAATCAGCCTGATTGTACTCGGAGCCGACAACTTCCTGATTCCTGCACTGCTCGCCGTATCGGTTGTTCTGATGTGTCTGCGCCCGAGGTTCGAGAGGGAGGAGATACTATGAGCGATTTCATGAAAAGCATTGGCATCGTCGCGGCAATGGCGCTCGTGACAGCCGCCACAAGATACGCTCCGTTCCTCTTCTTCGGCAGAGGCAAGGAACCGGCAAAGTGGATTAAGTATCTCGGAAAATTCCTTCCCCCGGCGCTCATCAGCGTTCTGCTGATTTATTGCGTAAGCACTGTTAACTTCCTCGGCGGCTCCCACGGAATCCCCGAGCTGATTTGCATAGCCGTCACGGTTGCGCTGCACTTCTGGAAGGGCAACGTCCTGCTGAGCATAGGCGTGAGCACCGTTTTGTATATGGTGCTGGTGCAGACGATATTTTAAAAAGTTGAAAGTTGAAAGTTGAAAGTTGAAAGTTATTGTCGTGCAGACAGATTGCGGGATACTTACGTTTTGTTCCCGACCGAATTTTTATGCTTGCTGCGCAAGCAGCATTTTAAATCCGGTCGGCTATACGGCGTTGTTTCTATATGCGACCTATCTTCTCGACCGAAACTTTCAACTTTCCACTTTCAACTTCTGTTGTTATACCAAAACATCACCACTGCCATTGCGACTATAATCACATATCCGACGAGCGAGAACACGTCCGGAATGTCGCCGAAAACCATAAATCCAAGCGCTGAGGCGAAGATAATCTGGCTGTAGTCATAGATTGAGATTTCGCGCGCAGGGGCGTAGGTATATGCGGCGGTGATGGAAAACTGACCTCCGGCGGCGGCAAGACCGGCGAGCAGCAGGAAAGCAAGCTGCACCGGGGTGAACATCTTGAAATTAAAAATCATAAACGGAACCATCGCAAGGCAGCTGAATCCCGAGAAAAACAGCACAATAAAGCTGCCGCGCTCTCCCCTCTTGCCGAGGGCGCGAACCATTGAATACGCCGCGCCTGCGGCGGCGCCGCCGAGAAATCCGCAGACTGACGGCAGCAGCTCGGCGTTCGCAAAGCTGGGTTTGACGACAAACATTGCGCCCACAAAAGCGCCGAAAACAATCAGCGCCTGCGGAAACTTCAGCTTTTCGCGGAGAAATATCAGCGAGAAAAGTATCGCGAAAAACGGCGACATCTTATTCAGAATTGACGCGTCGCCGAGCGCGAGACGGTCAACAGCATAAAAATTGCCGAGGATACCGATTGTTCCCGCAAGCGACCTGCCGATTAAAAGCGGCAGGTTTTTCTTTTGGAAGTGAAAGCTCTCGCGGTTCTTGAGCATTATTACGAGCGCAAAAACAAAGGCGACAAGGTTGCGGAAAAATCCCTTTTCCGGCGTCGGCAAATCGCCCGAAAGTCTCACGAACATATTCATCAAGGCAAAACAGAACGCCGAGACGATTATCATCACAACGCCCATATATTTCTTCTTCATATTACCACCGATTTTACTATACCACTTTTCCCCTCAAAACGCAATTTTTCTTTCTCTGCCCTGTTACGTGAGTGCTCCTATCAGAAGTTTGGTTTGGGCTGTGTGTCTAGCTTCCTATCAAACGTCAAAAGCCTTCCCTTGGGGGAAGGTGTCGCCGACAACTTGTTGGCGGTGACGGATGAGGGACTACGTTTTTGCAAGAAGTGCTTTTGATAAGGAGTATTCTTTACTCTATATCACGGTTTCTGTTAAATGTTGGTTATTGTAACAATAAACTGAGATGTATCGGAAAAGTAGTCCCTCATCCGACCGATTCGCAAGCGAATCGCCCACCTTCCCCCAAGGGAAGGCTTGGTGCTTACAACTTACAGAAAAAAAGGCTTCCCGAAGGAAGCCTTTGTAAACAGATATTAAACCAGCTCGATTACTGCCATTTCTGCTGCATCGCCGCGACGGGGGCCGATTTTTGTGATGCGGGTGTAGCCGCCGTTTCTGTCGGCATACTTGGGGCCGATCTCGTCGAAGAGCTTCTTTGTGACATCCTCTTTTGTTACAAACTTCATAACGAGACGCTTGTTAGCGAGGGTGTTTGTCTTGGATATAGTAATCATCTTCTCAGCCATTGAGCTTACCTCTTTGGCACGGGTGACTGTGGTTTCAATCTTGCCTTTTTCCAACAGGAAGGTTACCATTGCGCGGAGCATAGCTGTTCTCTGGGCAGTGGTTCTTCCAAGCTTTCTTGAACCTGGCATAGGTTTTTCCTCCTTTTCTGAAATTTATAAAAGGATTATTCGTCTTCCTTCTTGAGGCTGAAGCCGAGGCTCTCGAGCTTGAACTCTACTTCCTCGAGCGACTTTCTGCCCAGGTTACGAACTTTCATCATATCCTCTGTGGTTTTGTTTGTAAGGTCTTCAACCGTGTTGATGCCTGCGCGCTTGAGACAGTTGAACGAACGAACCGAAAGGTCGAGCTCCTCGATAGTCATCTCGAGAACCTTCTCCTTGCCCTTCTCGTCCTTTTCAACCATAATCTCGCTGTTTGTGACGCTGTCGGAGAGGTTTACAAAGAGGTTGAGGTGCTCGGTGAGAACCTTAGCCGCGAGGGAAACCGCCTCCTGGGCGTTGATAACACCGTTTGTCCAGACGTCGAGCGTGAGCTTGTCATAGTCGGTAATCTGACCGACACGGGTGTTGTCAACGGTATAGTTGACCTTCAAAACAGGTGTATAAATTGAATCAATCGGAAGAGTGCCGATAACGTTGTTTCCGCCGATGAGCTTGTTGCGCTCGCCCGGAACGTAGCCTCTGCCGCGGTCGAGGTTGATCTCGATGTTGAGCTTGGCGTTTTCGCCGAGTGTAGCGATGTGGAGCTCGGGGTTGAGGATTTCAACCTCGGCGTCGTGTGTGATGTCGGCAGCTGTAACCTCGCAGGGGCCCTCAGCGCTGAGTGTCACTGTCTTGGGGGCAGTGTCAAGGAGCTTGGGAACGAGGCTTTTTATGTTAAGTACAATCTCGGTGACGTCTTCCTTAACGCCGGGGATTGTTGAGAACTCGTGTAAAACACCGTCGATTTTGATAGAGGTTACGGCGCAGCCCTCAAGTGATGAGAGCAGCACTCTTCTAAGGCTGTTGCCGAGCGTATTGCCGAAGCCGCGCTCGAGCGGTTCAACAACGAATCTGCCGTATCTGCCGTCGTCGGTGAGTTCTTCTGTTTCAATTCTTGGTTTTTCAATCTCTATCATTAGCGAATCCTCCTTATTAGGCAGCCCGCAGGCTGTCGTATTTGTAATCTGCCTTTAAGAAACCGCAAAAGCGGATTTCGCATTCCCGCCCCGAAAAGGGCAGGAAAGGAATGTTCGGATTACTTGGAGTACAACTCGACAATGAGATGCTCTTCTACCGGGAAGTCGATGTCCTCTCTCTCGGGCTCGGCGATAACCTTGCCGCCGAGCTTGTCGGCGTTCTTCTCGAGCCACTTGGGAGCTGTGACGTTGTTAGCCTCAACGAGAGCCTTGAAACGGTTGGACTGCTTGCTCGAATCCTTAACCTCGATAACGTCGCCGACCTTAACGAGGTAGGAAGGAATGTTAACCTTCTTGCCGTTGACGGTAAAGTGAGCGTGGTTAACGAGCTGACGAGCCTCTCTTCTTGTGCCTGCGAGGCCAAGACGGAAAACTACGTTGTCGAGTCTGTGCTCGATGAGAGTAAGGAGAACGGAACCGGTCTTACCCTGAGCCTTTTCAGCCTTTTCATAGTAAGCGCGGAACTGCTTTTCCATAATACCGTAGATGAACTTGACCTTCTGCTTCTCTGTGAGCTGGAGGCTGTATTCACTTTTCTTTCTTCTTGAGTTACCGTTGGGGTTTCTGAAAGTAGACTTGCCCGAATAACCCATTACTGCAGGAGAGATACCGAGAGCTCTGCAGCGCTTTGCGATGGGCTGTCTGTTCTTAGCCATAAATTATTCCTCCTTTAAATACTATACGCGTCTTCTCTTGGGAGGACGGCATCCGTTGTGAGGAATCGGGGTTACGTCCTTAATCATAGTAACCTCAAGACCTGCGGACTGTAACGCACGGATGGCTGCCTCACGACCCTGACCGGGGCCCTTTACATAAACCTCTACGCTCTTCATGCCGAAGTCGATAGCGGTTTTTGCGGCAGTCTCAGCAGCTGACTGAGCAGCGAAGGGAGTGGACTTACGCGAACCGCGGAAGCCGAGCTCACCGGCTGACGCCCAGGAAACTGCGTTACCGTTTGTATCAGAAATTGTAACAATTGTATTGTTAAATGTAGACTGAATGTGCGCGCTGCCTTTTTCGATGTGCTTTTTCTCGCGGCGGCGGCGAACAGTCTTTTTACCTTTAGGTGCTGCCATAGCGTTTCCTCCTTACTTCTTCTTATTTGCCATTGTCTTGCGCGGGCCCTTGCGTGTACGAGCGTTAGTCTTGGAACGCTGACCTCTTACAGGGAGTCCCTTTCTGTGGCGAACGCCACGGTAGCAGCCAATTTCAATAAGTCTCTTGATGTCAAAAGCAATATCGCGGCGAAGGTCACCCTCAACGCGGCAGTTTTTCTCTATATAATCTCTGAGCTTTGAAACATCGTCTTCAGTCAAGTCTCTGACACGAGTGTCAGGGTTAACACCTGTTGCAGCAATAATGTCTGTTGCAGTTTTACGTCCGATACCGTAGATGTATGTGAGTCCGATTTCGACTCTTTTGTCTCTCGGTAAGTCAACACCTGCTATACGAGCCATTTAGTGCACCTCCATAAAAATTCTAAAATATGGGCTTTTGCCCCTGAAATTCCAATTAACCCTGACGCTGTTTGTGCTTCGGGTTCTCGCAAATCACAAGAATCTTACCTTTTCTCTTGATGATTTTGCACTTTTCGCAAATTTTCTTTACAGAAGGTCTGACTTTCATTTGTAATCATTCCTTTCTAAAAAATCAGATAGTCGGTAGTTTTGAATTACTTGGTTCTCCAGGTAATTCTTCCTCTGGTAAGGTCATAGGGAGACATCTCCACCGTGACCTTATCTCCGGGCAGGATTCGGATGAAGTTCATCCTCAGCTTGCCGGAAATGACAGCTAATATTACATGACCGTTGGGAAGCTCCACCTTGAACTGAGCGTTGGGAAGCGCCTCAACAACTTTGCCCTCTACTTCGAGAACATCCTGTTTTGACATATTAATCCTCCTGAGTGAATGTGTTAAGCAATTTTCTCAATTGTTTGTCGGTTTGCGGCAGGCTGACTGCCGTTTTGGTCGGGGCAAGGTGCTTTATGTTTTTCTGCTTTGGGTTTTCGGGATGACGGTATTTTCCGTCGATGAGAAAAGCCCTGCCGCCCTCGAGCGACTGCACAACATAGAAGCTGTCCTTGTCACGCCCTGCCTTGGATTTTACTACGCTGCCTATGGTTATATCCATAAGTCACCCTTAGCCCGGAACCGTCAGGATAACGGGTCCGTCGGGAGTGATTGCGATTGAGTTCTCATAGTGAGCGGCGAGCTTGCCGTCCATTGTGACGGTGGTCCACTCGTCGTCGAGAACCTCAACCTCGTAGCTGCCCTCGCACACCATCGGTTCGATGGCAATTGTCATTCCAGGGAGAAGTCGCACTCCTCTTCCGGCTGTGCCGAAATTCGGAACACTGGGGTCTTCATGTAACTTCGCACCTACGCCGTGGCCGACAAAGTCTCGTACCACCGAGTAACTGCGAGCTTCGACATACTTCTGAACCGCGCTGCCGATATCGCCTACGCGATTTCCGGCGAGCGCCGCCTCGATTCCCTTTTCGAGACTGATTCTCGTTACGTCCATGAGGCTCCGGGCTGCCTCGCTTACCTCGCCGCATGCGTAGGTATAAGCGTTGTCGCCGTGATAGCCGTTGTAGAACGCGCCGACATCGACTGAGACGATGTCGCCCTCCTTGAGAACCTGCTTCTTGCTTGGTATGCCATGGATGACTACATTGTTTACGGAAATACACGCGCTTGCAGGGAATCCGCCGTAACCGAGAAACGAAGGCTTGGCGCCTTGTTTCTCGATGTATTCACGGACTCTTCTGTCAATCTCGTACGTTGTGACGCCGGGCTTGACATATTCACCTGCAACACGCAGGGCGTTTGCAGAGATCCTGCAAGCGTCCTTCATCAGAGTGATTTCGCGTGCTGTCTTTACTATTACCATTTTACGCCCCGATTACCTTGAACACTGCTTCGGTTGTAGCAGCGACGGTATCCTTGCCTTCAACTACCTTGAGCTTGCCCTGAGCCTCGTAGTACTTGACGAGGGGCTCGGTCTCCTTGTGGTAGATGTCGAGACGGTTCTTGATAGTGTCAATCTGGTCATCCTTGCGCTGAACAAGGGCGCCGTTACAATCGTCGCATACCCCGTCTACCTTCGGCTTGAGGCTTTCGATATGATAGGGTCTGCCGCAATTTTCACAGACGCGGCGTCCGGACAGACGGTTGACGATGACCTCGTCCTTGACCTCAATGTCAATAACGCAGTCAATGTCTGCACCCATAGCGTCCAGAGCCTCGGCCTGAGGAATGGTTCTCGGGAAGCCGTCGAGGATATAGCCGTTCTTGCAGTCATCCTCTTTGAGCCTGTCCCTGACGATGCCGATTACAACCTCATCGGGAACGAGCTGGCCGGCGTCCATAAAGGACTTAGCCTTGAGACCCATCTCTGTGCCGTTTTTCAGCGCTTCACGGATAATGTTACCCGTGGAAATTGTGGGAATGTTGAGCTTCTCGCAGAGGACAGCAGCCTGTGTGCCTTTGCCCGCGCCGGGAGCTCCTAACATGATAATGTTCATAATCCTGTCCTTTCTTTAATCAAGGAAGCCCTTGTAGTGGCGCATCATCATCTGAGATTCGAGCTGCTTGGTCGTCTCAAGAGCAACGCCGACGATAATGATAATCGAGGTACCGCCCATTGACATGTTGCCCATTCCGGTGAGTGCGGAATAGATAAGCGGGAACTCAGCGATGAAGCCGAGGAAGAGACATCCGATAAGTGTAATTCTGGAGAGAATCTTCTTGATAAAGTCAGCAGTGGGCGCGCCCGGACGGATTCCGGGGATTGTGCCGTTGTTCTGCTTGAGGTTATTAGCCATCTCAACAGGATTGTACTGGATGGTTGTGTAGAAATAACCGAACATTATAATCAAAACGAAGTACAATGTCATGTACAGCCAGCCGGTTGACTGGAAGGCGGCAAAGAAGCCTGCCCAGAAGCCCTTGTCGGGCTTGACGCCGAATGCCTCGATTGTACTCGGAATTGAAAGGATTGAGGAAGCGAAGATAATCGGGAGAACACCGCCGAGCGCAACCTTGATGGGAAGGTGGCTGGACTGTCCGCCGTACATCTTTCTGCCTACAACTCGCTTCGCGTACTGAATGGGGATTCTTCTCTCTGCGTCCTGCATAAAGGTGATAACCCAGATTACAACGAGGAACACAATAATCCAGAGCGGAACGAGGATGAAATACTGTGGGGAAGGGTTTGTCTCGTCGAATGCGAGAGACCAGAATCTGCCGAGAAGGTTGAGTGTGTAGGGCATACGGGCAACAATGCCTGCGAAGAGGAGAATTGAAATACCGTTACCGATACCCTTCTCATTGATCTGCTCGCCGAACCACATCATAATAGCGGTACCGGCTGTGAAGGCGAGGATGATGATGATAGCTGTGTACCAAACGCCGAAGCCGTCTCTGTAGATTGTGACGCCCTTAGCCTGGAGGTACCACCAGTAAGCAAAGCCCTGAATAAGACCGAGACCGACGGTTACATAACGTGTGATGGTCGCAATCTTCTTACGGCCTGCTTCGCCTTCCTTTGACATTCTCTCGAGGGGAGGAATGGCAACGGTGAGCAGCTGCATGATAATCGAGCTGTTGATGTAGGGGGTAACGCCCATCGCGAAGATTGTCGCGTTGGAGAACGCGCCACCCGACAGTGTGTCGAGATAAGCGAGAGCAGTGTTACCGTTGGCTACACCATTGTCGAGCATGAGATTTTTGAGTGCTTCCATGTCGAGGAACGGAACAGGAATGACCGAACCGATACGGAAGAATACTACGATGAGTAATGTGAAAATGATTTTTCTTCTGAGATCCGGAATGCTCCACGCATTCCTAATTGTTTTAAACAATTAAATCACCTCAGCCTTTCCACCGGCAGCTTCAATCGCCGCCTTGGCGGACTGGGAATAAGGGAGAACAACTCTCTTCTCTCTGTTGTCACCTGCCGCTTTTCTGGTCGTTTTGTCGTGAATCTTCACGAGCTTCTCGTCAATGGGAGCAAGCTTGACATTGAGCTTCTTGTCGAGTTTGCCGTTGCCGAGAATCTTTACAGCGTCGAAGGAATTCTTGACGATTCCTTTCTCGGCAAGAGTCTCAACGGTGACGTCTGCACCGTCCTCAAACTTACGGTTGAGCTCGGAGAGGTTAACAGTAATAACTTTCTTTGCGAAAATGTTGTTGAATCCTCTCTTGGGGAGACGACGCTGAAGCGGCATCTGACCGCCTTCAAAGCCCGGACGTACTCCGCCGCCGGAACGAGCCTTCTGACCCTTGTGTCCCTTGCCGGCTGTTTTGCCCCAGCCTGAGCCGTGACCTCTGCCGACTCTTCTTGCGCTCTTCTTGGAGCCCTCGGCAGGTGAAAGTTCAAATAACTTCATTATTTTCGCACCTCCTTATGCTTCTGTAACCTCTACGAGGTGGTTGATTTTTGCAATCTTGCCCTTGGTTGCCTCGTTATCGGGCTGAGTTGTCTCGTCGCCGATTTTCTTGAGACCGAGAGCGTTGGCGGTTGCAATCTGATCCTTCTTGGAGCCGATGAGGCTCTTTACTAACTTAATCTTCACTTTGCAACCTCCTTATTATAAGATTTCCTTTACGGACTTGCCGCGGACAGCGGCAACCTCCTCAGCGGTACGGAGAGCGCCGAGGCCCTGGAGTGTAGCGCGAACTACGTTGCAGGGGTTGTTTGAGCGTAAAGCCTTTGTTCTGATGTCACGGATTCCGACAGCCTCAACAACCGCACGAACGGGACCGCCGGCGATAACACCGGTACCGGGAGCGGCGGGCTTCATGAGAACTCTGCCTGCGCCGTATGCGCCGATAATCTCGTGAGGGATTGTTGTACCGCGGAGAGATACGTGGATAAGGTTTTTCTTGGCGTCCTCGATGCCTTTGCGGATAGCGTCGGGAACCTCGCCTGCCTTGCCGATGCCGAAGCCTACTGTGCCTTCGCCGTCACCGACAACTACGAGAGCCGCGAACTTGTAGATACGACCGCCCTTTACTGTTTTGGAAACTCGGTTGATGGTAACAACTCTCTCAACGAGCTCCTTTGTTGTTTCAAAATCTTTAGCCAAAGTAATTCCTCCCTTTCTTAGAAGTTGAGGCCGCCCTCACGGGCGCCTTCGGCCAATTCCTGAACACGGCCGTGGTAGATGTTTCCGCCTCTGTCGAATACGACATCGGTGATGTTCTTCTCGGCAGCGCGCTGAGCAACGAGCTTGCCGACCTCGCGGGCTGCTGTTTTGTTTCCGCCGTTACCTGTGATGGTCTTATCGAGGCTTGAAGCCTGAGCAAGAGTAACACCGTTTACGTCGTCAATAATCTGAGCGTAAATGTTGTTAGTGGAGCGGAATACACATAAACGGGGACGTTCGGCTGTGCCGCTAACCTTACTACGAACTCTCTTGTGTCTTTTCAGACGAGCCTTTTTAGTATCCGGTCTGTTTACCATTTGTCATTCACTCCTTAATTATTTGCCCTTGCCGGCTTTGCCTTCCTTGCGGCGGATATGTTCGTCAACGTACTTGATACCCTTGCCCTTATACGGCTCAGGCGGACGCTTCTCTCTAACCTCGGCAGCAAACTGACCTACCTTTTGCTTATCAATGCCGACGATAGTAATTTTGTTGGGAGAGGGAACCTCGATTGTGATGTCGTCGGTGTCCTCAACGATTACCTTGTGAGAATAGCCAAGGTTCATGATGCACTGCTTGCCCTTCTTCTCAACACGGTAGCCAACGCCGTTGACCTCGAGTTCCTTCTTGTAGCCCTCCGTTACGCCTGTCACCATGTTGGCGATGAGCGTGCGGGTGAGTCCGTGGAGCGAGCGATTCTGTTTTGCGTCGTTGGGACGTGTAACATTAATCTCTGCGCCGTTTACTTCAACCTTCATAGCCGGGTTGAACTTGTAGTCGAGGGTGCCCTTGGGACCCTTGACTTCGATTACGCCACCGTCGACTTTAACCTCGACACCGGCGGGAATATTTATAGGTTTTCTTCCAATTCGAGACATTTTCGCACCTCCTATTACCAGATATATGCGAGAACCTCGCCGCCCACATGCTCAGCGCGAGCCTTGCGGTCGGTCATGACGCCCTTTGATGTTGAGATGATTGCAACACCGAGACCCTTCATAACCTTCGGCATGTCCTCTACGTTAGAATAAATACGCAAGCCGGGCTTGGAAACGCGGCGAAGACCTGTGATAACAGGAGTCTTGCCCTCGTTGTACTTGAGTGTTACCTTGATAACGCCCTGCTTACCGTCTTCAATTACTGTGAAGTTCTTGATATAACCCTCGTCAACCAGAATCTGACAGATGTCCTTCTTGAGGTTTGAGGCGGGGATTTCGACAGTATCGTGCTTTGCTGAGTTAGCGTTACGGATTCTTGTAAGTAAATCAGCTATTGTATCTGTAATCTGCATTACCTTTAACCTCCCTTGCTTACCAGCTTGCTTTCTTTACGCCCGGAATCTCGCCCTTGTAAGCGAGCTCACGGAAGCAAATACGGCAGATACCGAATTTACGGAGGTAGGCGTGTGGTCTACCACAGATCTTACATCTTGAATACTCGCGAGTAGAGAACTTCTGCTTTCTCTTCTGCTTAATTTTCATAGAAGTCTTAGCCACAACAATCCCTCCTTACTTTGCGAACGGAGCGCCCATGAGTGTGAGTAACTCGCGAGCCTCTTCGTCGGTCTTTGCGGTTGTAACGAAACAGATGTCCATACCGCGGACCTTGTCTACCTTATCATAGTCGATTTCAGGGAAAATCAACTGCTCTCTGAGACCCATTGAGTAGTTGCCTCTGCCGTCAAAGGAGTTGGGGTTGATACCTCTGAAGTCTCTTACGCGGGGGAGAGCAACGTTGAAGAGTCTGTCAAGGAACTCATACATTCTCTCGCCGCGGAGTGTAACCTTAGCGCCGATGGGCATACCCTCACGGAGCTTGAAGTTAGCGACGGACTTTCTGGCGCGGCATACGAGCGCCTTCTGTCCTGTAATAATACCTAAATCGTTAACGATAGCGTCGATAGCCTTAGCGTTGTCCTTTGCCTCGCCTGCGCCTACGTTTACAACGATTTTGTCGAGCTTCGGAATCTGCATTACGCTCTTGTAGGAGAACTTCTTCATAAGAGCAGGTGCAACTTCGTTAGCATAAAAAGTCTTAAGTCTTGCCATTTCTTATATCCTCCTTAGATTACTTCGCCGCATTTTCTGCAGATACGACCCTTTGAACCGTCCTCAAAGAGCTTGTGACCGATTCTTGTGGGCTTCTTGCAGCGCGGGCAGACAATCTGAACCTTGTCGGCATAGAGAGCGCCCTCAGCCTTGATAATTCCGCCGGGCTCACCCATTCTTTTGGGCTTGACGTGCTTGGAAACCATGTTGATTTTCTCAACGATTACCTTGCGCTCGGAGGGGGAAACCGCGAGAACGGTGCCCTTCTTGCCCTTGTCCTTACCGCTTAATACAACTACGGTGTCACCTGTTTTTACATGAACCTTATTCATTCTGAGACACCTCCATTAAAGTACTTCCGGAGCGAGGGAAAGAATCTTTAAGAAGCCCTTTTCACGGAGCTCTCTCGCTACGGGTCCGAAGATACGGGTACCCTTGGGGTCCTTATCTTCCTTGATAATAACTGCTGCGTTTTCATCGAAGCGGATGTATGTTCCGTCGTCGCGGCGAACGCCCTTGGCGCTGCGGACTACGACAGCCTTGACTACATCGCCCTTCTTTGCTGTACCACCGGGGGCTGCCTTCTTGACGGAGGCAACGATTACATCACCGATGTTAGCATATCTTCTTCTTGTACCGCCGAGAACACGAATGCACATAAGTTCCTTTGCGCCTGTGTTGTCAGCGACTTTTAATAAAGTTTGCTGCTGTATCACAGTGTGTTCCTCCTTACTTAGCTTTCTCTACAATCTCGACGAGACGATATCTTTTATCCTTGGAAAGAGGACGTGTCTCCATAACCTTTACGCGGTCGCCGATGTGAGCCTCGTTGTTCTCGTCATGAGCCTTGAGGCGGCGTGAACGCTTAACAACCTTGCCGTAGAGCGGGTGCTTTACGCTGTCCTCGATGAGAACGACGATTGTCTTGTCCATTTTATCGGAAACGACACGACCGATGGTTGTTCTTCTTGAATTTCTTTCAGCCATTGTTATGTCCTCCTTCCTTATTCTGCGTCGGCAAGCTCGAACTCGCGGAGCACGGTTGAAACGCGCGCGATGTCCTTCTTGACTGCCTTGATGCGTGTGGGATTCTCCAGCTGATTGATGGCAAGCTGGAAGCGAAGGTTAAATAACTCTTCTTTCAGGTCCTTGAGCTTTGTCTGGAGCTCGTCGATTGAAGATTCTCTTAACTCAGATGCTTTCATTACTGCTCAACCTCCTGATCTGATTTTCTGACAAACTTGCACTTAATCGGGAGCTTTGTGGCTGCAAGACGCATAGCCTCGCGGGCTGTCGCCTCGTCAACGCCGCCGCCGATTTCAAACATAATTCTGTCGGGCTTTACAACTGCTACCCAGTACTCGGGTGAACCTTTACCGGAACCCATTCGAGTCTCGGCAGGCTTTGCTGTTACGGGCTTGTCGGGGAAGATTTTAATCCAAACCTTGCCGACACGCTTGCAGTAACGAGTCATAGCTACACGGGCAGCCTCAATCTGGTTGGAAGTGATCCAGGCAGGCTCTAATGCCTGAAGGCCGTAATCACCGTAAGTTACCTTGTTGCCGCGGAGTGCGCGGCCTGTCATACGTCCTCTGTGAACACGTCTGAACTTTACTCTCTTAGGCATCAGCATTATTTTCTGCCCCCTTCCCTGCGAGGCTTTCTGTCTCTCTGCTCTCTGCGCTCGCCGCGGTTGTTTTCGCGACGCTCTCTGCGCTCTCTGCGGCCTTTGTTCTCGTTGAGAACCTCGCCCTTGTAGAGCCATACCTTGATACCGATTTTGCCGTAGGTTGTGTCAGCCTCGGCAAAGCCGTAGTCGATGTCGGCACGGAGAGTCTGGAGCGGAATTGTACCCTCGTGATAAGTTTCGCCTCTGGCGATTTCAGCGCCGTTGAGACGGCCTGAACACTGAACCTTGATACCTCTTGCGCCGAGCTTCATGGCGTTTCTGATTGCCTGCTTCATAGCGCGGCGATAAGCGATACGCTTCTCAAGCTGAGCAGCGATGCTCTCGGAAACGAGCTGAGCGTTGAGGTCGGGGTTTTTGATTTCTACGATGTTGATTGCGACGGGCTTGTTGAGGAACTTCTCGCACTGAACGCGGAGCTTCTCAATCTCGGAGCCGCCCTTACCGATTACCATACCCGGCTTTGCGCAGTGGATATGGAGGCGAACTCTCTTGCCGTCACGCTCGATTTCGATTTTGGAGATTCCTGCGGCGTAGAGCTGCTTCTTGAGGGTTTTGCGGAGATTGTAGTCCTCTACGAGGATATCGCCGAAGTCCTTCTTGTTAGCAAACCAGCGTGAATCCCAGTTTTTGATTATACCTACACGTAAGCCGTGCGGATTAACTTTCTGTCCCATACTATTAACCTCCCCTTATTCTTTTTCCTTGAGCACAAGGCTAATGTGGGATGTTCTCTTGTTGATTCTGAATGCTCTACCCTGAGCTCTCGCACGGATTCTCTTGAGGATAGGGCCTGCTGTTGCGTTTGCGGACGCAACATAAAGTTTAGATACATCCATATCGTGGTTATTCTCAGCATTTGCCATTGCGGACTTGAGCACCTTGAGAACAGGCGCGCAAGCGGCCTTGGGGGTATTCTTGAGAATAGCTTCCGCAAGCTCTGCGTCCTTGCCTCTGATGAGTGAGAGGACGAGGTTCACCTTGCGGGGTGACATACGGACATATTTTGCATATGCCTTAGCTTCCATTGCAATACTCTCCCTTCGCCTTATGATGTCTTGGAACCGCTATGTCCCTTGAAGGTTCTGGTGGGCGCGAACTCGCCGAGCTTGTGACCAACCATATCCTCGGTTACATATACGGGAACATGCTTGCGTCCGTCATGGACAGCAAATGTGTGACCTACAAAATCAGGGAAGATTGTAGAACTTCTTGACCATGTCTTGAGAATTCTCTTCTCTCCCTTTTCGTTCATTTCCTGAACCCTTTTCAAAAGCTTAGGCTGGATAAAAGGGCCCTTTTTCGTACTTCTACTCATAATTTACAAGCTCCTTTCCAGTCTTACTTACCGTTTCTTCTGCGAACGATGAGACGGTCGCTCTGCTTATGATGCTTACGTGTCTTGTAGCCGAGAGCGGGCTTACCCCAAGGGGTAACAGGTCCGGGACGACCGACAGGTGATTTACCTTCACCACCACCGTGGGGGTGGTCGTTCGGGTTCATAACGGAACCGCGGACTGTGGGTCTCCAGCCCATGTTTCTCTTACGGCCGGCTTTACCGATTTTTACGTTCTCGTGGTCGGTGTTGCCAACCTGACCGATTGTTGCCATGCAAGCCTCGGGAACGTTTCTGAGCTCGGAGGAGGGAAGTCTCAGAAGCGCGAGACCGTTCTCCTTAGCCATAAGCTGAGCCATGTTGCCGGCGGAACGGGCGAGCTGAGCGCCGCGTCCGGGATAGAGCTCAATGTTGTGGATGAATGTACCAACGGGGATGTTCTTGAGCGGAAGGGCGTTGCCGGGGAGGATGTCCGCGTGGGGACCTGCCTCGATGATGTGGCCTACCTTGATTCCCTCAGGAGCAATGATATACGCCTTGTCGCCGTCCTCGTACTCTACGAGAGCGATGAAAGCGCTGCGGTTGGGATCGTACTCAACTGAAGCGACCTTACCCTTTACGTCAAATTTCTGACGCTTGAAATCAATAATACGATACTTTCTGCGGTTGCCGCCGCCTCTGTGGCGGACAGTGATTCTGCCGTAGCTGTTACGGCCGGAATGCTTCTTTAACGGAGCAAGAAGGCTCTTCTCGGGAGCAACCTTTGAAAGACCGGAGTAGTCAGTAACCGAACGGTTTCTCATGGAGTTAATCGTCGGCTTATAAACTTTAATAGCCATTTATTTCACTCTCCTCATGATGGCTTTGCGGGGATATGGCGTTCCCCATACGTTCTAAATACCGAATAATGATGAAGCCTCGGGCTTCTCTGTCAAGCCTTGTGAGCTCTGCTGTTCTTTAATCAGCGTAGCTCCCCGGCTCTTCGGTATTACATCATGCCTTCAAAAAATTCAATAGATTTGCTGTCCTCAGTAAGAGTAACAACTGCCTTTTTCCAGGACTTTGTGTAGCCGCCGTTGTTAGCGCCCTGGCGACGGAAGTGACCGCGCACGTTGACGGTGTTAACCTTGGCTACCTTAACCTTGAAAAGTTCCTCGCAAGCCTTTGCGATTTCAATCTTGTTAGCTGTTTTCGCAACTTCAAAGGTGTACTTTTTGTCTACAGCACCCATCATGCTCTTCTCGGTGATGATCGGGCGGATGATAATATCCTGAGCTATCATGCGTATACCTCCTCAATCTTGCTTACGGCATCCTTTACGATAACGAGCTTGTCGGCGTTTAAGATATCATAAACGTTGAGCTCGCCGACCTGAGCGGTCTTGATGCCCTTGATGTTGGCAGCTGACTTGATGACCTTCTTGTCTACCTCGGGCAGAACGATGAGCGCCTTCTTGTCAACGCCGATGGCTGTGAGCATTTCTGCGACAACCTTTGTCTTGAACTCGTCGAGCTTGATTGCGTCAACGACGATGATTTCACTTTCCGCTGCCTTAGCAGAGAGAGCTGACTTCATGGCAAGTCTCTTTACCTTCTTGTTTACGGAGAAGGAATAGCTTCTGGGCTTGGGAGCGAACACGATACCGCCGTGAGTCCACTGGGGAGCTCTTGTCGAACCCTGACGGGCGCGGCCTGTGCCCTTCTGTCTCCACGGCTTTTTGCCGCCGCCGGAAACCTCAGCTCTTGTGAGAGCAGACTGTGTGCCCTGACGCTGATTTGCGAGGTAGCTTACTACCATCTGATGCATAACGGCTGTGTTAGGCTCAATAGCGAAGATAGAATCCGCAAGCTCAACTGTGCCTACGTTCTTGCCTTTCATATCTACTACGTTAATACTTGGCATTTAAAGTCCTCCCTTCTTAAGCTTTTACAGCATCTTTGATAACTACGATGCCCTTGTTCGGTCCGGGGATAGCGCCCTTGATCGCGATGAGGTTGTTCTCAGCGTCAACCTTGACTACTGTGAGGTTCTGGATTGTGACCTTCTCAGCACCGAGGTGACCGTTCATCTTCTTGCCCTTGAAGATTCTCGAGGGGGATGAACACATACCGATTGAACCGCCCTTGCGCGCGTTCGGACCTGTACCGTGGGTTTCTTTAAGTCTGTGGAAATTCCAGCGCTTGATAACGCCTGCGTAACCTTTACCCTTGCTGGTGCCGGTGACGTCAATCTTTGCGCCTGCCTCAAACACGTCAGCCTTAACGATGTCGCCTACTGTGTAAGCGTCTGTGTCGTCAAAGCGGAACTCCTTGAGGACCTTCTTGGGAGCAACATCGTTCTTCGCGAAGTGACCCGCCATAGGCTTGTTGACCTTGTTGGGCTTTACATCGCCGAATCCGAGCTGAACCGCTGCGTAACCGTCGTTTTCTACTGTCTTTTTCATTGAAACAACACACGGACCTGCTTCAACAACAGTAACAGGAACGACCTTGCCTGCCTCGTCGAAAATCTGTGTCATACCGATTTTCTTGCCGATTAATGCTTTTTGCATGTCTATTTCCTCCTTATAGGTTATTGGTCGGTTCGGGGGCATTAATCCCTCCCCGACATTGACCCTGTCTGCTTGTAGGTTGGCAGAGATTAAAGCTTAATCTCGATGTCAACACCGGCAGGGAGCTCTAAGCTCATAAGAGCTTCGACTGTCTTGTTTGACGGTCTTAAAATGTCGATAAGACGCTTGTGGGTTCTCATTTCGAACTGCTCGCGGCTGTCCTTATACTTGTGAACAGCACGGAGGATTGTGACAACCTGCTTCTCAGTCGGAAGCGGAACGGGACCCGAAACACGAGCGCCTGTACGCTTTGCTGTTGCAACAATCTTCTCGGCGGAGCTGTCGACCAACTGATGATCGTAACCCTTTAATCTTATGCGAATTTTTTCTTTGACTGCCATTATCGTCGCCTCCTTAAAAAATTTGGCGGGCGTTTCTGAACTTTCCACAAAGCCGGGTGTTCCCTCGGCTTGCCCTTTAAAAACCGATTAACTTTCAGCTAACCGGTTACGTTCAGACACAGTTCAAGCCTAAAACGGCATAGCAACTCAAATTAGCCGTCCCTCTTGAACACTATAACTTTCGCCCGGTTTAAAATCGGACATACTCCACGGAAAAACCAGCCTCAGTGGGCTGCAACCTCCCGCTTCAACGCATATCATTGTGCAGTCGAGATTGCGAAAAAGGCGCAAAATACCCCTATATCGCAATCATGCTTGAACATTATACTATATAAAACACGGAAAATCAATAAAAACAGGGCAAAAAATGACAATTTTGATATGGAGATTATTGCAGAAATTTTCAGCGGATTTTTGTGCAATATTGCCAATCACTTGCCGGCGAAGATTGCCACGGCAAAAACCGAGCCCAAAAGCAGCGCCGCGCACACCAGCGCGACAATGCGGACGAACCACGCTCTCTTTTTGTTCATAAAATCACCTTCTGAAAAATTTTTCGGAAAATTATTATATCACACTTGAATTAAAATGAAAATAATAATATTATAATAGTATAATAAAATTTTCGGGGAGAGCGGACTATGATACACATCTATTACGGCGACGGCAAGGGGAAAACAACGGCGGCAATCGGGCTTGCGTGCAGAGCGGCAGGAAGCCGGATGAAGGTGCTGTTTGTGCAGTTTCTCAAGACCGAATTTTCGGGCGAGCGGCACACGCTGAGCCACACCGAGAACATCAGTCTGACGTTCTGTCCGGTGGAGCTTAAATTCACATATCAGATGGACGAAACCGAAAAGGCAAAGGCAACCTCGCTCTTCCGCAAAATTTTTGACGAGAGCGTGACGAAGGCTCTGACCGAAAAATATGACATGATAGTGCTTGACGAGATTTTCTCGGCGGTTGAGGCTGAGATGATCAGCGAGCACGATGTGTACGAATTCGTATCGAACGCTCCGAAAAGTCTCGAGGTCGTTATGACCGGACACAATCCGCCCGAGCGGATCCTGGAGCTTGCGGACTACATCACCGAGATGAAGAAAATCCGCCACCCATATGACAAAGGTGTGCAGGCGAGGTTTGGTATAGAGTTTTAACGCCTTTGGTGTTAACAATTAACAATTAGCAATTAGGTTGTAAGTTGAAAGTTGAAAGTTGAAAGTTGAGAATTGTGGTCGGGCAGACAGGTTGGCGCGTACAAAAGCGCCGGGTGCCCGACCATATTCATATGCTGCTTGCGCAGCAAGCATAATAATAAGGTCGGGAAGAAAAGAAGATTTAAATTGAAAATTGAAAATTGAAAGTTGAAAATTGTGGTCGAGTAGATAGGTCGGCGCGTACAAAAGCGCCGGGTGCCCGACCGGATTTAAATGCTGCTTGCGCAGCAAGCATAAAAATTCGGTCGGGCAACAGACGTGAGAAACTCACAATCTGTCTGCCCGACCACAACTTACCACTTACAACTTACCGCTTACAACTTGCTCGTCACGCTTTCAACTCTCAACTGCTAATTGCTCATTGCTAATTGCTAATTGTTAATCACCCTGTTTATTCTTTCTTCGTTCAAATCTTCTCCAATCACAATCACAACGTCCTGCGCCGCGTCGAGCGGTTCTATGCGGACGTTGTTTTTTGTGGCGTTGAACTCGAACCACCCGTCGCCGTCCGTTGCAAAGCCCTTGACGCGCATGACGTTTCCGCAGGCTTTGTCCGCGAACAGCGCGGCTGATTTCCGGCGGAGCTCTTCCGTCGTGAAGCCGCGGTTCATGAAATACACCGAGCGATAGCCCTCGTACTCGGAAAAGCTCTTGACGAAATCAGCCGGATAATATCCGCTGTTCATCACCGCCTCGAGGTCGCTGTCGCCGAGCTCGTCCCAGTCCTTCATCAGTGCGGAATCAAAGCTCCTGTCGCACTGAACCTTTTTCATTATATTATTAATACCGCTGAGCTTCTCCCGAAGCTGTTCCGGAGACATTCCCCTCGTCTTGCTGAACACAAGCATTCCTGCGTCGGCAAGCTCGGACGCCATGAAGAACTCGGATTCCTCCGAATCCGGCAGTTCCGCCTGAGCGTCAACAATCGCGATTACACTGCCGATTTCGTACCAGCGGTCGAGCGGCGGCTCGTGCATTACGTCGAGAAACTCATCAATATCAAAAATGCCCGAGGGCTCGATTATCACCCTGTCGAGGTCGCTCATTCCCATCGCGATAAGCTTGGTCTTGAATCTTCTGATATGGCAGTCCTTGTCACATGCGCCGGCGACGGTCTCGAGCTGACAATTCTCACCCGCAAGCATTGACAGGAGCATCATATCAACGTTTACGGCGCCGTAGTCGTTCTCCAGTATTCCGACCTTTAGCCCGCGGTCAAGCAAGAATCTGACATACTTCTTCAGAAATGTCGTTTTGCCCGAGCCAAGAAACCCTGTCACCAAATCAATTTTTTTAATTCCCATCCTATAGTTTTTGTGCTCCTCTCCGTCGTTTTGTTTGAGCTGTGCGCTCATATCCTATCAAACGTTTTTGCCCATCCTATAGTTTTCGTGCTCCTATCAGTCGTTTTGTTTGAGCTGTGCGTTCATATCCTATCAAACGTTTTTGCCCATCCTATAGTTTTTGTGCTCCTCTCAGTCGTTTTGTTTGAGCTGTGCGCTCATATCCTATCAAACGTTTTTGCCCATCCTGTAGTTTTCGTGCTCCTCTCAATCGTTTTGTTTGAGCTGTGCGCTCATATCCTATCAAACGTTTTTGCCCATCCTGTAGTTTTCGTGTTCCTCTCAGTCGTTTTGTTTGAGCTGTGCGCTCATGTCCTATCAAACTGTTTTTCTATCCAAGATTATAGCGTTTTTCAACGCTCACATATTTTTACTAAATAAAGAATAGTGAATAATGAAGAATGAATAATACACCGGAAACGCTTAAGGCTTGCCTGATTATAAATTATTCACTATTCATTATTCACTATTCATTGAGCCGTAACGTCAGTTACGGCGTTTCTGTCTATGCGTACAAAAGATTTTTTCAGCAGATACGCGTCAAAGGTTTGAACTAACGAAAACTATTTAGGTTCTTTAGCTGTTTTTAATGAAGCAATTAAGATTCTTTT
>CAMHHL010000021.1 GCA_946184925.1 uncultured Clostridia bacterium | reverse complement strand
GGGTGCCGTTTGGTTTGGAATGAACAAAATCCTGACTGGATTCGAAAGGCGGAAAAAGAAAATGCTCCTGCGTGAGCATTTTCCCGCCGTTGGATTTGATGCGCCTTTTCCAATCTATCCGCCGTAACAAGCGTAGCAGAGCACCCACAAGTGGGTGCCGTTTGGTTTGGAATGAACAAAATCCTGACTGGATATTTTTTATCTCTACCCTGTGGTTTGACTTCTCCTATCAAAGTCTTGTTTGGGCTGTGACTTGCTGTCCTTTCATACGTCTGTAAAGATAACGCTCTCATCCAGAGTGCCGTTTGGTTTGGAATGAACAAAATCCTGACCGGATTCGAAATGAAGAAATTGTTCCTAAACGTGCTTTGTGTTTTCTTGCGCGGCTTTGTTCCGCGCGCTTTCTTCTTTTATATCGTCCGCAGACAATTACTTATAATTCGCTTGAAATCCATATAATTACATGCTAGAATATTAACTATGAAAAGACTAATCAAGGCATTCTTTGTCATCCTTCGGAACATCAGACATATCCTCAGAAAGAACAAAGCCGATAACGTGCCGGCAATCTCGGGCTATTCGGCGTTGTTCATCATTTTGTCGTTCGTTCCGTTTATAATGTTCATCATCGCCATACTGTCGATTTTCAATAACGGCTCAACCGCGTTTCTCAAGTCTTTTGAGACGGAAGCAGGCTCGCAGCTTGATTTCATGCCCTTTTTGAAGAATATCGTTGAAGAAGCTCTGAAAAGCGCGTCCGGAGTTGCTGTTGTGACCGGTATCATCTCGTTGTGGTCAGCCGGCAAGGGGCTCTATTCCGTGACTGACGGAATCAGCCGTATCTACAGGATTGACGACAGCAGACCGTGGATTGCGCGCCGCTTTTTTTCGATGGGCTACACAATCTTCATGCTGCTTGTTATTCTTGTGGCTTATGCAGGCTTTGTGGTTCTCAGGTTCGTTGAAGGCTTTATAACTCCTTATGTCAGCAAGCTTCCTTATGCGCTCGGAGTTCTCTTTGCGCTCAGGAACGTTTTATTAGTCGTTCTTTCGGCAATTCTGATTGCGTTTGCTCTCAAGCTTTATCTTCGCAGGCGAGTGGCTGACAAGCGGTTTTCAAAATTCCGCGTTCAGCTGCCGGGCGCCGTATTCATCGCGCTTGCGTGGGAGCTTTTCTCCTTCGGAATCGAAATCTTCATAAAATCCTTCAACGGGTTCAATGTATACGGCAGTCTCGCGAGCGTCGCAGGCTTTATGTTCTGGACGTATTATATGATGTATATCTTCCTTCTCGGGGTTCAGATTAACTATGTTTACAGGCTGAAAATCTACATTCGCTTTACCCCGAAAATGTTATTCAAGAAAAATCGCAAATCCTTGAAATAATATATTGACAAAACGGTTTGCTTTTTGTATAATATCAAATAGCGTTTTAGTATACGTTATCAGTGGAGGTGCGTTATGCTTCTTCAGCTAAAAGACGTCTTTCTCAACGACGGCAGCAAGCTCGAGCTTGACTATTCCTTGCCGCTCGGTGATGTTGACATTAACGGCGATTATCCATTCAAGTCGCCCGTCAGCGTTGCTGTTCAGGCGGTCAACAGAGCAGGGCTCGTGGAGCTCAGGCTGAATACGGTTTTTGATTATACCACCCGTTGCGACAGGTGCTTTGATGAAATCACAAAGCATATGGAGCTCAGCTTTACTCACGGACTCGCGGTCTCGCTGGTTGACGAAGAAAACGATGACTATATTGAAACCCCGGATTACACTCTTGAGCTTGACGAGGTTATCACTTCCGACATTCTCCTGAACTTGCCGAGCAAGTTCCTTTGCAGGGAGGATTGCAGGGGACTTTGCCCCGATTGCGGTGCGAACCTTAACCGTGAAAGCTGCGGTTGCGCGAAGAACGCGGTCGATTCAAGACTGGAAATCCTCAAACAGCTTATTGACTAACATATTATATCATCAAGGAGGAAAATCAAATGGCAGTACCTACCGGAAAAACTTCTCACAAAAGAAAAAGCTCCAGACGCTCAGCTAACTACACAATCAAGGCTCCCGCACTCACAAAGTGCCCCAGCTGCGGTGCTCTCACTGCTCCCCACAAGGCTTGCACAGCTTGCGGCAAGTACAAGGGCAGACAGGTTGTAGTTATGGACGACGCAACAACAAAGTAATCAAATGCATTTGGGCGGCGTTAAATGCCGCCCTATTGTTTTTTAATTTCAAACCCCAAAACAGAGGAGGTGCGTTATGTCCGTAACAATAAAAGACGTAGAACCGGGCAGCCGCGCCTCAAAAAAGGGCGTTTCGGGCGGCGATGTTCTCATCTCAATCAACGGCAACGAGATTGTCGATGTGCTTGATTACCGCTTTTATCAGGTCAACAAAAAGCTCGAGCTTGAGATTCAGAAGCCCGACGGCAAGCAGAGGCATATCAAGATAAAGAAGGACGAGTACGAGGAGCTCGGGCTTGAGTTCGACACTTATCTCATGGACAAGGAGCATTCCTGCCGCAATAAGTGTATCTTCTGCTTTATCGACCAGCTCCCCGGCGGAATGCGCGAGTCGCTCTACTTCAAGGACGACGACAGCCGTCTTTCGTTTCTGTTCGGTAACTACATAACTCTCACGAACCTTACCGAGCATGAAATCAGCCGCATTATTAAAATGCACATCAGCCCGATTAACGTCTCGGTTCATACCACCAACCCCGAGCTTCGCTGCAAGATGATGAATAACCGTTTTGCAGGCACAAGCCTTGACGCGCTCAGGCGTTTTGCCGAGGCAGGGCTCAGCATCAATTGTCAGATTGTCGCGTGCCCCGGAATCAACGACGGCGACGAGCTCAGAAGAACCCTGACCGACCTCGAAGCGCTCGGCGTCGGTTGTGTGGCGGTTGTTCCGGTCGGACTTACCCGCTACAGGGAAAAGCTCTTCAAGCTCACACCCTATAACGCCGAGACCGCGGCTCAAACCCTCGACATAATAGAGGAGTACGGCGACAGGTTTCTCGAAAAATACGGGAGAAGAACCGTATATGCCGCCGATGAATTTTATATAAAGGCAGGAAGAGAGCTCCCAAAGCCCGAATACTACGAGGGCTATCCGGCGCTCGAAAACGGCGTAGGGCTCATAACTCTCCAGCGTGAGGAAATCGAGTTTGCGCTCGAAGAGCTCGAAGGCGACGGCTCGCTCTGCCATACTGTTTCAGTCGCGTGCGGTGAGTGTCCGTATGAGCATTTCAGGGATAATCTCTCGCTGATCAACGAAAAATATCCGAATATAAAAATAAACGTATACAAAATCAAAAACAACTTTTTCGGCGGAGAAATTGACGTCACCGGACTTGTCACGGGCGGCGATTTGATTGAGCAGCTCAGCGGCAGGGAGCTTGGCGACAAGCTGCTCATTCCGTCGTGTATGCTCCGCTTTGAGGGAGATATCTTCCTTGACGACACGAGCGTTGACGATGTGCGCCGAAAACTGAATATAAACGTCAGAGTAACCGAGAACAGCGGCGAAGCCCTTGTTGCGGAAATTCTGAAAAAGGATTGATTCTATGTCAAAACCCGTAATTGCCATTGTCGGCAGACCGAACGTGGGCAAGTCCACGTTGTTCAACAAGTTAATAGGGCAGAGACTTTCGATTGTGGACGACACTCCCGGCGTAACACGCGACAGAATTTACGGCGAGCTTGAGTGGCAAAACCGCAAGGCGATTGTTATCGACACCGGCGGAATCGAGCCCAAGTCCGATGACGTCATTCTTTCGCAAATGCGCCGTCAGGCACAGCTCGCGATTGACACGGCGCAGGTTATCGTGCTTGTAACCGACATGAAGGCAGGGCTTGTGTCAACCGACCTTGAGGTCGCAAACATGCTCAGAACCTCGGGCAAGCCTATTGTGCTTTGCGTAAACAAATGCGACACCATCGGCGAGCCTGAGCCTGATTTTTATGAGTTCTATAACCTCGGAATCGGCGACACGGTTCAGGTATCGGCTGTTCACGGTCACGGAACCGGTGATTTGCTTGACGAGGTTTTCGCTAATCTTCCCGATGAAGCCGCCGACGACGCGGAGAGCGACGCCATTAACGTTGCCGTAATCGGCAAGCCTAACGTCGGCAAAAGCTCGCTCGTAAACTATATCACATCTGAGGACAGGTGTATCGTCTCCGATATTGCCGGAACAACGCGCGACAGCATCGATACCGCCGTTGAAAACCGTTTCGGAAGGTTCAACTTCATTGACACCGCCGGAATCCGCCGCAAGTCAAAAATTGTTGACGAGATTGAAAAGTACAGCATAATCCGCGCAAAAATGGCAATCGAGCGCAGCGAGGTCTGCGTAATAATGATTGACGCCGGCGTAGGAGTGACCGAGCAGGACACAAAGGTTGCCGGGCTTGCGCTCGAGGCAGGCAAGGCGTGCATAATCGCTGTTAACAAGTGGGATTCCATCGAGAAGGACACCAACACCATGAACGAGTTCAAAAAGCGCATCGCGACAGAATTCGCGTTCATGTCATGGGCTCCGACAGTGTTTATATCCGCCAAGACAGGTCAGAGGGTCGACAACCTCTTTACACTGATAAATACCGTAGCAGCCAACAACGCCATGAGAATCCGAACGGGAACACTCAACGAGCTTCTCGCCCAGATTACGACGCGCGTTCAGCCGCCTTCGGACAAGGGCAAGCGTCTCAAAATTTTTTATATGACGCAGCCCTCAACAAAACCCCCGACCTTCGTGGCATTCTGCAACAACAAGGAGCTGTTCCATTTCTCATATCAGAGATATATCGAGAACAGAATCCGCGAGACCTTTGCGCTCGACGGAACTCCAATCCGTATGGTAATCAGAGAGAGAGGAGAAAAATAAATGGACAGCGTATTAAGATTCGTATCAATGAACTGGTATCTTTTGCTCATTTCGTTTGTCGCGGCGTATCTGCTCGGCAGCATAAACACCGCGATAATGGTAACGCGCATCGTCACCAAGGGCAAGAAGGATATCCGTGATATGGGCAGCGGCAACGCAGGCTTTACAAATGTGCTCAGAAGCGTCGGAAAGGTTCCGGCAATCTTCACAATTGTCTGCGACGCGCTAAAGTCGATTCTTGCCGTTGCGATCGGCGGAATACTCTTTGCGTATATGGCAGGACATTCCGACAACGCTCCGGCTGTAATAATGATAGGAAAGTACCTCAGCGGATTTTTCTGCATTCTCGGTCACAGCTATCCGGTTTTCTTCCGCTTTAAGGGCGGCAAGGGAATAGTCTCCGCGGCAGGCATGATGCTCGTCGCCGACTGGAGAGTTTTCCTGCTGGTTCTGGCTACGTTCCTTGTTATCTTTATTTGCTCAAAGATTATTTCGCTCGCGAGCATAATCGCAGCGATTATGTTCCCGGTGTACACCTTTGTGCTCACATTCGTCTTTGACTATATGCTCAGCGGCGGCTATCAACCGTGGTATTTCATTCTCTGTACAGTTGCGGCGCTCGGAATTTGTGTGTTCGTCGTAATCAAGCACAGCGCCAACATCGGCAGGCTTCTGCGCGGCGAGGAGAAAAAAATCACCGCGAAAAAATAATTGTTGAAATTAGTCGGAATTTGTATTATTATAGTTAGTATAATATTGATGTATCCGAGGAGAGAAAAATGGATTGTATTTTTTGCAAAATAATTGACGGCTCAATTCCGTCGAAAAAGGTCTATGAGGACGACAAAATGCTCGCCTTCCATGACGTCAACCCCCAGGCTCCCGTTCATGTGATTATGATTCCGAAGGAGCATATCCCCAGCGCCGACGCCGTTACCGAGGAGAACAGCGCTTACATCGCTCACATCTTCTCCAAGGTTCCCGAGATTGCGAAATCTCTCGGACTTGAGAACGGCTACAGGATTGTCAACAATTGCAAGGCGGACGCCGGTCAGACCGTGTTCCACCTTCATTTCCATCTTCTCGGCGGCAAGCCGCTCGGGCTTGAGATGGCGTAAGATATAGTTTCGGAGGATAGTTATGGCTGATTTTTATAAAATTAATATCGCAGGCTGCGAGCGCGAGCTTCCGCTTTGCGAGGTAAGCGAACACCTTGATATTGCCGCGTTCATCATGTTCGGCGACGTTGAAGTTACCGAGGCGAGCGCGAGAGAGCTTCTCAAGCTTTGTCCCGAGCACGACGTTATCGTTACCGCAGAGGCAAAGGGAATTCCGCTCGGCTATGAGATGGCGCGTCAGGAGAAGGGCGAGTATGTTGTAGCCCGCAAGGGGCTCAAGGTTTATATGCCTGAGTATATCAACGTTGAGGTTCGCTCAATCACAACTCTCTCTATCCAGAGACTTTATATCGGCACTGATGACATCAACAAGATTAAGGGCAAGAGAGTTCTCATCGTTGATGATGTTATTTCAACCGGAGAGAGCCTCGAGGCTCTCAGACAGCTTGTCGAGAAGGCAGGCGGCAATACCGTAGGTATGGCTGCTGTTCTTGCCGAGGGTGACGCCGCTGACCGCGACGATATCATCTTCCTCGAAAAGCTTCCTGTTTTTCCGAAGTAAGGTGTAATTATGAACAGACGACCGCTTGCGTGCATCGGCATAACCATGCTGTGTACGTTTGCGGTCATTTTTTATTTTAACTACTATGTTTTCGCCGCGATTTGTCTTGTTTTGACGGTTTTCGGCGTGCTTTGCTTTATAATCAAGCGTCTCCGCGAATACTGTTCTTCGGTTGTTCTGGTTCTTGCGGCGGCGTTTTTCGCGTGTTCATATTTTGCTGTTTATTCGGGTGTGGTTAATGACTCCGTGAAGGATTACAACGGAAAAACCGCTGAGATTGTCGCGACTGTCAGGCAATCGCCCAAGCTCAGCCGATACGGGTATTACTATGAGCTTGACAGCATCAAGATTGACGGCAAAAAGGCTCACCACAAGATACTCCTGCATAACGAAGCGGCAATTCTCGTAAATTACGGCGACAAAATCACGTTAAAAACCGAGCTCACGCGATGTGACAATAACTACTATATCTCAAAGGGCTACCGCCTGATTGCCGGGGGATATATCCCGATTAGCAAGTACCGCACCGAGAAAGGCAAAGGGAATGATATCGGGAATTTGCCTGCCGTCATTCGTGATAAGCTTCTTAATGGTATAAGCGAGCTCGTCGGCGGTGAGGAAGGCGGTCTTTGCCGAGCCGTAACACTGGGCGACAAATTTGCGATGTCCCCAATGCTGTATGATGCTTTTCAAGACACCGGCTCGACATATCTTGTTGTCGTTTCGGGAATGCATATGGGAATAATCGCATCAATATTGGTTCTGCTGTTGTTTCCGCTCCGAAAAACGCGTCTCACGCGAATAATCCGAACCGTAATCATTATAACTTTTATTCTTGCATATCTCTTTGTGACCGGGTTCCAGTCATCTGCCGTCAGAGCGGCGGTCATGATAATAGTATCGCTCCTGCCGGCGAGCCTTGGATTGCGGTATGATACCTTCACGGGAATCGGAATTGCCGCGATTGCGCTTACGCTGTTCAATCCGTTTTCGGTCGGCGACATCGGAATGCTGCTCTCCTTCGGCGCCGTCCTGGGAATTGCTTTTCTCAACAAGAGAATAATCGGTACATTTGAAGAAAACTTCTTTAACAGAATTAAAGAGCTTAATAAGCAAAAGCGCTCCGCATCGTCATTCAGAAGAAAGCTTCCGGTTCTTCTGCACCTCAGACTTATGTTCCTCGGGCGCGCGTTCGTTCAGATTTTCGCCGTTTCGCTTTCTGCGCTTGCGGGAGTAGTCCCGGTTTCTCTTGTAGCCTTCGGGACGTTCAATCCGCTTGTCATTCTCAACTCGGTTCTGCTCTCGTTTGCGGTGACTTTGCTGATGTTTATGACGCTTTTAGCGGTTGTTTTGTGGTTTATCCCTTATGTTTTCGTCGCCGCGTATCCGTTCGCTTTCTGCGCAAAGCTTGTCGCAGAGTACATCATTTTTGTTGTGTGCGCTACGGCTCAGGTTCCGAGCACTCAGGTTGTTATCGACCCTTCCAAAGCGGTGATTTGGGTTCCGATTATACTTGCGCTGATGATCACGGGAGCGCTGCTCGGGAAAAGACGTTTCGTCACCTTGATTTGCGCGGTTCTGTCAGTTTCGGTGTTGTGCGGCTTCTATTTCTATGATGTCGCCGTAAATTCAAGGGCAGTTACGATTACCTTCTATAAAACCGGTGGTGTGACCGCGGTGCTGAACAACTCTGACTCGGGCGCTGTGCTCTCCTGCGGCGGTTCATATTCCGGCAGGAAAAAGATAGTCGAAAAGCTGAAGTACAAGCACTCCGCATTTGATTATATGCTGATACCGAACGGCTCGTTGTCGCTGAACAGCTACGCCGACATTTTTCTCGATAAGTTTGACGTAAGGGACATAATGATGTATTATAATAGTAACACCGACACCTCGGCGCTTGTCGCCACAAAATCCGACGGCAGCGTGCGAACCTACGGCGATTACTATGCAGCCGAGGTTGACCTCGGCGACGGAGTTACAGATACAATTCTCAGTATCGGCGGCAGGACATGGCAGTATATCAAAGGCGAATGCTCCACGATATTAATTGTACCGAAATACGGCAACATTAATAAGCTCCCCGAAAAGTACAGGAAGGCAGAATTTGTTTTCTTCTCAGGGAGACCGTACAAGCCTGAGCTTCTTTCAGCCAAGAGCCTCATCTGGACTACGGGAAGGGAACTTCCGAAATCCGTTCCGGGCGCCAAGCTGCTTGATGCTGATTATACTATTACGTTGAAATAGAGGACTATATGCCTGAAATAACACGCAAGGAGCTAAAAAAGCTCATCAGTCAGAAACAATTTGATAACCTGTATCTCATCTGGGGCGAGGAAAAGATGTATGTCCGCGCCGACACCGAAGGTCTTATCGAAAAGCTTGTCGGCAAGGAGCCTGCGGACTTCAACTTTCATTCATTTTCAAAGGATTATTCGCTCGACGAGATTGCCGTTGCGGTTCAGGTCGCGCCGTTTGTCAGCGAATACAACGTTGTGCGCGTTGCCGACCTTGATATCAGCGCTCTTAACAAAAACGACCTTGATCAGCTTACGGCGATAATCAAGAATGTCCCGGATACGACCATACTCATTTTCTCAATGCCCACGCTCGAGCAGGAGCCCAAAAAGCCCGGCGCAGGCTTCAACAAGGTCAAAAAGCTGATTGCTTCAAACGGCACGGTCGTCACAATCAACCGTGAGACCGACATTTCCCTCGTCCGTCAGCTCATCCGCTGGGCTGACATGCGCGGAATCAAGCTCGAGCAGGCTGACGCCTACAAGCTTCAGGAGTATGTCGGAGATGACCTTCACACGCTCCGCAATGAGCTTGACAAGCTTTGCAACTATGTGGGCGACAACGGACTTATTACAAGCGAGCACATTGAAATGCTCGTTTCAAAGCGCATGGAAGCCAACATTTTTCATCTGACCGACGCAATTGTTGCCGGGAACAGCACCAAGGCTTTCTCGATTCTTGACACGCTGTTCTATCAGCGCGCCGAGCCGAACGAAATCATCAGTATCATCTCAATGTCATATATGGACTTCTACAGAGCCAGAGTTGCCGCTGAGTGCGGAGTGAATCCGAACTCTATCGCTGCTGAGTTCGGCTACGGCGGACGAGCGTTTGTCCTCGGAAAAGCCAATCAGAAAACCCGAACCCTTACTACCGCTGAGCTCAGACATTGCGTTGACGACATCACCAAAGCAACAGCCAGTCTCAGAAGCGAGAGGGTAGACGGAAGAATTCTTCTCGAAACCCTTGTCGCAAAGCTTCTGATGTATTCGGGAGTGAAAAAATGATTAGTCTGAGGGAAGCGATAATCGTCGAGGGCAGATACGACAAAATCAAGCTTAGCGGCATAGTCGATACCCCTGTTATTGAGACAGGCGGCTTCAGACTTTTCAAGGACAGGGAAAAGCAGAGCCTTATTCGCCGCATAGCCGAAAAACGCGGAATTCTGATTCTGACCGACAGCGATTCAGCCGGATTTGTAATCAGAAACTTTCTGCGCGGCGCGGTCGGCAACGCGGATATAAAGCACGCCTACATTCCTCAGCTTAAAGGCAAGGAAAAGCGCAAGCCCGAGAGCTCCAAGGAAGGCTTGCTCGGTGTCGAGGGCGTCAGCGACGAGGTGATAATCGAAGCGATTCGCCGCAGCGGTGCCGAGATAATAGGGGAGAGCGATAATAAGCCGCGCGGAGAGATTACCAAGCCTGACCTCTATGAGCTCGGCTTAACAGGCAGAACAAACTCGGCAGCTCTCCGGCAGAGCTTGCTCAAAGAGCTCGGAATGCCGTCATATCTCACAACTAATGCATTGCTTTCCGCACTCAATTGCCTATATTCTTTAGAAGAATTAAAAGAGCTTTTGAAAACTCTGACATAAAGTTACAGCCACCGCTTTCGCGATGGCTGTTTTTCTTTTTTAAATATGATTATTCTTCTTCCTCGTTAGCCCTTGGTTCAATGTGAACGTCAACGGCAATGATTCTCTGGCTGTTGACCTGCTGAACGGTCAGCGTCATGTTTTCATATGTGAATTTCGCTCTGCGGCGCGGAATAGAGGAGTAGTGCTCCAGGATGAAACCGCCGACAGTTACCGCGTCGGTCTCGACGTCGTCCGGGTCAATCTCCGCGAGCTCAAACAAATCCTCAAGCGGCATATCTCCGCTGATGATATAATCGGTGTCGGAAAGCTTTGTGCAGTCGTTCTCGATTTCCTCGTCCTCGTCCCAGATTTCGCCGACAATTTCCTCGAGCAAATCCTCCATGGTGACGATTCCGAGCGTTCCGCCGTATTCGTCGGTGACAATAGCAATGTGCAGCCTCTTGCGCTTGAAGTCGCTGAGAGTTTTTGAAAGGTTCTGGTTGTTGAAGATGAAGTAAGCAGGCTGAATCAGCTTGCCGATATTCGGTTCATGACCGCACGCAAGCTCTTCGAGATAATCGCGCGTGTGAAGAATACCGATGATATGGTCGCTTGTCTCCTTATATACCGGAATTCGCGAGTAACGGCTCTCTATAACAATGTGTCGCAGCTTCTCCGGATCCTCCGTGATGTCCACGGCAGTCATGTCAACTCTCGGGGTCAGGATTTCGAGCACGGTTTTGTCGTCAAAGTCCAGCACGGACTGAACCATCTCGCTCTCGTCCTCCTCGAGAACACCCTCGCCCTCGATGTTTTCAACAATCTGTTTGAGCTCATCCTCGGTTACGGACGGCTGTTCCTCGCTCGTTCCGCCAATCTTAACCGCCGCTGATTTGAGCTTGACAAAAAAGAAAACTATCGGCGTAAGCAGAATCGTGATTGCCTTCAGCACTCCTGCGGTTGCAAGCGAATACTTCTCCGAGTGCTCCTTGGCGAGACACTTCGGCAGAACCTCGCCGAACGTGAGAACCAGAAGCGTTGTCGCTCCGGTCGCAATCGCGGTACCGATGTCGCCGAACAGTTCAAGACACACGGCGGTAGCCAGCGACGAGCACCCGAGGTTCACGACGTTGTTGCAAATGAGAATTGCCGTGAGAGCGTTGTCAAAGTGGTCGGTTATATATAAAACATTTTTTGCCCTTTTGTCGCCGTCGTCGGCGTAGCTCTGAATTCTGATGACATTCACGAAGGAGAACGCCGTCTCAATCGAGCTGAAAAAGGCTGACAGCAAAATACATAGCACAATAACTACTATTTGCCATAATTGCACGTCCAAAAATTATCACACTCCATATAGATAGCTGAGTATAGCATACTATAATTCTTCTGCAAAATAATTTTTCTATAGAAAAAAGGCTAATTTTCTTGAATTATATTGCATAGAATGTTATAATTTAACAAGGTGTGCACATTATCCGCCTGTTTGCGGGAAGAATAATCCCGGAGGTGCATATTATGTGCAAGAAAAAAGATACAGAAGGCGAGCTTGTGCCCAATCCCTGCGAGGAGGGCGAGGAGCTCAAGGACGACAATCCGGCTGACGAAAAGCATTTTGACCGGATAGAGGACTCCGCCTCGGTGCTCGCCATGAGAGGCGACAGAGTAATTCATTGCCTGACCGTTGTCGGGCAGATTGAAGGTCACTATGTTCTGCCTCACAACAGCAAGGCGACGAAGTATGAGCATGTTATTCCGCTGCTTGTTTCGATTGAGGAGGATCCCCGGATTGACGGACTTCTCATTCTCCTTAATACGGTCGGCGGAGATGTTGAGGCAGGGCTTGCGATTGCCGAGCTTATCTCGGGAATGAGAAAGCCGACGGTTTCGATTGTTCTCGGCGGAGGTCACAGCATCGGAATTCCGCTTGCGGTCGCAGCCAAGCACAGCTTTATCGCCAAGAGCGCGTCGATGACGGCTCACCCCGTGCGCAGCACCGGGCTCACAATCGGAGTGCCGCAGACGTTTGAGTATTATCAGCGTATGCAGGACAGAATCACAAATTTCGTCGTTGACAATTCCCGCATAAGCCGCGAGGATTATATGGGACTTGTGATGAACACCGGCGAGCTTGTGATGGACGTCGGCACTATTCTTGACGGTCAGAGAGCCGTAGAGATAGGTCTTATTGACGAGGTTGGAACCCTCTCAAAGGCGTGCGACTGTCTCTACGCTATGATAGAAGACTTCAAAAAAACTGAGGAACAGCAGAGCTAGGCTCTCTGTTCCGGAAAATACGGAGGTACATATGGATTTAATTACACAGATTATTCAGAATGTCATTCTCGGCATTGTGCAGGGACTCACCGAGTTTCTGCCGGTTTCGTCGAGCGGACATCTGAACATTGCCCAGCATCTTATGGGTATGGAAAACGAGAATCTCTTTCTTGACGTTATGCTGCACGTCGGTACGCTTGCCGCGGTTCTGATTTTTTACCGCAAGCTTATCTGGAGACTTATCAAGGCGTTCTTCCTGCTTATCAAGGATATTTTCACCGGCAAATTCAAGTGGTCTAAGATGGACGGCGACCGCAATCTCATCGTTATGCTGATTATCGGTCTGGTTCCGCTGTTCTTGCTGTTCCTGCCTATTCCCGAGATCGCTCCCGGCGTCGAGAAGGTCAAAGACCTCGCGGAGCTTTTCGCCGGCAAGCAATATTTCATCGTAGTCGGAATCTCGCTTCTTGTGACGAGCCTTCTGCTCTTTGTCGGAATTCGATGCAGCAAGCGCGCAACCGGCAGCCGTTTCAAAAACGATAACGAATATCAGGGCGGCGGAAGAACAAGATACGGCGTGCTTGACGCTTTAACTGTCGGCGTTACCCAGTTCTTCGCGGCGCTGTTCCCGGGACTTTCGCGCTCGGGCAGTACCCTTGCCGCAGGTCAGATGAGGGGAATCAACAAGCAGGCGGCTCTCGACTACACCTTTATCCTCGCTATTCCGTCGATTATCGCGGCGGCGGTGCTTGAGGTCAAGGACGTCGATACCTCAACAATCAACTCCGAGATGATTATTGCAGTAGTATGCGGCGTTGTTGCCGCGGCGATTGTCGGTTATCTCGCGATTGTTCTGTTCAAGTGGCTGCTCAAAACCGACAAGATGATTATATTCGTAATCTACACTCTTATCGTCGGACTTGCTGTTATCGGTATCAGTATCTACGAGATGACAAGCGGAAATTTCGTCAGCTTCGTCTGATTTTAACTACATAAAATGGAAGTGAAGGCTTTGGCTAATAAAACAAACAAGGCTGAAAATAAAGGAAAAAACAGGAAAAATACAAGAAGTAATTCAAAATCTGCCGGGCGCAGGTCGCAGAAGTCCCAGAAACCCGAGAAACAGCGCAACTATAGGGTGGAGGCGATTCTCTACGCAGCAGCCGCGCTCATCTTTCTGTTCCTGATTATCATCAGGGGCGCGTCGGTGTGGACGTTCTTCCGCGGATTTTTCTTCGGTTTATTCGGAATTGGCATGATTCTTGTGCCGCTGACATTCGCTTACCTTTCTATGATAACCGCGCTTGAAAAATCTATATCGCGTTTCAAGACGAAGGTCGCGATGTGCGTTGCGATAGTTTTGCTCGCTCAGACTGCGGTCTATCTTATCAGTGACTATAACTTTACATTTGACAACTATTTTGTCGCTCTCGGCAAGCTGTTCGGCAGGGGCTTTTCCTCCGAGCACTATTTCACCTCGGGCGGCGGACTTTTCAGCGGTATCATCGGCTATCCGATGCTCCTCGCGTTCGGAAAAGCGGCGGCAATCGCCGTCACTCTCGTTGTGCTTGCGGCTTTGATTCTCATAATCTGCCGGATTTCTCTCAACGACATCGGCAGAACCGCGAAGAAGTTCGGCAAAAAGGTAACCGAGGTCGCCGAGAAGCATAACGAGCGCATTCGCGACCGCAGAGACCAAAGGGTGAGAACTCAGCCGGTGCCCGTTGACGACAACGGATATCAGATGAACATAGACATTCCTCTCGATTCGGAAGAGAAAAAGCGGAAAAAGCGCCGCACCAGAAGCGTTATCGACATTTCAATCGACGACGATTCCAAGCCTGATACGGCTATCGACAATCCGCCGAGCGTTGACGCGATAATCGAGGCGGCAAATCTCGCCAAGGCGGAGTATGTTCCGGTCGTTGAGAACGATGACGCACCCGGCGAGGAAAAATCCAAAACTCCCCGGAAGAAAAGCAAGATTACATACAAGCCCAGACAGGAAAAGGCTGAGTACGCCGGCGAGGCATACAATTATCCTCCCGTCGGATTGCTCAAAATGGCTGACAACAGCGGTCTCAACGGCGAGGAAGAAATGCGCACCAACGCCAGAAAGCTCATCTCAACTCTTGAGAGCTTCGGCGTAAGGGCTACAATTACCCACATCTCGCGCGGTCCGTCCGTTACGAGATATGAGCTCCAGCCTGCGCCGGGCGTCAAGATTAATAAAATCACAAATCTTTCCGATGATATAGCCCTCAACCTCGCCGCGAACGGAATCCGCATTGAGGCTCCGATTCCCGGCAAGGCGGCGGTCGGAATCGAGGTTCCGAACAAGGTCAGAAGCATGGTTTCGCTGCGTGAGCTTATCGACTCCGAGGAGTTCACATCAGGCACAAGCAAGCTGCACTGCGTTCTCGGACGTGATATATCCGGTCAGATTGTCACCACCGATATCGCAAAGCTTCCCCACGTGCTCATAGCCGGTACAACCGGCTCCGGTAAATCCGTATGCGTGAACTCCCTGCTCGTGAGCATTCTATACAAAGCGAGCCCAGATGAGGTCAAGCTTGTGCTTATCGACCCGAAGATGGTTGAATTCTCAATGTACAAGGGAATTCCGCACCTGCTTATCCCGGTTGTTTCCGACGCGAAGAAAGCCGCGGGTGCTCTCGCGTGGGCTGTAAACGAAATGCAGAACCGTTACAAAATCTTCGCGGAATTCAACCGCAAGGATATCGACGGCTACAACAGGCTCATAGATGAAAACCTTGAATATATGAAGGAGAATCCTCCCTACGAAAATGAGGACGGCGAAACGATAACGCCGAAGCTCGAGGTCAACGGACTTGAAGTCGGAACCGAGAAGCTGCCGAGAATTGTTATCGCAATCGACGAGCTCGCCGACCTTATGATGACCGCGCCCAGTGAGGTAGAGGACAGCATCGTCCGTCTTGCACAGCTTGCGCGTGCCGCCGGAATGCACCTTGTAATCGCTACCCAGCGTCCGACCGCGAACGTCATCACAGGTCTTATCAAGGCGAATGTTCCGAGCCGAATCGCGCTAAAGGTCGGTTCAAATATGGACTCTCGAATCATTCTCGACACTGGCGGAGCCGAAAAGCTCACCGGCCGCGGCGATATGCTCTATCTGCCCGTCGGCGCGCCAAATCCGCTCCGAGTTCAGGGCGGCTACGCAAGCGACGAGGAAATCAACGCCATCACTAAGTTTATCAAGAAGTCATATACCGCCAAGTATAATGAGGAAATCGAGGAGCGCATCAAGCGCATTGCCGCCGAGGAACTCAACGGCGAAGGAGCCGGCGATGATCATTCCATGAACGGAATTGAGGTTGACAGCAAGATGGAGGAGGCAATCCGCATCGTAATCGAAGCCGGACAAGCTTCAACCTCAATGCTCCAGCGCCGCATGAAGGTCGGCTACGCAAGAGCCGGACGTATGATTGACGACATGGAGCAGCTCGGCATCGTAGGCCCTCATCAGGGCTCAAAGCCGCGTGACGTCATAATGACCTACAGCGAGTGGCTTGAAAGAAAAAATAATCTTAACGAAGAATAAGAAATATTTAATTACGTTGTGCCGTGCCGGCAGGTTCGCGCCTGCGGTACGGCTAATTTACGGAAAACGTTCAATCATGCGTTAAAACGGAGATAGTTATGTCATTTTTACCGATGACAATCGAAGAAGTAAAAGAGCGCGGATGGGACAGCGTGGATTTCGTCTATATTTCCGGCGACAGCTACGTTGACCATCCGTCTTTCGGCGCGGCTATAATCACGCGTGTGCTCGAGGCTGAGGGCTATCGCGTAGCCTTTCTTGCTCAGCCCGACTGGCGAAATGAGCAGGATTTCAAGCGTTTCGGACGTCCGCGCCTCGGCTTTATGATAAGCGCCGGCAACATCGACAGCATGGTTGCTCACTACACCGTTGCCAAGCGCAGACGAAGCTCCGACGCTTACACGGCAGGCGGCAAAACCGGCAAGCGCCCCGACCGCGCCGTAACAGTCTATTCAAAAACGGTGAAGCGGCTTTATCCCGATTGCCCTGTAATAATCGGCGGACTTGAAGCTTCGCTCAGGCGCTTTGCCCACTACGATTATTGGGCTGACAGGGTTATGCCGTCGGTTCTTCTCGACAGCGGAGCTGACATTCTGATTTACGGAATGGGCGAGCTCCAGACTGCCGAAATCGCGAACCGTCTCAATATGGGGCTGCCGCTCGAAGCCCTTCGCGACATAAGGGGTATATGCTATCTGATTCCGACAAAGGAATATGTTCCTGAATCTGTCGTTGACCTGCCGAGCTTTGAGCGCGTCAGCACGAACAAGCGTGACTACGCCGTTGCCGCGCGCAAGGAGCTTGAGGAAGCCGACGCCGTTCGCGGCAGAAAGATGATTCAGCGTCACGGAAAGCTACTTCTTGTGCAGAATCCGCCGATGCAGCCGCTCACAACTGAACAGCTCGACAGGGTGTATGCTCTGCCGTATGAGCGCTATTATCATCCGTCATATGAGCCGCTCGGCGGAGTTCCGGGGATTTCCGAGGTGGAATTCTCGATAACCCACAACCGCGGTTGCTTCGGAGCGTGCAACTTTTGCTCGCTCGCATTTCACCAGGGACGAGCTGTCACGGTTCGAAGTGAAGAGAGCATCATCGCGGAAGCAAAGAGCTTTCTAAATAATCCGCGTTTCAAGGGTTACATAAGCGACGTCGGAGGCCCCACCGCCAATTTCAGACGACCGTCGTGCGCTATTCAGGAGAAATGCGGACTATGCAAAAACAAAAAGTGTCTTGCGCCGTCGCCCTGCAAAAACCTCGAGGTTGACCACAGCGAATATATCGCCCTGCTCCGTAAGCTGAGAAAGCTCGACGGAATCAAAAAGGTTTTCATCCGCAGCGGAATCCGCTACGATTATCTCATGGCAGGGGAGAGCGATGAGTTTCTCGACGAGCTCGTGAAGTATCACGTCAGCGGACAGCTCCGCGTCGCTCCCGAGCACTGCTCCGCGGCGGTTCTCGATAAGATGGGAAAGCCCCACATCGAGGTTTACAAAAAGTTTTCGGACAAGTTCTACAAGGCGACCGGCAGAATAGGGAAAGATCAGTACATTGTTCCGTATCTGATGAGCTCGCACCCCGGCTGCACACTCAAAAACGCCGTTGAGCTCGCGGTATTTCTGAAGAAGGAGAAGATTCATCCCGAGCAGGTTCAGGACTTTTATCCGACGCCGGGTACGATTTCAACCGCAATGTTCCACACCGGTCTTGACCCGTACACCATGGAAGAGGTTTATGTGCCGAAAACACCCGAGGAAAAATCTCTCCAGCGCGCGCTGATGCAGTATTTCGTTCCGTCAAACCGTGAAAAGGTGCTCAAAGCGCTGAGAATGACCGGAAGGCTTGACCTCGCCGGAAGCGGAAAGAATTGCCTTGTGAGCGCGCCGAAGGAAATGCTGCAAAAGCAGAAAAAGAACGGAAAAAGCCAAAAGAACAACAAATTCAAGAAATATTCACGCCCGTCAAAAAACGGCAGAAAGAGATGAATAACAGAGCGCGCAAAACCTGCGCCCCGGCTCGTTTCTGCACGGAACAGTTTTTTGCAAAACAAAAAACGGCTTGACTTATATATTTTAGTTTACTATAATATTATTGTATTTAAATTAACGTAAGAGGTGAGTACGATAGGAGTTTATGAGGAACTTCAGGCGCGCGGTCTTATCGCTCAGGTTACTGACGAGGAAGAAATCCGCGAGCTGGTTAACGAAGGAAAGGCTGTATTTTACATAGGTTTTGACCCGACTGCCGACAGCCTTCACGTAGGACATTTTATGGCGCTTTGCCTTATGAAGAGATTGCAGATGGCAGGCAACAAGCCCATCGCGCTCGTTGGCGGCGGCACCGGATATATCGGCGACCCGTCCGGCAGAACGGACATGCGCTCGATGATGACGCCCGAGCAGATTCAGCACAACTGCGACTGCTTCAAGAAGCAGATGAGCAAGTTCATCGACTTCTCCGACGGCAAGGCTATCATGGTCAACAATGCCGATTGGTTGCTTGATTTGAACTATATTGAGCTTCTCCGCGAGGTCGGCGCTTGTTTCAGCGTCAACCGTATGCTGACAGCCGAGTGCTATAAGCAGAGAATGGAGAAGGGGCTCAGCTTCCTCGAGTTCAACTATATGATTATGCAGAGCTATGATTTCTATAGCCTGTTCCAGAAGTACGGCTGCAACATGCAGTTCGGCGGCGACGACCAGTGGAGCAATATGCTCGGCGGTACGGAGCTTATCCGCCGCAAGCTCGGCAAGGACGCTTACGCAATGACCATCACTCTGCTCCTCAATTCCGAGGGCAAGAAGATGGGCAAAACCCAGAGCGGCGCCGTTTGGCTTGATCCCGAAAAGACAAGCCCCTACGAGTTCTATCAGTACTGGCGCAACGTTGCCGACGCTGACGTTCTCAAGTGTATCCGTATGCTCACATTCCTTCCGCTCGAGGAGATTGACAAGATGGACAGCTGGGAGGGCGCTCAGCTCAACAAGGCGAAGGAAATCCTGGCTTTCGAGCTCACAAAGCTTGTCCACGGTGAGGAAGAGGCTGCAAAGGCTCAGGAAGCCGCACGCGCGCTCTTCGGCTCCGGAACAAATACCGACAACATGCCTTCAACCGAGCTTTCCGCAGATGATTTTGCGGAGAACTTCACGGTTCTTGACCTGCTCACAAAGTGCTCGCTCATTCCTTCGCGCAAGGAAGGCAGACGTCTTATCGAGCAGGGCGGCGTTTCACTCGACGGCGAGAAGGTCAGCGATCCTTTCGCACCCGTCACCAAGGAAATGTTTGCGGAAAACGGCTATGTCGTCATCAAAAAGGGTAAAAAAGTCTATCATAAGGCTGTTTTAAAATAATAAAGGGGGTTTTACCAAATGAAAAAATTTTTCGGTGAATTCAAAGAATTCATAATGCGCGGCAACGTCATGGACCTCGCGGTTGCGGTAATCATCGGCGGCGCGTTCGGAGCGATTGTCACATCACTGTGCGACGACCTCATCTCACCGCTTCTCGGGTTGTTCGGCGGAATGAATTTTGACAATCTCAAGGCTGAGGTTCTCGGAGTCACATTCAGCTACGGAAAGTTCCTCACCGCTCTCATTAATTTCATCATCATGGCGTTCATCATCTTCATTCTTGTGAAGGTTGTCAACAAGGCTATGACGCTCGGCAAGAAGAAGGAAGAGGAAGAGGAGGAAGCCACAACAAAGGTTTGCCCCTACTGCTTCAGCGAGATTCACATCGACGCCACAAAGTGCCCTCACTGCACATCCGACCTTCCTGCTGAGGAGAAAAAAGACTGATTAAACAATAGAATAATAAGCAAAAGGGCTATCGCAACTCGAAATTGCGATAGCCCTATAACTTTATTAGTCAACGTTTTGCAGAAACGCTCTTTTAAAATTACATCAGCGAGCAAACCAAATCTGCATAATCGCTGGGGTTCTCAATCGGAAGTCCGGCGATGAGCAACGCCTGATTATAGAAAATCTCCGCGTATTTCTTTGCCTTTTCATCATCATTGCCGATGAGCTCAGCCATAGCCTTGACAGACGGATGGTTCATATTCAGCTCAAGACACCTCTGCGCCTTCATTCCGGCTTCCGGCTGCATTGCGGCGAAGTATTTCTCCATCTCAAAGCTGATACCGCCCTTTGCGGTGAGGCATACGGGGTGGCTCACGAGCTTTTTGCTCGCGATTACCTCGCTTACTTTGTCGCCGAGAGTATCACGAACAAATTTCAGCACATCTGCGCTGTTCTCCGGCTCCTTCTCGTCCTTTTCGTCCGGCTCGATTCCGAGGTCGTCGCTGTCTACGCTCTTGAACTCCTTGTCGTTGTAGGTGGCGAGCGTCTGCAATGTGAATTCGTCGATGTCCTGAGTGCAGTAGAGCAGCTCATAGCCCTTGTTGAGCACAACCTCAGCCTGCGGCAGCTTGCTGATTGAAGCAACGCTTTCGCCTGCGGCAAAGTAGATGTACTTCTGCTCCTGTGGCATTCTGTCGACGTACTCAGCGAGGGTTGTCGGCTTTTCTCCGTTTGAGGAATAGAACATCAGAAGATCCTTGAGGCTGTCCTTGTGCATTCCGTAGTCGCTGACAATTCCGTATTTAATCTGTCTGCCGAACTCGCTGAAGAAGCTTTCGTATGTCTCCCTGTCCTTTTTGAGCATTGAAGAGAGCTCGTTCTTGATTTTCTTCTCAAGCGTGTTAGCTACGGTCTTGAGCTGATGGTCATGCTGGAGAACCTCGCGCGAGATATTGAGCGAGAAGTCCTGACTGTCCACAACACCCTTGACAAAGCGGAAGTGCTCGGGCAAAAGCTCCTCGCAGTTCTCCATAATCAGAACGCCGCTTGAATAAAGCTGCAAGCCCTTCTTGTAGTCCTTTGTGTAGTAGTCGAACGGAGTTTTTGACGGGATGAACAAAAGCGCCTTGTATGTAACAACACCCTCGACCGAGGTTGTGATGATTTTTGCAGGCTTGTCAAACGCCATGAACTTGTCGTGATAGAACTTCTCGTATTCCTCGTCGGTGACGTCCTTCTTCGGGCGCTGCCAGATGGGTACCATTGAGTTGAGCGTTTCAGCCTCGGTTACGGTTTCGTACTCGGGTTTTTCGCTGCCCTCGGTGCCTTCCTTGACCTTGCTTCTTGTCATATCCATTATGATAGGATAGCGAATGTAGTCGCTGTACTTCTTGACAAGCTCGCTTAATCTGTACTGCTCGAGGAACTCGGAGTAGTTTTCTGTCTCGGTGTCGGGCTTGATGTAGAGAGTAACGACGGTTCCGGCGTTCTCCTTTTCGGCATCCTTGACGGTGTAGCCGTCGGCTCCGCTTGAAGTCCATATGCAGCCTGTCTCCGCACCGTATTTCTTTGTATAAACCTCAACCTTTTCGGCAACCATAAATGCAGAGTAAAATCCTACGCCGAACTGACCGATGATGTCAACGTCGTCGGTTTTCTCCATCTCCTGCTTAAAGCGGTAGGAGCCTGACGAGGCAATAGTGCCGAGGTTCTTGTCGAGGTCGTCCTTGTCCATTCCGATTCCGTTGTCCTCGATTCTGATGATTCTGTTCTCCTTGTCAACGCTGAGGTTGATTTTGAAGTCGCTCCTCGAGAGTCCAACCTTGTCGTCGGTGAGCGAGATGAAGCAGAGCTTGTCAATCGCGTCGCTTGCGTTGGAGATAAGCTCTCTGAGGAAAATCTCCTTGTGAGTGTAGATTGAGTTGATCATCAAATCCAGCAGACGCTTGGATTCGGACTTAAACTGTTTTTTTGCCATTTCTGTCATTCCTTCTTATAGTATTGCTTAAATTGTATAAATATTCAAAATCCTTGAAGGCAGAAGTTTGCCTTCAAGGACTGTGGAGCTGGTGGCGTGACTTGAACACGTGACCTTCTCATTACGAGTGAGATGCTCTACCGACTGAGCTACACCAGCGTACTATCCGTAACTTTACATATTATAACTCTTTATTTCGGTTTTTGCAAGATGTAAATGAACAAAACGTGAAAAATATCCAGTAATAAACCGAAATAATTGTGACAATTATCAAACTTGTATTGACATTGGAATTTTTCTATTTTATACTATACAAAAAGGATAAGAGTGCACAATTTATTTATACCTTTAGGCACCTATCTACTTTGTTTTGAGAAGGGGTGATAGCCTATGTCAAAATCCTTTGGTCGACATCTGAGAGATATCCGCAAGAACAATTCCACTTATTCTCAGCAGGACATGGCGGACATGCTTAATATTTCGCGCTCGACATATACCTATTATGAAACAGGTAAGTCCGAGCCCGGGCAGGAGAAGCTTAGAAAGCTCTGTGATATTCTCAACGTTGATTTTAACACCCTGCTTGGATATGCTGATGAAAGCGTTTCTGTTATGGTTGCTTCGGATGAGCAGAATAACCACGAGGCGTTCGGAAGCCTTTCAGCCAGCGAGGAGCAGATTATCCTCGCTTACAGAAGCATGAATTCCGAAGAAAAAGAATATATCGGAAAGCAGATTACTAAGATTATTAAAGGCTAGTTTTTGAATGATACAGTCACCTTGTCGTCAAGGTGACTTTCTTATTATCCGCGTTTTATCCGCGTTATGCTATAATTCTATTTTGGAAAAATAAATAAATCAAAATTTCTCTTTACTTTTCCGGGTAATTATGTTATAATACCGAATGTTAGCCGTAACACGGATTTGGGATTAAGCCGCGACGCGGAGTCCACAGCCCTCACCTGTGTGCGAGCAAATTTTTAAAAAGGTGGAATTAAAATGTTACCCGAAGAAAAACAGGCTATAATTGCCGAGTACGCTACTCACGAAGGAGACACAGGTTCTCCCGAAGTGCAGATTGCTCTCCTTACTAAGAGAATCAACGACCTCACCGAGCACCTCAAGATTCACAAGAAAGACCATCACTCAAGACGCGGTCTTCTTAAGATGGTAGGTCAGAGACGTTCTCTCCTCAAGTACCTCACAAAGGTAGACATCGAGAGATACCGTTCAATCATCAAGAGATGCGGAATCCGTAAGTAAGAGAAATTTAGGGCAGGCGGCAACGTTTGCCCTATATTGCGTTTATTAAGTGTTTATAACAGGATTTTTTACCCTGCGCTTTAGCGGTAAAACGAGTTGATTATATTTCTCTTTTCGAATAATCAGCTGGTTTTATTGCTTAAGTGTCGGTAATAAATCCTGTAAATTATAATTTGTTCGGCTAAGCCGAGAAAGGATTTATTATGAACAGAATGATGGAGTTTCCGAACTACAAGGTTTACGAAACAGAATTCGCCGGCAGACCGCTCAAGGTCGAAACCGGCAAGATGACACAGCTCGCTAACGGCGCGTGCCTCATCTCCTACGGTGAGACTGTCGTTCACGTTGCCGTAACAGCGTCCGCAAAGCCCAGAGACGGCGTTGACTTCTTCCCGCTTTCAGTTGACTACGAGGAGAAGCAGTACGCAGTCGGAAGAATCCCCGGTTCCTTCCTCAAGAGAGAGGGCAGACCTTCCGAGAAGGCTATCCTCACATCTCGTGTAATCGACCGTCCGATTCGTCCGCTTTTCCCCAAGGATATGCGCAACGACTGCTCTGTTGTGGCGACAGTAATGGCTGTTGACCCCGATTGCTCGCCTGAGATTACCGCTATGATTGGCACATCAATCGCTATTTCAATCTCAGACATTCCCTGGAACGGTCCTATCAGCGGCTGCTCCGTCGGTCTCGTTGACGGCGAAATCGTGATTAACCCGAACGCCGAGCAGAGAGCCAAATCCGACATGACAACAACCGTCGCTTCCACAAGCGAGAGAATCGCCATGATTGAAGCAGGCGCAAACTGCGTTGACGATGAGACAATGTACAACGCTATCATGGCAGGTCATGAGGCTAACCAGAAAATTATTGAGTTCATCAAAGGTATCGTAGCTGAAATCGGCAAGGACAAGTTCTCTTATCCCTCCAACGATCCCGACCACGATATGTTTGAGGCTATCTACAACTTTGCCGAGGCTGACGTAAAGGTTGCTCTCGACACTGACGACAAGACCGTCCGCGACGAGCGTCTCAAGCCCATTTATGAGGCAGTTCACGAGAAGTTCGACGAGATTTATCCCGAGTCCGAGGAAAAGATTGACGAGTGTCTCTACAAAACTCAGAAGACTATCGTCCGCCGCTGGCTCCTTGACGAGCAGAAGCGTGTTGACGGCAGGGGAATGGACGACATTCGTCCGCTCGCTTCCGAGGCAGGCGTGCTTCCCAGAGTTCACGGCTCCGGTTTGTTCACCAGAGGTCAGACTCAGGTTCTCACAATCGCTACTCTCGGTCCTGTATCCGACAAGCAGCTTCTTGACGGACTTGACGGCGAGACCGAGAAGAGATATATGCATCACTACAACTTCCCGAGCTATTCCGTAGGCGAGACAAAGCCCAGCCGCGGCCCCGGACGTCGTGAAATCGGTCACGGTGCCCTCGCAGAGCGTGCGCTTCTCCCGGTTATTCCTCCGGTTGAGGAGTTCCCGTATGCGCTCCGTCTTGTTTCCGAGGTTCTTTCCTCCAACGGCTCAACTTCACAGGGCTCTGTCTGCGGTTCAACACTTGCGCTTATGGACGCCGGTGTTCCGATTAAGGCTCCCGTAGCCGGTATCTCCTGCGGTCTTATCACCGAGGGCGAGAGATGGATGACAATGGTTGACATTCAGGGACTTGAGGACTTCTTCGGCGATATGGACTTCAAGGTTGCAGGTACCAAGGAAGGCATCACAGCTATCCAGATGGATCTTAAAATCAGCGGACTTCTCCCCGAAATGGTTAAGGAAGCCCTTGAAAAAACTCACAAGGCGCGCAACTATATCCTCGACGAGGTTATGCTCAAGGCTATCGCAGAGCCCCGTCCCGAGCTCTCCAAGTATGCTCCAAAGATGTTCACAACTCAGATTGCCGCTGACAAGATTTCCGAGGTTATCGGCAAGAGCGGAAAGGTCATCAAGGAAATTCAGGCTCAGTGCGATTGTAAGATTGACATTGAGGAAGAGGGCGAGTTCGGTAACGTATTCGTTGCCGGTCTTGACACTGAGAAGTGTAAGAGAGCTCTCAGCATGATTGAGACTATCGCCAACGATCCCGAGCCGGGCGCTATGTTCTACGGCAAGGTAACAAGAATTATGGATTTCGGCGCGTTTGTTGAGATTGCTCCGGGCAAGGAAGGTCTCTGCCACGTCAGCCAGCTTGACGTTAAGCGCACCAACAAGGTTACAGATGTTGTTAACGTAGGCGACGTTATCCGTGTAAAGGTTCTTGAAATTGACGACAAGGGCAGACTTAACCTCAGCCGCAGAGCTGTTCTCATTGAGGTTGATGGTCTCACTCCCGAGAACGATCCCGACGAGGAGCGTCAGTCACGTCCGCGCAGACCCCGCGGCGACAGACGTCCCAGAAGAGACAGAAACTAACATATAGGCAACACCGCATAATTTAGGTGTGCGGATTGCGAAGTAAGATTTTTCGTCAGGTTGGACAAAAAATCGAGGTAAGGCTGACGCCTTGCCGAGACTTTTTTGGGCAACATGACGGAACAATATTCAAGCAAGGCGTGCGCCGTAAATTGTGCGGTGTTGCCATAATATCCTGAAAGCCGGCTTCTGAGCCGGCTTTAACTTTTGAATGAATATACTATCTGCGTCAGCAACCGATTTATCACAACTTATAACAAAAAAACACCTTTTTCTTGTATAAATCTATTGAAATCCACAAAGATAACAGTTATAATTATTGTGTATTATAATAGGGGAGGTAGATTACCTATGAGAAAAACTAAAATTGTGTGTACGCTCGGTCCTGCTTGTGATGACAAAAAAACTCTTCACAGGATGATTAACGCGGGAATGAACGTCGCGCGTATCAATATGTCCCACGGAACCTATGAGGAGCAGAAGGAACGCCTTGACAGACTAAAAGAGGTAATTGCGGAATCCGGAAAAAATGTCGCGATTCTGCTCGATACAAAAGGCCCCGAGGTCAGAGTCGGAGTTTTTGACGGCGGCAGCGCTGTCTTGACGGAAAATCAGGAATTCTGTCTGACAAAGGATACCGAGAGCCTGGGCACAAAGGAAAGAGTAGGTATCAGCTATCCCAAGCTTGTTGATATCTTCCGCAACGAAAAGCAGCAGGCAATCGGCAGAAAAATCCTGCTCGACGACGGAAAAATCCAAATTGCGGTCAAGGATGTCACTGCCAATGAAATAATCTGTAAGGTGCTCAAGGGCGGAAAGCTCTCAAACCGCAAGAGCATCAATATCCCGAACTATCACATCAATATGCCCTTCGTAAGCGCGCGTGACAGAGCCGATATCGAGTTCGGTCTTGAGAACGGCGCCGAGATTGTCGCCGCGAGCTTTGTCCGCTCGGCTGACGACGTAACCACACTGCGCGATTATATCGACAGTATCGGCTATGAGGGCGTTGATATTGTTTCCAAAATTGAGAATCAGAGCGGCTACGATGACATCGACCGCATCATAGAAGCGTCAAACGGAATCATGGTCGCGCGCGGAGACATGGGCGTTGAAATTCCGTTCATTAAGCTCCCCGAGATTCAGAAAACAATAATCCGCAAGACTGTTGCAAAGGGCAAATACGTTATAACCGCTACCCAGATGCTCGAGAGTATGACGACCAATCCGCTCCCGACGCGTGCGGAAATCAGCGACGTCGCCAACGCCGTATATGACGGAACATCCGCCGTTATGCTCTCCGGCGAGTCGGCGGCAGGTAAATATCCCGTAGAGAGCGTTATGGCTCTGGCGGACATCTGTACCGAGGCTGAATCAAATCATGAGGACTGGATTCTCCAGAGATATATTGACGAATTTGATGATGAGAACAGCTTCCGCAAGAGCATTTGCTATTCGGCGAGATATGTAGCTCAGGCTGTAAACGCCAAGGCTATTATTGTAGAATCCGCAACCGGAAAGGTCGCCAGAGCAATGGCTCACTTCCGTCCCGATTGTCCGATTATCGCGGTTGTTACATCTCCGCTGATTCAGCACAAGCTCTGTCTCAGCAGCGGCGTCACAGCGGTTTTGGGCGATAATCTCTCCTCAACCGATGAAATCACCAAGCAGGCTATGGAAAAGGCGATAGGAACAGGAATTGTTGAAAAGGGCGATATCGTCGTAGTGGTTTCCTCGAATAAGATTGAGCCTTCCTACGGCACCGATACTCTCCAAATCAGAGTTATCTGAGCCTTATGAGTAATATTATTCTGGTCGGAATGCCCGGCAGCGGCAAGAGCACTCTCGGAGTTGTACTTGCCAGACGGCTTGGCTACGGGTTTCTCGATACCGATTCTTTTATTTCTCAAAAAGAAAAAAGCACTCTTCAGGGCATAATTGACACCAAAGGGCTTGAATATTTTCTGAAGACAGAGAGCGAGGTCGGGTGTGAGATTGTCTGCGACAGGGTTATAATAGCCACGGGCGGTTCAATGATTATGTCTCATGACGCAATGAGACATCTTCGCGAGCTCGGCACAGTTGTTTTTATAGATGTTCCGCTCGGTGAACTCCGTCAGCGGCTCGGCAATTATAAGGACAGAGGGATTGCCATGAATGAGGGCGATTCGCTTGAAAAGCTTCTTGACGAACGGCTCCCGTTGTACCGCAAGCTCAGCGATATTACTGTTGAATACAAAGCCGGAAACACACTTGAACAGACCGTAGATGATATAATCGAAAAACTCAATTCAATATGAAAACCGGGGCTGTTGCTTTTGCAACAGCCCCGTTGAATTTTTCACTGTTTATTTGTCCTTTTTGTCAAGCGCGGTAGTTTGCATATGCGGATACAGGAACTCCATGTAGTCGTCCTTAAAGGTGTTGTCGAGCCATTCTCCGACAATCGTCATCGGAGGATTTCCGACATCTCTCTGAGCTTTTCTGTAGATTGCTCCGATTGATATCGCGCCGTCTATGCTGATTACGATTACGAGAATAATCGTCAGCACGCGTCCCTTATTTTTCGGGATTTTTTCAATCAGGCGGCTGATTGGGGGATAGATGTATCTCAGCCACGCAAGCCCCAGAACACCCCACATCAGCGCGTACATAAGGCTGGTTCTGCCGTCAATGTTGAATGGCTGATCACTGTAATCCCAGCTGACGGTTCCGCTGGTCATTTCCTGAAAGTACGAGCAGAAGTATTCGAAGGTGGCTCCGATTATTGCCGAAGCGATATAAATGATGAGGTCGTTTGTCTTGTACAGCTTATACAGACACAACGTTATCGCCACTGCTCCGCCGCCGTAGACCGGTATGAACGGACCGACGACGAATGCGGTTCTGATTTCAAGCTTTCCGTCCACAACAAGCGCAAAGATTGTCTCGATGAATGTACCTGCGACGCTTCCGAGAAAGAACAGCCAGAACAGCTTTGTCAGGCTCAGACCGTAGGCAAAAGGTCGCGCGTCGGGATCTTCAATTCTATTTTCATAGGTTTCGTTGTTCTTGGCGCGGATTTTGATGATTTTCGCTTTGAGGTCAGCGAACTGTTTTTCATAGTTTGCCGACTGCATATTCGGGAACGCGTTGACAAGTCTGCGTCTGAAGTGCGTGCTCTTCAACGCTCTGCGTTCATATTCCTCCGCAAGTTCCTCGTCCGATTTATCGCTCAGGTTGTTGTTGAGCAGGGAAGAGATGTTCTTCATCTTTTTGAGGTTTTTGCTTAGTCTTATAAGCATAATTACAGTAACAAAGCTGTCCAGAATAATCAGCGCGGTTATCGAGCCGACAATAATGAGCATCACCCACGTAGGAAGCAAGCCGCAAAGCATTTTTATAAGGTCGAAGCCATACGCGACCATGATCATCGACACGCCGCCGTAAAGGAACGGCTCCCACGCGCTCATGTATCCGTTGATGTTGAGCGGTTTTTTGGAGTAATCCTTCCATTTGTAGCGGAATATTCTCTCGAACAGCATTGAGGACAGATAGTGAAGAATGGTCAGCATCAGTCCTGCGCCGAAAAACGTCATATACATGTTTGTCGAGCGCGAGAACGCCAGATAAACGATAACCGCAGCTATTCCGTAAACCGGTATGAACGGAAGGTTGATGAATCCCGGATTCATCAGCTTTTTTCTTTTGATTACCGCTAAAAGCCACCTGACGAACCATCCGATAAATGATACGACGACAAAAATTGTCAGAAGCAGTGTGATTAATTCCATTATTTACCCCTTATAAAGCGAATTTGTAGATTGCATGGGCGACTCCGCTTTCCTCGCAGGACAGCGTGATGAAGTCCGCCGCTTGTTTAATCTCGTCCGTCGCGTTTTCCATTGCTACGGCAAGACCGGCACTCTTCAGCATATTAAGGTCGTTTCCGCTGTCGCCGATTGCCATTATCTCGCTTTTATCAATTCCAAGCAGGTTTCCGAGCTCAATCAGGGTTTGCCCCTTGGAATAATTCCCTCCGATTTCCACATCATCCTCAGCCGAGCAGGTGTAGAAAATATCCTTGATATTGTCAATTGCGGCGCGGATTCTCTCACGCTCCGATGAACTTTCCGCAAGTACATAGATATTGTCGCAGTGGCTCACGCTGTCTAGTAAATCGGACTGACTTTTTACTATTTTTCGTGTGCGCATGAGATAGGTCCGGAGCGGAGTTCCGCTGAATCGCCTGAGCATCATCTCGAAATGCTTGCGGTCAACATATCCGTATCCGCCGTTAAACAGCTCATAGTGACAGGCGAATTTGTCAAGGACTGATGTGATCTCCTTAGCTTTTTCAATTCCGAGATTGTGATGAATCAGCTCCCGGTTGTTGTCGGTCGAGAAAGCAACGGCGCCGTTTGTGCAGATAGCGTATTCACAACTCAAGTCATTGATATATTCTCGGTATAGCCCTGAAATCGGCCTGCCGGTTACAGGCACGACGTATATTGAGTTTTCGCGGCACCGCCTGAACGCCTCGATATTCCTCTCGGAGATAAGCTTCCGTGAGTCGAGCGCGGTGCCGTCAAGGTCAATTCCAATCATTTTTATTTCAGCCATAATCCACCCTGTAAGATAATAACATAATTAGTTTTTTTGCGCAATAAGCAATGTCGAATTCAAGACAAAATTTCAAAAATAATTCGTACATTTTTTTGAAAAGCTGTTGACATCTGTGACAAAATATGATATTATATACAAGCTGTTTAGAGAACACGCTGGTGTAGCTCAGTTGGTAGAGCAGCTGATTTGTAATCAGCAGGTCGGGGGTTCGAGTCCGTCCACCAGCTCCATTTTTTATTTAAAAAGGAATAAGGGAGAGTTCCCGAGTGGCCAAAGGGGGCAGACTGTAAATCTGTTGCGTTTCGCTTCGGTGGTTCGAATCCACCCTCTCCCACCAGCAGAAAAGACACCTATGGGTGTCTTTTTTGCTGTGGGAATATAAATAAGGGTGGATTCGAAAAGCCCGTAAAGAAAACAGTCCGGTGGACTGTTTTTAGGGCGATGGGAATCGACCGTCTATCTC
>CAMHHL010000020.1 GCA_946184925.1 uncultured Clostridia bacterium | reverse complement strand
ATCACAAATATATTCCAAATCCGGATTTCATTGTAAAAGGCAAAAAAGGTTCCGCCGCGGAGAAATACGCCAAGGCTAACAAGCTCAAATTCAAGGCAATCTAACTAAAAATTTTCCAGCCGTCTGCAACCGCAGGCGGCTGAAAATATGCACAAAACTTACGCACGGTTTTTGTGCAACCCTACAAAAGAAAAAATTTTTGAAAAATTTTGAAACTTTTTTCCGGTTTTTTGACACTACTATAGTGAAATGATATTTTATTACAAAGAGGTTTTCAAAATGAAAAAGATCATATCCTTAACATTGGCATTAGTTCTTATCATCGGCACGCTGTGCGTTTTCCCGGTCGGCGCTTCGGAGATCGAAGAGAGTAATCCGGATCCGTTCCTTACATCGGGCGACTGGAAATATTTGCTTGATGATAATGGAAACGCGGTTATACGCGGTTATGTCGGCGATGAAGACGACGTTAAAATCCCCGGAGAGCTTGACGGACATAAGGTGACCGAGGTTTTCTCTCTCGGCGTGCCGGGCAAAAGCATCAACTATGAACATCCTGTAGTAACGCTGAGGATCGGTAGAAATATCAAAAAAATCAATTCGTTGGGGATGTATAATCTCAGCAAATATATTGTCAGCGCAGAGAACAAATACTACACAGCCAAAAAAGGTATACTATATAATAAGACTATGACAAAGCTTATAAGTTATCCCCGAAATCATGTCAGCAGAGAATTTAAAATAGAAAAAACAGTTACGTATCTGGGCGAGGATTCGGTAAGTAATAACCTTAATTTGACTAAGGTGGTTATTCCGTCGGCTGTAACAAAAATAAGTTCCGGAGCGTTTGCCTGCAGCAGGATAGAAACTCTTATTATCACAAAAGGCGTCAAAAAAATAGGCAATGTCGCGTTTTGGAAATGTACAAGGCTTAATAAAGTTACATTCAAAAACACAAAGGCAATATCAGTCGGCAGCAGAGTTTTTGCTGATTGTAAGTCTTTAAGAATGATTACGCTCCCGTTAATGACAAAAAAATCCGGAGATTCAATGTTTGAGAGCGCAGGCTTGACAAAAATAACAATTCGAAAAAACATAAAAACTATACCCGGCGGCTGCTTCTTTGATTGCAAAAAGCTCAGATCAATTACCATTCCGTCAACGATTAAGTCAATCGGCAAACAGGCTTTAGGGTACAAATGGGGAGACTATGTAATTGAGAGAGATAAGGATTTTGTTATAAAATGCAAAAAAGGCTCCGCAGCGTATAAGTACGCGAAAAAGAACCGTATAAAATTCAAGGCAATCTAACTAAAAATTTTCCAGTCGTCTGCAACCGCAGGCGGCTGAAAATATGCACAAAATTCGTCGCATATTTTTGTGCAACCATACAAAAGAAAAATTTTTTGAAAAATTTTGAAACTTTTTCCCCGTTTTTTGACACTACTATAGTGAAAAGATATTTATTATAAGGAGATTTTCACAATGAAAAAGATTATATCTTTAACATTGGCGTTATTATTAATTTTCGGCTCGCTTGTCGTATTCCCCGCGAGCGCGGCGGAAGAAAGTATAATAAGCGGAAAAACGGGCGTTTGCGATAAGCTCAATTGGAGCCTTAAAGTCGAAACGGGTGAATTTTCTGTATCGGGAGAAGGCGAAATGTGGGATCTTCAGGAGGACGATGAACCCGAATGGCACGAATATAGAGATTTAATAAAAACCGTTATTATTGAAAATGGCGTAGAAAATATCGGGGACCAATGCTTTTGGGGATATAAAAATATTGAAAAGGTAGTTATCGACGACAATGTAACCCGCATCGGCTCGGGCGCTTTCGTATTATGCGAAAAGTTGAAAAGTCTTAAATTGCCTGATTCAAAAGACTTGAAAATTGCGGGTTCCGCTTTTTCTTTGTGCAAAAATCTCAAAAGCATAAGTCTTCCCGAAAATGTCAAAAGTATAGGAGATGGCGCTTTCTCCTGCTGTTCGTTAAAAACTGTTTCTATTCCGAAGAGTGTAGAATATATCGGCAGAGACGCTTTCGGTTCGGACATTGAAAAGTTTGTTGTAGATAAATCCAATAAGTATTATTGCTCGGTTGATGGCAATCTCTATAACAAATCCAAAACAACATTAGTGCAGTACGCGCAGGGAAAAACTCAGAAGAAATTTCGTGTCCCGAAAACCGTTACAAAAATTAATCATGCTGCTTTTGAGTTCGCAGAGAATTTGCGTAAAATCGTTATTCCCGCTACGGTAAAAAAGGCGGAGTACGGCGCGTTCCTTGATATTAATAAAAACACTAAAGTTAAGTTTCTCGGAACAGCTGTGCAGTTCAAAAAGCTTCATGCTTACGACTGTGACGAATTCTCGCTTATATGCGAGTTTATGAAAAAGCACAAAGATAATACGCTCCGCGTAAATGAAACAGATGGCTTGAAGCTCAGCTCCAATCTTTACACAAAGGACAATCCGACAAGCTTCAAATCCTCAAATCCCAAAATTGTAAGAGTATCGAAGAACGGCAGAGTCAGAGCTTTGAAAAAAGGAACCGCAAAAATTACCGTAATCCGCAACGGCGTAAAAGCTGTAATAAAGGTTACCGTAAAGTAATAAGGACAGAAAATCAGCCGCCCGCAACCGCAGGCGGCTGTAAATCTACACAAAACTCACACACGGTTTTTGTGCAACCCTACAAAAGAAAAATAATTTGATTACTTTCCCTTTGCTCTCGAAATCACCGCAGCGATAACCGAGAAAATCACCGCCGCGGCAATTCCTCCGGCACATGCTGTAAACGCGCCGGTCAGGATTCCGAGCGCTCCGTCCGAGCGCACGGCTTCCTCAACGCCCTTTGCCATAAGGTACCCGAAGCCCGAAATCGGCACGGTGGCGCCTGCCCCCGCAAATTCCACAAACGGCTGATATATCCCCACAGCCGTCAGTACCACCCCGGCGACGACAAATCCGGTCAGGATTCTCGCCGGGGTGAGCGCCGTCTTGTCAATCAGCAGTTGACCGATAATACAAATTATACCGCCTGTTATGAATGAAATAATGTACTGCATATTTTCAACCTTTCTTAATGAAGCCTTCCACTTTATTGTGGGAGGTTTTTTGCGATTAATACCGCAGGGCAGCGATTTAATGTGATAAAAAACTGAAAATTTGTGAAACGGGACTGAATTTTTCAAAATTCTCTCCACTTTTTCCATTTTTTGTAGTATAATGATAAGGTCTAAATTTGCGCTTTTGAAAAGGAGTGAAAAACGTGGTTGAAGTCAGGAACCTTACCAAGCGCTACGGCAGCACGAAAGCTGTGGATAACATAAGCTTCACCGTCAACACGGGCGAAGTCCTCGGTTTTCTCGGGCCGAACGGCGCCGGTAAGTCAACTACCATGAATATGATAACGGGGTACATATCCTCCACCGAAGGCACCATCACGGTGGACGGCACAGATATTCTCGACAATCCCGCCAAGGTCAAGAAGCTCATCGGCTACCTGCCCGAGCTTCCGCCGCTTTATGTCGATATGTCGGTGAGAAAGTACCTCGAGTTTATGTTTGAGCTCAAAAAGGTCAAGCTTCCCAAGAGGGAGCACATCGACGAGGTTATGCGCCTTGTCAAGATAACCGACGTTCAGGACAGAATCATCAAGCATCTCTCAAAGGGCTACCGCCAGCGCGTAGGCTTTGCTCAGGCTTTGCTCGGCAATCCGCCGGTGTTGATTCTGGACGAGCCCACCGTCGGACTTGATCCTCAGCAGATTATCGAAATCCGCAAGCTCATCAAAAGCCTCGGTAAGAAGCACACCGTAATCTTTTCGTCCCATGTGCTCTCCGAGATTTCCGCGACCTGCGACAGAATCATCGTCATCTCGAAGGGCAAAATCGTAGCCGACGCCAAGAAGGAGGAGCTCTCCACAGCCGTCTCCGGCGAGCAGAAGCTCAATCTCGATATCGAAGGCTCCCAGAACACCGTGCTCGACGCCCTCAAGGTCATTCCCGGCGTGAAGAAAATCCGCCGCACCATGGATCTCGGCAGTTCCGCGGCGAGATATATTGTCGAATACAATACGGGAATCGACATCCGCAAAGATGTTTTCCGCGCTATTGCCGCCGCAGACTGCGTAATTCTCAATATGCAGAGCGGCAACGAAACCCTCGAGGACAGCTTCCTCAAGCTTGTCACCGAGGATCAGACGCAGGAGGTGTAACCGATGGGAGCAATATTAAAAAGAGAAATCGGCTCGTATTTTAACTCTGCAATCGCCTATATCGTAATGGCAGTGTTCTTCGGTTTTTCGGGCTACTTCTTTGTCGGAACCTGTTTTATTAATAACCTTAAGTCGCTGAGCTACACCTTCAGCAATATGTTCTTTGTAATCGTTTTCATCATTCCTATTATCACGATGAAAACCTTCAGCGAGGAGAAAAAGCAGCGCACCGACCAGGCGCTTTTCACCTCGCCTGCGAGCCTGTTCGACATCGTAATGGGCAAGTTCCTCGGAGCCTTTGTGCTCTACGCAATCTGCTGCATGATTTTTGTAGTGTACGGACTTGTGATTTCGATTTTCACTCCGGCTGACTGGACGGTGATCCTCTGCAACCTCTTCGGAATTCTGCTGCTCGGCGCCGCGCTTATTGCGATTGACGTGTTCATCAGCGCACTCACCGAGAGCCAGGTTGTCGCCGCTGTCGTCGGAATGGCGGTCGGACTTGTCGTCTACCTCATGACGACAATCATCTCAATGGTTGATGTTGAATGGATAAAAAACGTTCTGACAGCCATTTCGTTCACAAATTATTATTCCGGATTTACATACGGAATTCTCGACCTTTCGGGCATTGTGTTCTTCGTCAGCGTAACGGCGATGTTCATATTCTTCACAATCCGTCTGTTCGAGAGAAAACGTTGGAGCTGAGGAGGTTAAATTATGAATAACGATATTGAAAAGAACACCTCCGAGGTCAAAGCACCCAAGAAAAACAAGCTGAAAAAGTTTTTTAAATCAAGAAAAGCCAAGAAGGGCAGTCTCGCGATTATCATCGTCGCGGTGTTCATCGCGATTGTCGTGCTGCTCAATGTTGTGACGGGAATTCTCGTCGAAACCTACCCGAACCTCAAGTTCGACATGACCGCATCGCGAACCTATGAGCTGCAGGACGATACTGTTCAGTATATCAAACAGCTCGACAAGGACGTGACGGTTAATGTCCTTGTCACCGAGAGCACCTTCAAACGCGGCCTTTCGGCAACAGCCGGCTCCGAGTATTTTGTTCAGGCTTATAACCTGCTCAAAAAAATGGCTGCGACAAACAGCCGCCTCAAGCTCAAATTCATCGACCTTTCCGCTAATCCGACCTTCGTCAACAAATACGACGACGTCAACTGGACAGGCTCCGACGCCCAGAATCTTCTCCTTATTGAGAGCGGCGACAAGCACGAGGCGTTCACGCTCACCGACTGCTTTACCTATGACAGCGAGTACTATTCCTACTACGGAACCTACTATTACACTGCGACCACCATCGAGCAGACCGTCGTAACCGGCGTGCTCGACGTAACAAGCAACGAGAAGGTAAGCGTAGATTTCTTTACCGGCTCGGGCGAGACAGCGGACGTCTATTCCTCGCTCATGACGCTGCTCAAGCAGAACGCCTACGATGTAAAGGAAGTCAACATAATGACCGAAAAGCCGAGAGAAAATGCGGACGTCGCGTTTCTCTACGCTCCCACCGTTGACCTCAGCGAGGAGAGTGTTCAGAAGCTCGAGGATTGGCTCGAGAACGACGGCGACTACGGCAAAACTCTCGTCTATATTCCGCAGGCAACCGAGCTCAAGGCGCCGAACCTCGACGCGTTCCTCGAGAAATACGGCATGAAGGTCAGCGATGGCTACGCCTTCTGCACAAGCGTTGAGAACATGGTCGGCAACCCGACAACCTTCCTCGTTGACTATGACAACGACACCTACACCGAAAACCTAAAAAACAAGGACGTCCGCGCGGTTGTTTCATATTCGCGCGATATTGAAATCAAGGACGAGAGCGTTGCGTCTCCGCTGCTCAAGCAGGAGAGCGGAGTGGGAGTGCTTCCGTTTGACGCTGAGCTTGAGAGCGAGGACGACATTCAGGATTACCTCAAGGACAGCGCGGTCATCACCGCGGCAATCGGCAAGAAAACGAGCGACGACGGCGAGGTTTCCAACGTCGCGGTGTTCGGTTCGTCCGTAATGTTCTCCGAGTCCGCAATCGGCACCTCTTCCTTCAACAACGCAAACTACATCGTCAACTTCTGCAACACCGTCACAAACCGCGGCGACATGGGTATCACCATCGTTTCGGCTCAGGTTGACAACGGCGAGCTCGGCAACACCAACCAGGCAGTTACCTACGCTATGGAAATCATCTTCATTGTGGTTGTGCCGATAATCATTCTCGTTATAGGGCTCATTATCTTCATTCGCAGGAGGAACAGATAATGGACGAAAACAAGGTTGAAATTATAGAAGAAACCGATTCGGAAATACTCGAGAGCTTCGAGAAAAACTCTCCATATCAGAAATCTCCGAAAAACAAAAAGAACTCGAGCGGCAAGCTGCTCATAGTGTTTGTTGTTATAGCTGTTGTGCTCGCCGGAATTTTGTGCCTTCTGATTTTCATGCCCAAGGGCGACAACGAAAGCGAACTCAACGGCACCGCGTCCGTAAGCTCAAAGCTCGACAAGGACAACGTCTGGCAGGCTGAGGTCGAAAAGGACGGTGGAAATGTCAAGGTTAACGGCTCCGGTACGCTCATGGAGCTCGTTCCTGCCGACATCAAACAGATTGAAGTCAAGAACGAAAAGAGCAACTACAAAATCACTGCCGAAACCCCGACCGTAACTCTCGACGAGACAGACCCCGAAACAGGCAAAAAGAAGAAGGGCACCGACTCAACCGTCTATACCCTTGTGGGCTACGAGGACTTTGAACTCCAGCCCGGAGTTGCCGACGAAATCGCCGGCAAGTGCGCTTCGCTGGCGTTCACGTCCGTTTCAAGCGCGGACGCAGGCTCAAACCTCTCTGATTTCGGAATGGATAAGCCGCGCGGAACTATCACCGTAACCTATACCGACAAGACCAAGGCTGTCATTATCGTCGGCAAGGACGCGCCCCAGAACCTCGGAACCTACGTTATGTTCGGCTCCGGCAAGGCGGTGTTCCTCTGCGACAAGGAGGATATTGAGAACCTTCTCTACGGCATAAACGATTTAATCAGCCTCACCATAAACAACGCCGCGGCGTCAACCGAGAATACCGAGCTCAAAAGTCTCACGCTCAGCGGTTCGGCTTTCCCCGAGAGCGTCACTCTCGAGCCGAACAACTACACGGAGTGTATTCCGGAGAGCTATGTGATTTCCTCTCCTGCCGAGGGCTTTGCCGACGAGACCGTTTCATCAAACATAACAGGCGGTCTCAGAGGACTTTACGCCGAATCGGTCGAGAGCGTGAATCCATCACAAAGCACGCTCAAAAAACTCGGACTTTCCCCGGCTTATGCAAAGGCTGAGGCGGAGTACCCGGACGTTGACATCAGCCTTATCGCAAGCAAGCCCGACAGCAGCGGCAGCTGCTATCTGATGGAGGACGGCGGCAAGGTTGTCTATAAGCTCAAGAAGGAATCCGTCTCATGGGTAAGCGCGAGCCTCGACAGCCTCAAAACCGGCAACGTACTCGACCCTGCGCTCTCCGCGCTGACCGGAATGAGTGTGAGCGTCGGCTCAAAAACATATGATTTTGAGATTAAAACCACCGAAACAAAAACAACCGACGACGAGGGCGAAGAATCGACAACAACCAAAACAGTCACCTCATACAACGGCAAGGAGCTCGAGCAGGGCAACTTTGAGATTTTCTTCCGCAACGCTTCTCTCCTTACTCTCAGGAGCAAGAACGCGAAGCAGCCCGGCGGCTCCCCCGAGCTCACAATCACATACACCTACGGCGACAAGCGCGGTGCCGACACTGTAGAATTCTACAAGAGCGGCAGCGATTATGTCGCGGTTGTGAACGGAACGGCGAGAGGAACCGTCAACTCAACCCACATTACAAAGCTGAAAACCCAGGCATCAGATGTTGCCAAGGGAACAGTAGTAAAAACCTTCTGGTAATACAACAGGGGCAGGCGGTGCCTGTCCCTGCTTTTCCGAACAAGCTATAAAAAGGAAAAATATGCTGAAACTGAGACGTTTTCTGCGCGATTACAAGCTGCAGCTCATCGTCGGGCCTGCCTGCAAGCTGTTTGAGGCGGTGCTCGAGCTGTTCGTTCCGCTTGTAATGGCGGCGATAATCGACAACGGAATATTGAAAAAAGATTCGGGCTATGTCGTCACCATGGGCATAGTCATGATTCTGCTCGGCGCGGTTGGACTGAGCTCCGCGCTCGTGTGTCAGTATATGGCTTCCTACACCTCGCAGGGCGCCGGGACAAAAATCCGCACGGCGCTTTTTGACCATATCGGCAGGCTCTCTCACAAGGAGCTCGACGAAATCGGCACGCCCTCGCTTATCACTCGTATGACCGGCGACATCAACGCCGTCCAGGCGAACATCGCGATGACGATGCGCCTTCTGCTCCGCGCTCCGTTTTTGATTATCGGCGCGCTCGTGATGGCGTGCTTCATTGACCTTCCGCTTTCGCTGATTTTCTTCGGCGCGGCTCTCGCCATCGGAGTGATACTTTATCTCGTTATGACAAGGTCGCTTCCGTTCTATAAAAAAATCCAGCGCAAGCTCGACCGAAGCGCTCTCCTGGCCCGCGAAAATCTCGAGGGCAACCGCGTGATAAGAGCTTTCTCCAAGCAGCATGCCCAACAAAAAAGCTTTGAAAAAGAAACGGCGGAGCTCTCGAAAATCTCCGTCAGAGTGGGCAAGCTGTCGGCGCTTTTGAACCCGGCGACCTATGTCGCGGCGTATTCAGCGATAGTTCTGATTCTTTGGTTCGGCGGTTCTGCCGTCAACGGCGGGCGGCTTCTCTCCGGCGATATTGTCGCCCTGACGAGCTATATGATTCAGATTTTGCTCGCGATGATTGTGCTCGCTAACCTTGTTGTCTTGCTCTCGAAGGGCAGCGCGAGCGCCGCGAGGATAAACGAGGTTTTCGAGACCGAGCCGAGCGTCAGGGAGCTTTCAACAGATCCGGTCACGCCTGTTGAAAACGCCCCGAAGATAGAGATGAAAAACGTGAGCTTCACCTACGGCGACGGCGACAATGAGCTCGAGGGTATAAGCTTTTCGTTTGAAAAAAACACATTCAACGGAATAATCGGCACCACCGGCTCGGGAAAATCCACGCTCCTCAGCCTGATTATGCGTTACTATGACGCGACAGAGGGCGAGGTGCTTGTCGACGGCGTGAACGTCAGAGACTATCCGTTTTCTCAGCTGCGCGGAGGAATCGGCGCAGTGCCGCAGAAGTCGGTGCTCTTTACCGGAACGGTGCGCTCCAATCTCTTGTGGCAAAAACCCGACGCCACCGACGACGAGATATGGGCGGCGCTGAGAACCGCTCAGGCTGAAAGCTTTGTTGAATCGCTCGACAAGCCGGTTGCCCAAGGCGGCAAGAATTTCTCCGGCGGTCAGCGCCAGCGGCTTTGCATAGCGCGTGCGCTCGTCGGAAATCCCGAGCTTGTAATTCTCGACGACAGCTTTTCCGCTCTCGATTTCGCGACTGAAAAAGCTCTCCGCAAGGCGTTGCTCGCAAAAACAGACGCGACCTTCGTCGTCGTGACGCAGAGGGTTTCCACCGTAACAGAAGCCGACAGGATTATCGTCCTCGAGGACGGCAGGCTTGAGGGCGTCGGAACACACGACGAGCTCCGCGAAAGCTGCGAAGCATACCGCGAGCTCTGCAAATCTCAGAACATTTAATACTAATACCTAATAAAGGCAACACCGCACAATTCAAGGCGCACGACTTGCTTGAATATTATTCCGTCAGTTTGCCCAAAAAATCTCGGCAAGGCGTCAGCCTTACCTTGATTTATTTGTACAACCTGACGAAAAATCTTGCTGCGCAATCCGCACACCTGAATTATGCGGTATTGCCTAAAAAGTAGACAATCTTTGCGGACTATTTTCCGCAATACTGCGTTGTCGTCCTTGCAAGGCGCCAGCCTTGCGGCGTCCTCCGCCTTGTCTTGCGAAAAATATCTTCGCAAAATATAAGTCTACTTTCTATCAGGAATTAGTATAAGAAACAAAAAGGAGGTGCGGCATTGAAAAACGCAAAGAGAATACTGAGCTACACAAAGCCGCACTTCGGCTTTATAATAACGGCAATGCTGTGCGCAGTGCTGAGCGTGGGCTTTTCGCTCTATATCCCGGTGCTAATCGGCAACGCCATAGATTTTATGATAGGCAGGGGAGAGGTTGACTTCGGGGAAATTACCTCGGTTATCATCAAAATTCTCGCATCTCTCGGAATAATCGCGCTCACCCAGTGGCTTCTCGGATGGGCAACGAGCGAAATCAGCGCGCGAACCGTCCGCGATATGAGGAACGATGTTTTCCGCAAGCTCAACCGCGTGCCGCTGAGCTATATCGACGCTCATCCTCACGGCGACCTCATCAGCCGCATCACAAACGACGTCGAGGCTGTCGGCGACGGACTTACTCAGGTCATCACCCAGCTTTTTTCCGGAGTTGTGACGATAGTCGGCACGCTTGTGTTTATGCTGACAATTAACGTATGGATCGCGCTCGTGGTAGTTTTCCTCACTCCGCTTTCGGTTCTCGTCGCGGCAATCATCGGGCGTATGTGTGCCGGCTCGTTCCGCGAGCAGCAGGCGCTTCAGGGCGACATCAGCTCCTATGTCGAGGAGATTGTAGGCAACCAGAAGGTCGTCAAGGCGTTTGCCTATGAACAGCGCAGTGCCGAGGAATTTGACAAGATGAACCGCAGGCTCTTCAAGGTCGGTCTCCGCGCTCAGTTTGCCGGAGCGCTCGCGAATCCCTGCACGCGCTTTGTCAACAATATCGTCTATGCCGTCACGGGAATTGTCGGCGCGCTGTCGGTCATTTCGGCATTTATGGGCAACCTGACTATCGGCGGACTTTCCTGCTTTCTAAACTACGCGAACCAGTACACCAAGCCCTTCAACGAGGTCACCGGCGTTCTTACTCAGATTCAGACGGCTCTCGCCGCCGGCGGACGAATTTTCGCCGTGCTCGGTGAGAACAACGAGCCCGACGACTCCGGCAAAAAGCCCATAGAGCACGCCGAGGGGAATATTGAATTCAGAAACGTCGCGTTTTCATATATAAAGGACAAGCCGCTCATTCGCGATTTCTCACTCAGCGTAAAAAGCGGTCAGCAGGTTGCGATTGTCGGCCCCACCGGCTGCGGAAAAACAACCCTCATCAATCTTATAATGCGTTTTTATGAGAAAGACAGCGGCGAAATCCTGATTGACGGAATACCGACGAGCGACATGCGCCGCAACGATCTCCGCAGATTGTTCGGAATGGTGCTCCAGGACAGCTGGCTGATTTCCGGCACAATCGCCGAAAATCTCCGCTACGGCAAGGAGAGCGCTACCGACGAGGAGATAATCGCCGCCGCCAAGCTCAGTTACGCCCACAGCTTTATCCGAAAAATGCCGCAGGGTTATGACACGATGATTACCGAGGGCGGGGGAAACCTCTCCGCCGGTCAAAAGCAGCTTTTATGCATCGCGAGGGCGATGGTGCTCAATCCGCCGATGCTGATTCTGGACGAGGCGACTTCCTCAATTGATACCCTGACCGAAATCCGTGTTCAGAAGGCTTTCCGCGAGCTGATGAAGGGCAGGACGAGCTTCATCGTCGCCCACAGGCTCTCGACAATCCGCGAAAGCGACATCATCCTCGTTATGCGCGACGGCAACATCGTGGAGCAGGGCTCCCACGACGAATTGCTCGCGAGGGGCGGCTTCTACAGCGAGCTTTATAATTCGCAGTTTGCCGACTGATTCAAGGTTGACAATCGGTTTTTGCTATGCTACAATAAGTTGAATTTAACAGACAAAGGCAGCGACGGGGAGGTCGTATCCGCAGCGGCAAAGAGAGAGAACGGTTGGTGTAAGTTCTCCCAAAACGGATAAGGATGTAGCCCCCGAGCCTCGGACTGAACGGCTCTGCTCAGTAGGAAAGACGGGTTTTCCGCCGTTATACGGAATTCGAGTGCGGTTTTTCCGAACTCAGGTGGTACCACGGACTAAGTTCGCCCTGAGCCTTTTGGCTCGGGGCGATATTTTTTGCTTTATAGGAAACTGCTCTGTAACGCTGCAAAACAATAAACTTTTTCACAGGGTAACTGATAATTGCAATAGCATAAACTCCTATAAAGCAAAAAACAATTTATATTCTCCGCTCAGTTTGCTGCTGCGCAGCAACGAGCTGAGGTGTTGTCCAAAACTTGTTTTGGGTAACAACACCCATACACCGGAGATGAGTAGCGAAATGCGCGCAAAGCGCGCCTTTCTTGTAAAACCTACGCGAAACGCGAAAAACAAAGATTGGAGTAATAAAAATGGCAAAAGAAATGGCAAAGGCGTATAATCCGCGCGAATTTGAGGACAGGATATACGACTTCTGGACAAAGGGAAAGTATTTCCACGCAGAGGTTGACAAGGACAAAAAGCCCTACACGATCGTCATGCCTCCGCCGAACATCACCGGACAGCTTCACATGGGACACGCTCTTGACGAAACTCTGCAGGACATACTCATTCGCTGGAGAAGAATGCAGGGCTACTCAGCGCTCTGGCTTCCCGGCACTGACCACGCTTCAATCGCGACCGAGGCGAAAATCGTCGAGGCTATGCGCAAGGAAGGCGTGACAAAAGAGGATCTCGGCAGAGAAAAGTTCCTCGAGCGCGCGTGGGAATGGAAGCGTGAGTACGGCGGACGCATCACCGAACAGCTCAAAAAGCTCGGCTCTTCCTGTGACTGGGACAGAGAGCGCTTCACAATGGACGAAGGTTGCTCAAAGGCTGTCAACGAGGTTTTTGTCCGCCTTTATAACGACAAGAAAATCTACCGCGGAAACCGTATGGTAAACTGGTGCCCCCACTGCCGCACATCAATCTCGGACGCAGAGGTTGACTACGAGGAGCAGCAGGGACATTTCTGGCACCTTCTCTATCAGGTCAAGGAAACGGGCGAATATCTCGAGCTCGCCACAACACGTCCCGAGACCATGCTTGGCGATACAGCCGTCGCAATCAACGCCGCCGACGAGCGCTACAAGCACCTTCACGGCTGTCACGTTATCCTTCCGCTTCTCAACAAGGAGATTCCGATTGTCTGCGACGACCACGCGGATATGGAGAAGGGAACAGGCGTTGTAAAAATCACCCCTGCTCACGACCCCAACGACTTCGAGGTTGGTCAGCGCTGCAATCTTCCGATTGTCCGTTGCTTCACCTATGACGGCAGAATGACCGGCAAAGAGGACGTCGAGAAATACAACGAGCTCGCCGCCAAGGGAAGCCTTGCCGAGAACGAGCCCGAGGTGCTCGACTGCGGAAAATACGCCGGGCTCACCACCATGGAGGCGCGCGAGGTTATCCTCGAGGATCTCAAGGCTTGCGGAGCTCTCAAGGAGGTTGAGGATCTTACTCACCAGGTCGGCACCTGCTACCGCTGTCACACAACAATCGAGCCCATGGTCAGCAAGCAGTGGTTCGTGAAGATGAAGCCCCTCGCCGGTCCCGCGATTGAATGTGTTCGCTCCGGAAAGACGAAGTTCATTCCCGACCGTTTTGACAAAATTTATTATCACTGGATGGAGAACATCAGGGACTGGTGCATCAGCCGTCAGCTCTGGTGGGGACACAGAATCCCGGCGTGGTACTGCGACGAGTGCGGCGAGGTAGTCGTCGCCAAGGAAGCTCCCTCTGTTTGTCCCAAGTGCGGCTGCACTCATCTCACTCAGGACGAGGACACCCTCGACACATGGTTCAGCTCCGCGCTCTGGCCTTTCTCCACTCTCGGTTGGCCTGACAAGACACCCGAGCTCGACTACTTCTTCCCGACAAGCACCCTTGTTACAGGCTATGACATCATCTTCTTCTGGGTTGCAAGAATGATTTTCTCCTCGGTTGAGCAGATGAACGCCCAGCCGTTCGACACCGTGTTTATCCACGGAATCGTCCGCGACGAAAACGGCGTCAAGATGAGCAAATCCCTCGGCAACGGCATTGATCCGCTCGAGATTATCGACCGCTACGGCGCCGACGCACTGAGGTTCTTCCTCGCTACAGGAAACTCGCCCGGAAACGATATGCGTTTCTCCGACAAGAGGGTAGAGGCGTGCGCGAATTTCGCAAACAAGCTCTGGAACGCGAGCCGATTTGTTCACATGAACATCGACGATTTCGACGTGAAGAACGAGCTCCCCGACAAGCTCACCACCGAGGATAAGTGGATTGTTTCAACTCTCAACCGCGTTGCAGGTGAAATCAACGAGAACCTCGAGAAGTTTGAGCTCGGCGTAGCAGTTCAGAAACTCTACGACTTTATCTGGGATTGTTTCTGCGACTGGTACATTGAGCTTTCAAAGGCAAGACTCCAGAGCGAGGGCGAGACAGCTCAGAACGCCCGTCAGGTTCTCCTTTGGACGCTCGAGAAGATTCTCCGCCTGCTCCACCCGTTCATGCCCTACATCACCGAGGAAATCTGGCAGACTCTGCCCGACCGCAAAGGCGAGACCGTCATGCTCGCCGAGTATCCCGGCTTTGACGCTTCGCTTGATTATCCCGAGGCTGAAAGCAGCATGAAGAAGATTATGGACGCAATCAGAGCCATCCGCAACCGCCGCAACGAGATGAACGTTCCGCCGTCAAAGAAGGCGAAGGTCTACGTTGCTACAAAGCTCGCTTCCGTTTTTGAGGAAGGAGCGCAGTTTATCTGTCGTCTTGCTTCCGCGAGCGAGGTTGAGGTAGGCGAAAGCTTCGATATTGAGGGTGCCGTCAACGTCGTTACCGCCGACGCCAAGATTTATATCCCGATGGATCAGCTCGTCGATAAGAAGGCTGAGCTCGAGCGCCTTAACAAGGAGCTCGCGAATGTTGAGAAACGCCTTGCTCAGAGCGAGGGCAAGCTCAACAATCAGGGCTTTGTCGCAAAGGCTCCTGCCGCTGTAGTCGATAAGGTTCGCGCTCAGGCAGAAAAGGAAAGAGAGCAAATCGCGCTTATTAAAGCCGCAATCGAAGCGCTCAACTAAATAAAAGCAACAAAGCTGCCGCACAATCAGTGCGGCAGCTAAAAATTTTTATTTGGTTTTTACTTGCTGCCGAGCTCCAGTCCTACTCTTAAAAGCTCATCCATATCTCCGTCGAATTCTTCCTCGCCCTTAATAATTCTAATGATATGACCAATTTCTTCCCCCTGCGGCAACCTGTCAGTCGGCAGGACGAATTTATCTTTACTTTTTGTTCTTTTTAAAAGCTCAGCGAGAATGCTGTTTATTACTCTGTATTCTCTCTCCAACTGTCGATAATACTCTTCTCCGTCTTCGGTTAATTTGTAATATACCCTCTTTCGTTTTCCGAGCATTGTTTCACGGAAAATCAAGTGTCCCTTTTCCACTCCGCTGTATAGAAATTGAAGAATCGTGCTCACTGTAAATATCCGAAAGTTGCTTATATATTTCATAACAGTACATTTCGATGTTATTATATAGGATTCGATATACCATAAAAGTAATAAGATTATTGGTTTTCATGAATAACACCGCTTTAAAATAAAAAATGCGCAGCCGAAGCTACGCACGAAAAACACGAAGCTCCGATTGTCGCGAAACAAATCCATAACACAACACAAGTATGCAATGATAGAGCCTGCATTTTTACCGAGATAAAAATACAAACTTATGTTGTGTTCAAAAATAAACAGTATTCGGATTTGTTTCGCAAGTAAATCTTACCATATATTAGCGATAAAAGCAACCGGCTGAAATAAATTATTAGGGCTTTTATACGCCTTGGTTTTTGGCAAAACAAAAGACGCACCAAAAGCGGTGCGTCTTAGTTATGCAAAATTATTCGATAGAGCAATCGAGGTAGTTTGTGAGCTCCTCGTCGTCCTTTTTCTTCTTTTCTTTTACAATAAAGAAAGCTGTCAGCGCTGCTGTTGCTGCGCAAACAAAAGAAATAATACCTATCAAAAATCCAAATTTGGTCTTTTTAGTCATAATAAACCTCCCCAGAATAAACTTATATATTAATAATAACAGTTTTTGCGGAAAAGTCAACAATATAAAAGAAAAATAAACGAAAAAAAGACCAATCCATCGGGATTGGTCTAAAATTCAAAATTGTTACGCTGAAGCGTTGAGACGCTTTGCAAGATTTGATTTGCTTCTGGCAGCCTTGTTCTTGTGAAGAATGCCCTTTGCGGTAGCCTGGTCAATCTTCTTAACAGCAAACTTTACTGCATCGTTCTTGTTATCGGCGTTGTTCTCGATGGCGATATATGCCTTCTTGATTGCAGTTTTGAGAGCGGACTTGATTTCCTTGTTCTGAGCTGTCTTTGTAGCGATAACCTTAACGCGCTTTTTAGCGGACTTGATGTTAGGCATTGTCGCACCTCCTTAATGTAGTAAAATTTTGTTCTTAGTCACGTACATATGATAATAACACCAATTTTACCAAATTGCAAGAGTTTTTTTGATTTTTTCGAAAAAAATTTTAAAACAAACCGTTTTTATGCCTTACCCGGCAAAAAATCTTGACACCGCGACGCCGAGTATGATTATTCCGGAGAGTATGCCCACGGCTTTTTGTGAGAAACAAAGCCTCCCGGCGGTTTTCCCTGAGATAAAAAATCCAATGAGCAGAAACAGCATGTGAAAAGCTCCCACTCCGGGCGGAACCCAAAGCGACCAGGCACCCGAGATTGAATATCCGACTCCGGCTCCGAGTGCGTCAAACGACAGCGCGAGCGAGAGAAACACGCTCTGCTTTATGCTGAGAGCGCGCGATTCAACCTCTTCGGCTTTTCCGCGGCTTGATTTGAAACCACACAAAATTGTGTAAATTCCAAGCGCGGCAAGAATCAGAAACCCTGCGGCGTCGCCTGCCGCCTGAGGAATGAAACCTGAGAGAAGTCTGCCCGATATCAGCGAAACCGCGCTGAACGCGCAGGCGGTAAGCCCTGTCGCGGCAACGGTAAAGGCGGTGGGGCGGAATTTCCTCAGCCCGAAGCTGAACCCGATCGCGAGACTGTCCGCGCTCACGCTCAGACAGAACAGTAAAGCGGAAATCACTTCCAAAACAAAACCCCCCGAACAGTGCTTTTATATACTATTCAGGGAGCTGTATTTCAGTGAATTATTCCTGCGAATCCTTTGGGTGCTTTTTAATATATATGTATATGATAATCAGCACAACGAGGAACGCGAGCGCAATTCCTCTGAAAACGAGGTTGTATGTTCCGGCGAACATGTCGATTTTCGGGTTTAGATCGTTAATCAGATACCATGTGAACATAAAAACAAAGAATCCGCCCAGAATATACATGACGGGGCTGAGCTTGTGCGCCGAGAAAATGCAGAACAGCGCCAGCAACCCCCACAAAACCAGATATACTATGTCAAGAAAACCCATTCAATCACGCCTTTCCTTAATATTATAGATGGATAAAAAGATAATGTCAACAGTATGAGGTCTGATGTTCTCCGCGCCTTTTGCGCGAACAGAGCGGTCGCAACGCGCTGTAAAGGAAAAATCGGTGCGTTTCCGCCGGCAGAAACCGCCGAATATGACTGTTCTGTGAATTTTTTGAAAAATTTGCATGAATGGTATTGACTTTTCTTGACTTTAGTGCTAAATTATTATCGTAGTCAGTTAGCACTCTCGATGTTTGAGTGCTAAAACAAACAGAACAGAGGGAATTATGAGTATTGCTTTGAGAAAGCAGAAGATTCTCGCTGCTGTTATCGAGAACTATATCGCGACCGGCGAACCGATAGGCTCCAAGGCGCTGATGAGCTGCGAAGGGCTCAACGTCAGCTCCGCGACCATCCGCAACGAGCTGGCCGACCTTACGGCGCAGGGATTTCTCCGTCAGCCGCACACCTCGGCGGGGCGCGTTCCGACTCAGCTTGGCTACCGCTTCTATGTTGATAACCTTATGAAGAGGAGCGAGCTCGAGGAACCTGTGAAGCGTTACATCGAGAACCGCCTTGAGAGCTCGAGCGACGCTCCCGAGAACATCCTCAGCTCAGCGAGCGAGGTTGCTTCCGAGCTGCTCGGAACCGTCGCATTGTCAACAGCGCCGAGCGGAGAGGGCTCAAGGGTTTACCGTATCAAGTTCGTCCGCACCGGACGTCACACCTCGATGCTTGTGCTGATAACCTCGACGGGAATGGTAAAAAGCAGGCTGTTCCGATGTGATTTTGACATCACGCCGGAGATGCTCAACGTATTTGACCGCGCTCTCAACGAGAAGCTCGCCGGCAGACCGCTCCAAAGTGTCAACCGCGCGTTCGCCCAGACCTTCGCGGCGTCGTTCGGAGAGCTCGGGCTTTTGATGCCCGACATGCTTCTCGCCGTGCTCGACGCTTGCGAGGAAGCAGGAACCGCCAAGGTTTACACATCCGGCGCCACCAAGCTGCTCTATCAGAACGAGCTTGATTTGATTTCGGCACGGGAGGTGTTGGAGTTCATGAACGACGACAGCAAGCGCAGAGAGCTTCTGAGTACAGTGCCCGACGGCACGGAGATATTAATCGGTAACGAAAACAGCTCGCCTCACCTCAGAAAATGCTCCGAGGTCGTCACGAGTTATTCAATAGACAACAAGCCCGCGGGGTCAATCGCGGTAATCGGTTCGATGAGACTCGATTATTCAAGAGCCGTTTCGGTTCTGGAATACATCGCAAAGGTTTCGGGCGAGCTGATTGACGAGATAATCTCGGCGCAAAGCTAGAAAGGGATGAAAATATGAGCGAGGAAAAAACCACCGAGGAAATCCTCGAGGAAGAGAAGGTTCCCGAGGAGGCACCCAAGGAAAAGAAAGAAAAGAAAAAATCCAAAAAGGATAAAAATGCCGAAAAGCTCGAGGAACTCGAGACCGCTCTGAGCGAGGAGAAAGACAAAAGAATGAGGCTCGCGGCGGAGTATGATAACTACCGCAAGCGCACCTCAGCCGAAAAGCTCGGAATTTACGCCGACGCAACCGCAAAGGCTGTTGAGGAGCTTTTGCCCGTCGCCGACAGCCTGACAATGGCTCTCCAGAGCATGCAGGACGCTCCCGAGGAGTTCAAAAAGGGCTTCGAGCTTGTTTCAAACCAGCTCAAGACTTCGTTCGACAAGCTTGGCGTTGAGGCGTTCTGCGAGGTGGGCGACGACTTCGACCCCAACCTTCACAACGCTATCGGCAAAATCGAAAGCGAGGATTTTGAAGAAAACAAAATCTCCGCCGTATATCAGAAGGGCTACAAGCTCAAGGACAAAATCATCAGACACGCAATGGTACAGGTTGCCAACTGCGACTAATAAACATTAAATATTATTGGAGGTAATTATTATGGCAAAAACAATAGGTATAGATTTAGGTACAACCAATTCCTGCGTAGCAGTTATCGAGGGCGGCGAGCCGGTCGTAATCGCTAACGCAGAGGGCGCAAGAACAACACCTTCCGTCGTTGCTTTCTCAAAGGACGGCGAGAGAATGGTAGGTCAGGTCGCAAAGCGTCAGGCTATCACAAATCCCGACAAAACCGTCGCTTCAATCAAGCGCGAGATGGGCTCCGCCTACAAGGTATCCATCGACGGCAAGAACTACACTCCCCAGGAGATTTCCGCAATGATTCTCCAGAAGCTCAAGGCTGACGCCGAGGCTTATCTCGGCGAGAAGGTTACTCAGGCTGTTATCACTGTTCCGGCATACTTCACAGACGCTCAGCGTCAGGCTACAAAGGACGCCGGCAAGATTGCAGGTCTCGACGTTAAGCGTATCATCAACGAGCCTACAGCCGCGGCTCTTTCCTACGGCGTTGACAAGGAGAACGACCAGAAGGTTATGGTATACGACCTCGGCGGCGGTACCTTTGATGTAAGTATCATCGAGATGGGCGACGGCGTTCAGGAGGTTCTCGCGACAGCAGGTAACAACCGTCTCGGCGGTGACGACTTCGACAAGAGAATCATCGACTGGATGGTTGCTCAGTTCAAGACCTCTGACGGCGTAGACCTCAGCAGCGACAAGATGGCTATGCAGAGACTCAAGGACGCTGCCGAGAAGGCAAAGATTGAGCTCTCAGGCGTAACATCGACCCAGATTAATCTCCCCTTCATCACAGCCGACGCTACAGGCCCCAAGCACATGGACCTCACTCTCACCCGAGCAAAGTTCGACGAGCTCACAGCTGACCTTGTAGAGGCTACAATGGGCCCCGTCCGTTCCGCTCTCTCCGACTCAGGTCTCAGCATCTCCGAGATTGACAAGGTTCTCATGGTCGGCGGTTCCTCAAGAATTCCGGCTGTTCAGGACGCTGTAAAGAAGCTCATCGGCAAGGAGCCCTTCAAGGGAATCAACCCCGACGAATGCGTTGCAATCGGCGCCGCAATTCAGGCTGGCGTTCTCGGCGGCGAGGTTGACGGACTTCTCCTCCTCGACGTTACTCCGCTTTCACTCGGTGTTGAGACAATGGGCGGAATCATGACAAAGATTATCGACAGAAATACAACAATCCCGACCAAGAAGAGCCAGATTTTCTCCACTGCTGCCGACAACCAGACTCAGGTTGAAATCAACGTTCTCCAGGGTGAGCGTGAGTTCGCCCGCGACAACAAGCAGCTCGGTCTCTTCGCTCTCACAGGCATCGCTCCGGCGATGAGAGGTGTTCCCCAGATTGAGGTAACCTTCGACATCGACGCCAACGGTATCGTTAACGTATCCGCCAAGGATCTCGGCACAGGCAGAGAGCAGGCTATCACAATCTCGTCCTCAAGCAACATGAGCAAAGAGGACATCGACAAGGCTGTCAAGGAAGCCGAGCAGTTCGCTGCAGAGGACAAGAAGCGCCGTGAGGAAATCGACGCCAAGAACGAGGCTGAGAACCTTGCTTATCAGGCTGAAAAGCTCGTCAACGAGAACGGCGACAAGCTCGACCCTGCCGATAAGGACGCTCTCTCAACCAAGGCTCAGGCTCTCAAGGACGCCATCGGCAAGAACGACAAGTCCCTTATGGACGCGGCGAAGGACGATCTCCAGAAGAAGCTCTATGAGGTTTCTCAGAAGCTCTATCAGCAGGCAGCTCCTCAGGGTCAGCCCGGCCAGCCGGGACCTGACATGGGCGCTAACCCCGGCGCAGGTCAGCCGAACAACGGCGGCGATGACAACGTCTATGACGCCGACTTTACAGATGTAAACTAAGAGAAATAAATTCCCTCGCGTGGGGACGCCTCAACCGGCGTCCCTGCGCGGTTTTGGGATATTACGGGTTGATTTTTGACTTGAAAGGATATATACTATATCGGTATCCTTTGAACTGAGAAATTTACCCGAAACGAGGGAGTAATATGGCAGAAAAAAGAGATTACTATGAGGTTCTGGGCGTTCAGAGGGGCGCCTCGGACGACGAAATAAAGAAGGCTTACCGAAAAAGCGCAAAGAAGTATCACCCCGACCTTCACCCCGGCGACAAGGTTGCCGAGGAAAAGTTCAAGGAGGTCAACGAGGCGTATGAGGTGCTCTCCGACAGCGAGAAGCGCGCGCGTTATGACCAGTACGGTCACGCCGGCGTAGATCCCAACTTCGGAGCCGGCGGCGGCAGTCCGTTCGGTCAGGACATGGACATCGGCGACATCTTCAACAGCTTTTTCGGCGGCTTCGGCGGCTTCGGCGGCGGCAGGCGCAATAACCCGAACGCTCCGCGCCGCGGCAACGACGTTGAAACTCAGGTCGTCATTACATTTGAGGAAGCCGCAAAGGGCTGCAAAAAGACAGTAACATATAATAACGTTGAAACCTGTGACGATTGTCACGGAACGGGAGCGCAGAAGGGAACTCAGGCAAAAACCTGCTCAGCGTGCTCCGGTACGGGCCGTGTGACGGTCAACCAGCGTTCACCCTTCGGCGTTGTTCAGACACAGCGCGCGTGCGACGTCTGCCGCGGAAAAGGCAAGATTATTGACACACCGTGCCAGAAGTGCCGCGGCGGCGGACGAATCCGCAAGCAGCGCAGGGTTGATATCACAATTCCTGCCGGAATTTCCGACGAGCAGATTCTCAACGTCGGCGGTCACGGCAACAGCGGTCAGAACGGCGGACCCGCCGGCGACCTTCATGTGTATATCAAGGTCAAGCCGCATGAGGTTTTCGAGCGCAGAGGCGACGACGTCTGGTGCGAGATGCCGATTTCGGTTGCTCAGGCTATGCTCGGCTCCGAGGTGGTTGTGCCGACGCTCGACGGCAAGGTCAGCTACACGGTTCACGAGGGAACCCAGCAGGGCGACGTGTTCAAGCTCAAGGGCAAAGGAATTCCCCACCTCAACGGCAGAGGCAGGGGCGATCAGTATGTCCGTATGAACATCGAAATTCCGAAGAGCCTCAACTCAAAGCAGAAGAAGGCTGTTCAGGAGCTCGACGCATTGCTCACCGATAAGAACCACGCAAAGCAGAAGTCCTTCCGCGAGAAGATCAGGAAGCTTTTCGGCGACTGACGCTTTATAGGCAACAACGCACACCTGAATTATGCGGTATAGCGTATAACAAAATTCACCGACAGGAGCTGTACTTATGGCACAATGGACAGAGATAAAGGTCACGGTTGACGCTGCCGACATCGACAGAGCCGGCGACATCGCGAACATGGTTGTTCCCTATGGAATCTATATCGAGGATTACACCGGACTTGAGGAACAGGTTCAGCAGATAGCCCACATAGATTTGATTGACGAGGAGCTCCTCGCAAAGGACAGGAGCAAGGCGTTCATACATATTTATCTTGAGCCCGACGTCAACCCGGCAGAGGCTCTCGGATTTCTCTCCGAAAGGCTCAACGCCGAGGGCATTTCCCACTCGCTCGACACCTCAGCCACCAAGGAAGAGGACTGGCGCAACAACTGGAAGAAGTACTTTAACCCCACGCCCGTCGGAGAAAAGCTCCTTATTCGCCCCACATGGCGCGACGATTATGACGCGGGCGGCAGAGCGGTAATCAACCTCGACCCGGGGCTTGCTTTCGGAACGGGAAATCACGAGACTACCCGTCTTTGTCTGCAAACAATTGAGAAGTATCTCCGCGAGGGCGACACTGTTCTCGATGTCGGCTGCGGCAGCGGAATTCTTGCGATTGCGTCGCTGCTTCTCGGCGCGGAGAGCGCCGTCGGAGTTGATATCGACGAGGTTGCCGTCAGGACTGCGGTTGAGAACGCCGAGCTCAACGGCGTGAGCGAAAAATTCACCGCAATTGTCGGCGACTTGACACAAAAAGTCAGCGGAAAATATAATTTAGTGGTTGCAAATATCGTTGCAGATGCTATAATTAGTCTGTCGAAGGATGTCAAAAGCTTCATGACTCCCGATTCAATATATATCATGAGCGGAATCATCGACACGCGCGGCGACGAGGTCGCCGGGGTTGTCGGCGAGGATTTTGACATCATAGAGCGCTTGGAGGACAACGGCTGGGTTTGCCTTGTCGCCAAAGCAAAATAAAATTCGGAGGTCATTATGAAAAATAAAAAACATGAATCAGTTAATCTTTTCTTCTCGGCATTTCTGATTACCGCCTACATCGTCTGCGGCTATTTCTTCACAAGCTTTGCCGGACAGCTCGGCGGCGAAATGCTCAAGAATGCTGTTCTCGCGGCAGTTCTCGTGATTTTCGGACTTCTCCTTTTCTACGCTACCCGCGTCGGCGAGGGCAAGGCAGTGAAGCGCTTCAGCGTGGTCACTCTTGTTCTGCTTGATTTGCCTGCGCTGTTAATTATCCTCGCGACTGTTATCGAGGGATTTCCGCTCCACGAGCAGCTCTCACAGGCTCAGCCCGTAATGCTTATGGCTGCGATTGCTCTGGGCTACGGCTTGCCCTACACATTCCTCAGCGGCTTTGAGCTTGCTGCAGAAGATGAGGAAGCCGAAGCCGACGAAGCTCCCGAGACAGTTGAAGGCGGCGTAGAGGCCGACTTGCTTGAAAATACCGATGAAGAAGAAACTCCCGAGCCCGAGACCGACGAGGTTGTAGTCGAGGGCGTAGCGGCAGAGGAAGCTGCATCCGGGGAATAAGAAAAGAGGTTTTTGATATGGCTGACAACAGAAACAGGCAGAACCGCACCAGACCGCAAACCTCGCGCAGAGGTCAGGACTACGGCGACGATTTTGACGCTCAGAACGGCAGAAACGCCGCTCGCCGCGGTCAGCAGCCTACAGGAAGAGGAAAGAAACCCGGAAACAAGAAGGTTCCGATTGTGGTAGGCATAACAGTTGTCGTAATCGCGGCTGTTCTGATTGCTACCTTCCTTATTGTGGGCGGATGCTCAAATAAAAAGGACAAGACAAAAGCGACCGAAACAGTCACAACCACCGCAGCCACAACAGCTGCTCAGACAACCACGGCTCCCGAAACCGACGCCGAGACAGCCGCTCCGGAGACCGAGCCCGAGACAGCTTATGTTGAACCCGAGACCGACGCTCCCACAGCTGCTCCCGAGGACGAAGAAATCTACACCGACCCCGCTCCCCAACCCGAGGAAGAGACTCAGCCCCAGACGGAGACAAAGGTCTATGAGGACGACAAGGTTCCGGACGCCGAGGAAGGCGGCTTCTACACCGACCCCGAGCCCGATTTACAGTAATTCAAGCGGCTGCCGCAAACAGCGGCGGCCGTTTTTGCGTACGGAAAACCAAGGCAGGAACAGAGGTTTTTCCTTGACAAAAATCCGGTATGGATTTATTATAAAGGAAGCAAAAAGGTAAACACTATTTTATAAACGGAGATAGCTATGATAGAGAAAAAAAGATGCCCCAACTGCGGAGCTTATGTTAACAGCAGCGACAAAACCTGTTATGTTTGCGGAGAGGTTCTTCCGGAAGAGCCGGAGGAGCTTGAGGTTGCCGTTGAACCGGCTGAAAAAGCGCGGAGCCCCAAGGTTGTTTTTGAACCAGAGAAGGACGACGATTTTGTGATGCCGGTCGATTATGATGAGGCGTCGGGAATTCCGCTCGAGGAAAGACGCCCCTATTCCGACGATGAGATTGTCACCGCTCAGAGCGCCTCGGAAAAACGCTTCATCGAGGCTAATAACAAGCGCAACAGAAAGGTAATGCTCGTCTGCGGAATCTGCATCGGCGTTGTTGTTATTGCCGCCGCGGTGCTCTCGGTGCTTCACTTTACCGGCGTGTTCAACAATACACCCAAGCCCGGCGACAAGATCACTCTCTATTTCGACAAGCCTGCTTCAAACCTCACTTTGACCGATTCCAACGGCAAGGCTTACAAGTGGACTGCCGACGTAAACGTTCTCTATACCGTCAACAACAAGGAGGAGGAAATCGCCTGTACCCCCTGCGTCGATTATAAAAATCTCTGGAAGTGCAAGATTCCGGTTGAGGCGATTCAGGTCTATTTCAGACAGGCAGCCGGCAAGGATATCCACACCCAGGTGCTCCAGACCGTCGAGAACGACAACGTCTACTATGTAATCAGCACAAATATGAATTATAATGATGATTTGCCGGTTGAGTCGTGCAAGCTCAGCGACTTTGCAAACAACGGCGTCAACGGCACCGAGCCCACTACTGCGGCGACGAGCACCGCCGCGCCGACAACCACGGCGCCCGAGTCCACGGCGGCTCCCACCGAGACAGAAACCGAGACAGAGCCTGAGACTGAGCCCGTAACAGAGCCCGATCCGGACCCGGATTTAGACCCCGAGGATTATTACACCGTTTCGATTCCCGATTCATGGGCAAGCGGTACAACAGCCGTTGACGAGGGCAAGTGCATCACCTATTACGAGACCTATAACTACCAAAACAGCCAGCTCGGAAGGCTCCTGTCGATTTATGTTCTCGACGCAAACGACCCCGAGATTGAGGAGCTCCACTCGAGCAACACCGTCACCAGCTCCGACGGAAAAAAGAAAATCATCGCTGTAACTCCGTCAGACTTCCAGTGTGACGACAGCGACGAAAAGGCTATCAAGAAGTACACAGCCCTCGAGCAGCTCACCTCTCAGGTAGTAAGCTCACTGGCTGCACGATAAAATTAAAAAGGAATGATAAACTGATGGGTTGCAACAATGATTGCTCCTCCTGCGGCGAGAACTGCGCAAGCCGCAACGCTCCGCAGGATTTACACGAAAAGCTCAACGATATGAGCTCAGTCAAAAAGGTTATCGGAGTTATCTCCGGCAAGGGCGGCGTTGGCAAGAGCCTCGTGACATCCACCCTCGCCGTTACTCTCAACCGCCGCGGAAAAAAGACCGCGATTCTCGACGCCGACATCACCGGCCCGTCAATCCCCAAGGCGTTCAACCTTCACGAGCGCGCAAAGGGCACCGAGGAATATATCTTCCCCTGCGAGACCGAGACGGGCATCGACGTTATGTCGATTAACCTTCTCCTCGAGAACGAGACCGATCCCGTAGTATGGCGCGGCTCGCTGATTTCCGGCACCGTAAAGCAGTTCTGGACTGACGTAGTCTGGAAGGACGAGGACTTTATGTTCGTCGATATGCCTCCCGGAACCGGCGACGTTCCGCTGACAGTGTTCCAGAGTATTCCGGTTGACGGAATTATCATCGTCACCTCACCGCAGGATCTCGTCTCGATGATTGTCGAGAAGGCTGTCAAGATGGCTAAGATGATGAACGTTCCGATTCTCGGAATTGTCGAGAATATGAGCTATTTTATGTGTCCCGAATGCGGCAAAAAGCACTTTATCTACGGCGAAAGCAAGATTGACGAGGTCGCCGAACGCTTCGGCACCAAGGTGCTCGCCAAGATTCCGATTAACCCCGATCTCGCCTCGGCTGTTGACAGCGGAAGAGTTGAGATGTTCGAGGGCGACTTTATGGACGGAGCCGCCGACGAGCTGGAAAAAATGCTTGAAAAATAACAAAATCTCCCCCGGATGTGCCATTCGGGGGATTTTTCTTTCGTTGCGTCTTGAAAAAGCAACTGATATAATTTATAATCTAACTACCCTAGGGTAACAGAAGCAATCCGAACCACGCTTTAAACGGAGTAATTTTGACTCTTTACGGCTTGTCGAACGTCAGCAGGCGCCAGCCTGCTAACATTCTCCGCACCGCAAATCGCCTAAAATTTCAACCGTTTAAAGTCCAAAGGAGTTTTGCCGAGGCAGATTTTCGTCTAGCCGCGGCAAAAGCACAGGAAACCCTGACGGGTTTCCGAGCATTTTAACAAAGGGTAGGCGGAAATCTGTCCGACAAAACCGAGGTTCAGATTACTTCTGTTACCCTACGTTGGGGTTAGGTTTGACAGATTCGTGTCTGTCTGTCGACTTCGGTCGCGCGGAGCGTTTGAAACCCGAGACGCTTTTTGCGCGATTATCTACAAAAACCAAACGAAGGAGATGATAGCTTGATTTATGTTGAAAACCTGAGAAAGGAATTCAAGAAAACAATCAAGGAACCCGGGCTCAAGGGAAGTGTAAAATCCTTCTTCAAGCCCAAAAACGAAATAATCACAGCGGTCGATGACATAAGCTTTCACGTTCCGCGCGGCGAGATTCTGGGGTTCATCGGACCCAACGGCGCGGGAAAATCTACCGTCATAAAAATGCTCACCGGCATTTTGACGCCAACCTCCGGCAGATGTGAAATCAACGGTCAAATCCCCTACAAAAACCGGAAAAATTATGTCAAAGAAATCGGCGTTGTGTTCGGACAGCGCACGCAGCTCTGGTGGGATCTCGCCCTCAGAGAAACCTACACCGTCCTCAAGGAAATATACGAGGTCGGGGATGATGATTTCAAAAAGCGCATGGCATTCCTCAACGAGGTGCTTGAGCTTGAGGATTTCATTACAAGCCCGGTTCGCACGCTCTCGCTCGGACAGCGTATGCGCGCGGATATTGCGGCGAGCCTTTTGCATAGTCCGAAGGTGCTGTTTCTTGATGAACCTACAATCGGACTTGACGTCGTGGTCAAGGATAATATCAGGAACGCTATACACGCAATCAACGAAAACGAAAAAACAACCGTAATCCTTACCACCCACGACCTTCAGGACGTGGAGAACCTCTGCGACAGAATAGTGATGATTGACAAGGGTAAAAAGCTGTTTGACGGGGGAATCTCAGTGCTAAAGGAAAAGTACGGTCAGTCGCGCGAGATGAAGTTTGTGCCCGTTGACCCGAAAGCTGCTTCAAAACTCAGCTATAACGCCGAGTTCGGTCTAAGCGAAGATGAGCTCAGTTTGGAAAATGACGGGCATGAGGTGAAAGTTCGCTTCAACAGCGGTCTGATTTCTGCCGAAAGGCTGCTCAACTATACCCTTTCCACTCTCCACGTCAAGGATATCAACCTCAGCGACGCGGATATTGAGGAGATTATCAAGGGAATCTACCGCAGCGAGGTGAAGCTCGATGCGTAAAATTCTGAAAATCTACAAGCCCTTTACCCATGCAGGAGTTTTGCTCGCCGCGCAGTACAGGGTGAATTTCGTGTTCTTCATCCTCGGCGACGTTCTCCGCTGCTTTATCAACTACTTTCTTTGGCACGCCGTGTTCAAATCCGGTGGGGCTGAAACGTTTATGGGATTTTCCGAAATTGATATGGTCAGCTATATTTTCATCAGCTTTCTGACCACGACGCTCGCTTACTCCGACGGAGCCTATGCCGTCGGCGAAGAGATACGCGACGGAAGTATAGCTATGCGTATGATAAAGCCAATCCGCTTTGACCTCGCTTTTCTCTTTCAGGAGCTCGGAGAGAGGACTATGAGCCTTTTGCTCGCCTTCCTGCCGCTTGTGGCGGGAGTCGAGATTTTCCGTTTTTTCGCCACGGGCCGATTCGCGTTCAACCTTTGGTTTTTCCTGCTCTATTTTGTGAGCCTTGTGCTGGCGTATCTCATCAATTTTTATTTCAACGTCTGCTTTGGCTATACAGCCTTTGTGCTCAAGAACCTTTGGGGAGCCAATTTTATGAAGGATTGCATTGTTGGATTTCTCTCCGGCGGAATCATTCCGCTCGCGTTTATGCCCGGCTGGCTGGGAACGGCGCTCAATCTTCTGCCATTCGCCTCGCTTACGTACACGCCCGTGATGATATATATCGGAAAGCTTGACGGAATCGCAATACTCCTGAGCTTTGGCTTGCAAATCTTCTGGCTTGCGTTCTTCTTTGTGCTCCAGCAGGTCATCTGGAACGCGAGCGTAAAGAGAATGAGCGTTCAGGGGGGTTGAGTATGAAACGTTTATCAAAAATCCACCGAATGTTCAAGCTCCACCGGATATTTATCAAGCAGGATTTGAAGCGGCTTATGGAGTATAAAATCGACTTCCTCACCGGAGCGCTCGGGATGCTGGTGTCACAGGCTGTTGAGCTTGTGTTTTTGTCGGTGATTTTCGCTCAAATCCCCAGTCTCGAGGGGTGGACTTTCACTCAGATTTTGTTTATCTACGGCTTTGCGCTTCTGCCCAAGGCAATTGACCATCTCTTCACCGACAACCTATGGATGATAGGCTATACGATAATCCGCAAGGGCGAGTTTGACAAGTACCTGACACGTCCGGTCAGCTCTCTCTTTGCTGTTACGGTTGAAAAGTTTCAGATTGACGCTTTCGGCGAGCTGTTCGTGGGCTTTGTGCTGTTGGGAATCAGCATTCCCGGCGTCAGCCTCGAAATCAGTGCGTTGAACATACTGTTATTCATTGTCGCCCTGTTCTTCTCTACCTTTATCTATACGGGAGTTAAGCTCATCACCGCGTCCGTCGCCTTCTGGACAAAGCGCAGCGGACAAATAATCTATATGTTCTATATGATTAACGAGTTTTCCAAGTATCCGACTACGATTTACAACAAAGCCGTCCGATTCATCGTGACGTATATCGTGCCCTTTGCTTTCACGGCATTCTTTCCGGCGAGCTATTTCATAGTCGGCGGCAACCCGTGGTATAACATCGGCGGTACCGTGGTAATGGCTGTGTTGCTGATGAGCATAGGAATATTTTTGTGGAATCGCGGAGTAAAGGCATACGAATCTGCGGGAAGTTAAAACTACACCGAAAACAGCCGCCCGCAACCGCAGGCAGCTGAAAATATGCACAAAATCTGTCGTGCGAAATTGTGCAACCCTACAAAAGAAAAATTTTTGAAAATTTTGAAAAAATTTGAAACTTTTTTCCGGCTTTTTGACACTACTATAGTGAAAGGCTATTTTATTATAAGGAGGTTTTCAAAATGAAAAAGCTTATATCCTTGTCATTAACACTTTTGCTCGTTATGAGCGCGCTGTTTGTTTTCCCTGCGAACGCGGAGGACGACGCGGAGAAAAGCGCCGAAGTTATCGTCAGCGCGGACGGAAATTATGAGTACAGCATGGCGATGATAACAAAGTATTATGAAGACGAAAGAGGCGAGGTGTACATTCCTAGCACAAAGGACATAATTATACGCAAGTATATCGGACCGGAGCTCTCCGGAAAATACACCGTTCCCGAAAAAATTGACGGATTCAGAGTTGTGGAAATCGGAGAAGAAGCGTTCAAGAACTGCGGTTTCTCAAAGATTACTGTCGGAAACGCTGTCAACACAATTCAAGATGGAGCTTTTTCAAAATGCGAAAAGCTCGAAACAGCGGACATAAGGCATACTGACATAATTAAGAAGAAGGCGTTTGAAGGCTGCAAAAAGCTCAGTAAGGTTGTGTTTAACTCAAAACCTGTTTACAGCGAAGAAATCTATTTCGGAGAAAAATCATTCTATAACTGCACGAGCTTGAAGTCCGTAAAGCTTCCTCAGATTTTTGATATGCAAATATCAAAATGCGCCTTTGGTTATTATTATGACACAAAAGCGAAAAAACTCAAAAAAGTTGAGAATTTTACGATTAACTGCGTAAGCAAGGGAAAAACTTCGGCGTATGATTTAGGTACAGTCCGTTATGCTTACAAAAACGGATTCAAATGCAACTATCTTGAAACATCCGATAATAAATCTACCATGGAGATTGGCGAGACCGGCTACGAGTTCCGTTATAAGCTCGACGGAAAGACCTTGTCAGGCTGGAAGTCAAGCAATCCCAAGGTGCTGAAAATTACGGACAAGGGCAAAATCACGCTTTTGCAGTCGGGCAAGGCGAAAATCAGTGTAACTCTTCCTGACGGACAGAAGTATTCAAGAACAATTACTCCCGGTTACATCAGCTCACGCTCCTGCAATCAGCCGGATTACGGTATATCGGATTATAACGGAGACGGAAAGACGCTGAAACTCAAAAAGGGAGAAAAAGGTTATTTCATAATCTGGGGCAAGGCTAACTCGATTGACAGCAAAATCACAAATCTCACACCAAAGCTTATAAAAATCGTAAAGACAGCTACTAAAAAAGCCGACAGGCTTATATACGTAAAGGCTCTGAAAAAGGGTAACGCCAAAATCAAGGTAAAGGTTAACGGAGTAAAAACTCTGACGCTTATTGCCAAGGTTATTTGATATTAACGATATGGAAATCAGCCGCCCGCAACCGCAGGCGGCTGTAAATATGCACAAAATCTGTCGTGCGAAATTGTGCAACCCTACAAAAGAAAAATTT
>CAMHHL010000019.1 GCA_946184925.1 uncultured Clostridia bacterium | reverse complement strand
TATTCTTTAAAAACATAGTAACTGAAGTTAACTTGTTGCATTACTCTTTCGGAATATTAGCTTTTTAACTTTGCCCACCAGAAACGCCGTAACTGACGTTACGGCTCAATGAATAGTGAATAATGAATAAAGAATAAATAATAATCAGATGAACCTTTAGGGCGTTTCCGGTGTATTATTCATTCTTCATTATTCACTATTCTTTATTCATTAAAAAGAAGGATAGATGAAGGCGAAGTTTAACGGAAGTTCACTACCCCACAGCACTTTCCCGAAAACCCATCTCCACCAAACATGTATTGGATGAACACCTACTTTTTCTGCGGCGGTTCCGCCGTCAGATGTGTTCTCTGATTCAACAACAGAACGCCGTTTCAGTGTAAAAGCCGGAACGGCGTTTTTCTGTTTTTAAAAGAGAATAGTGTAACAGGTTGCAAAAATCTCTTTTATAAAACTTGACTTTTAAATGTATATTTGCTATTCTAAAAGGGAAAACTGCTAACAGTTGCAAAAATCTCTTTTAGAAGGTGCGATTATGGAAATCAAGCGTGACTATTATTTGAATAAGATGATAAGCAGAAAGCATAATGGGTTGATTAAAGTTATCACCGGTGTTCGGCGTTGCGGCAAATCATATTTGCTGAACACGCTGTTTTATAATCATCTGACAGAAAGCGGAATTAAAAAGGACCACATCATCAGATTCGCCTTTGATTCTGCCGATGATTTGTATTTGATAGGTGAAAGCCTGATTGCGCTAGAATCATCAAAAAAGAAGGCTGATCCTGAAAAGTTTATGGCGTATATCCGCTCGCAGATAACAGACGACGAGATGTATTATCTGCTGCTCGACGAGGTACAGCTACTTGGAGCCTTTGAAACAGTTTTGAACAGCTATTTGCGCAAGAATAATATGGACGTGTTTGTAACGGGCAGTAACGCCAAGTTTTTGTCCAGCGATATTATAACCGAGTTTGCAGGACGAGGCGATGAAGTTCATATGTACCCGCTCAACTTTTCGGAGTTTATGTCTGTGTATAACGGCGATAAATACGAAGGGCTATCGCAGTATATGCTGTACGGTGGAATTCCTCTCGTGGTGTTACGAGAGAATCAGCAGGATAAAGCTGCTATGCTCAATAATTTGTTCAGCGAGATATATATTAAAGACATTGTCCAGCGCAATAGAGTGAAAAATGTTGATGAGTTAGAAGATTTACTGAATATTTTATCATCGTCTGTTGGTTCTCTTACCAATCCCGAAAAACTGAAAAACACTTTCCACAGTGTAAAAAAGTCAAATATAACGTCAACGACAATAAAAAAGTATTTGGATTACTTTGAAGATTCATTCCTTGTCGAATCCGCTCACAGATACGACATTAAAGGTAAGGCATATATTGAAACTCCGAAGAAATATTATTTTTCCGACCTCGGCTTGCGTAACGCAAGGCTGAATTTCAGGCAGTTCGAGCCGACTCACGCAATGGAAAACGTGATTTACAATGAGTTGAGAATGAGAGGCTACAGTGTGGATGTCGGCGTGGTTACGACTGCAAAAAAGGACAAAAACGGAAAGTTTATGCGTCAACAATTAGAGGTCGATTTTATATGCAACCTCGGTTCGCATAGATACTATATTCAATCTGCCTATTCGCTACCCGATGAAGAAAAAAGAACACAGGAAGTCAGACCGTTTACACGAATTGATGACTCGTTTAAGAAAATCGTTATCACCGGAGATATCGTACCGACGCAATATGACGAAAACGGAATCCTTACGATGAACGTATATGACTTTTTGCTGAACGCAAATTCACTTGAATATTGATTATAAAGGTCAACTCTACTTTTGATGTAAGAGTTGACCTTTTTTGTTCAGAGAAGGCAGATGTTATCATATATGATAACAGTAGTCAAGAGAAAAAAGATTAGTATAGAAAACACAAAACAGTGTTCTCGGTTTTTTCTCTATGAATTCCGACAAATAATTGAAATGTTTTGTCGAATAGTGTATAATAAAATTTATACAAATGAAGGTTGAAAACAACCACGCCGCACTTTTGGGTACGGCGTGGTTGTTTTAGCTATAATGAGAAAGCAGGTAAATGCAATATTGATTCATGCTGATTCAGTCTGCTTAGAACGCTCTGCAAGGAGTTTGTGCATTGACTTGGGCATTCTCAAGCGGAATTGACCGGACGTTTGATATTTCGGATTAGAATAACAAAATAAACAACGAGCAGGACTGCCGCGGCGGAAGCGCCGACGGTGTAGGAAATTGTCGCGTTAAGCCTGAAGCCCTCTTGCGCTATCATGATGTAGGTGATACTTACTGAGGTCATGAATGCTGCCGGTAAAGCGGTTATCAGTGAACCGAAGCGGTACTTTCCTTTCTTGAGCAGATAAGCGGTCGAAACCCAAAGCGCAATCATCGCCAAGGTCTGGTTGCTCCACGAGAAGTAGCGCCAGATAATCTGAAAGCCGTTGTCATTGACTATAGCGAACCATGTCAGCAAGCCGCCGATTACAAGGAGCGGAATTGTGATGAGCAGGCGGTTTCTCATGCTTTTCTGGTCGAGGCGGAAGGTTTCGGCGAGGATAAGACGTGCGCTTCGGAAGGCTGTATCGCCCGAGGTAATCGGGCAGACAATAACTCCCGCGACGGCGAGAAAACCGCCGAAAACGCCGAGCACGCCGGTTGAAATCTCATAAACGACATTTGACGCGCCGCCCTTTAGCGCTTCGTTGAGAAGCTGGGTCGCGCCGTAGAAGGAAACGCCTGCCGCCGCCCAGACAAGAGCGATAACCGACTCCGAAATCATGGCGCCGTAGAATACGATTCTTCCCTCTCGCTCGGACTTAATGCACTTTGCAATCATCGGCGACTGAGTAGCGTGGAAGCCGGAAACAGCGCCACACGCAACGGTTATAAACATATAAGGCCAAATCGGAGTACCATCGGGGTGAAGATTCTGCAAAGAAATTTCCGGGATTGTATATTTTCCGCCGGAGAAGATAATACCTCCGATTACCGCTGCTGCCATAACAATCAGGAGCACGCCGAATATGGGATACAGCTTTCCAATCAGCTTATCAATGGGCAAAAGCGTAGCGAGCAAGTAATAAGCAAGAATAATAACCGCCCAGAAGGTGCCGTTCATCCAGTCGGGAGTGAGCTTGTCAAGCAAGCCGGCGGGGCTTGTGACAAAAACAGTGCCGCAGAGCACGAGAAGAACGACAGAGAACACGCGCATTATCCACTTGGCAACCTTACCGAGATATGTTCCCGAAAGCTCGGCGATTGACGCGCCCTTGTGACGGGAGCTTATCATACCGCTCATATAATCGTGAACAGCACCGCCCAGAATTGAGCCGAAAACTATCCATAGAAATACGACCGGGCCGAACACCGCACCCATCAGCGCTCCGAAAATCGGGCCTGTTCCGGCGATGTTCAATAGCTGTATGAGAAAAGCCTTCCAGGTTTTCATCGGAACGCAGTCAACGCCGTCATTAATCGCGATTGCCGGAGTTTGGCGGTCATCCGGAGCAAAAATCTTTTCGGTTACTTTTCCGTAAATTATAAATCCTACAATTAACACTGCAAAAGAAATTAACAGCGATATCATCTTCAATTACCTCTTTTGTAAAAATATTACGCTCTGTTGAGCCTGAAATTAACCGAGCGCTTGAGATACTCAAGATAGCTCTCGTCGCGGCACATCGCCTTGCCGACATCGTCGGAAAGCTTTGCGACCGGTCTGCCGTTGACGTACTGGAGCTTTATAACAATGTTGAGCGGCTCCTCGCAGGTGTCGTTTGAGCAGAAGGTACCGATACCGAAGCTGACCTTCGTTCTGTCCCTGAAATGGTCAAAAAGCGCCTGCGCTCTGTCAAAATCGAGACTGTCACTAAACAGCAGAAGCTTTGACCTTGGGTCTACACCATAGCTTTCATAGTGACGAATCATCTTCTCACCCCACTCGTACGGGTCACCGCTGTCGTGACGGACGCCTGAGTAGTTGTTGACCATTGAGCGGTTGAAATCGAGCAGGAAAAGGTCGGTTGTGATTGTGTCGGTGAGGGCGGTTCCGTTGTCACCCTGATACTCGGCGTACCAGTCCTCCATCGCGTAGTGGTTTGTGAACGCGAGCGGAATCTCGTCGATTCCCTGATACATCTGGACATACTCGTGAGCATAGGTGCCGATTGGCGTGAGATTGTACTTCATCGCCAGATAGACGTTTGAGGTGCCGATACACTTGTCGGTCTCTGTCGCGAAACGCCTTACTACAACGTCCTGCCACTCCCTAGAGAGCCTTCTTCGGCAACCGAATTCAGCAAATTTGAAATTATACTTACCGCTGTTGAGCGCGGCAATTTTGGAATCGAGCTTTTCCTCGGCTGACTTGCGGAGATCGTCATAATCGAAGTTCATTCTGAAATAAACCTCGTTGACAATCTCGAGCAGATAAATCTCAAACTGCATTGCCGAAAACAAGGGACCGTCAACGACAATTTCAAGCTCGCCGCTCTTAGTGCGGCTGACCGAAACATAGTCGCGAATCGGGCGCCATAGTCTGAGAAATTCAACATAGTCGTCCTTTATGAAGCGGATTGAGCGGAGATAGTTGAGTTCGTTCTTGCTGAACCTTAATGTGCAGAGGTGGTCAATCTGAGACTTGATTTCCTCGGTGACATCCTCGCTGAAAAAGACGTTTTTGTTGCGGCATTTGAAGTAGTACTTGCCGCAGAGGTCAGTGTGATTGTGGAAAATCACCTGATCCATATTGAATTTATATAAATCGGTGTCGAGCAACGATTCTATAACCGGCTGTAGTTTCATGTGTTCATTTCCTTTCAGATACTGTCCGTGCGCAGCTCATCCTTTGAGTCGCGGACATAACGCGAGAGCCTGTCAAATTCGCTCCAAAGGCTTTCGCTCGTGTATTTTTTCCATTCCTCAAGGTTGCCGTCGAGCATAAACTCCCTCATTTTTGTGGCTGAGATGTCGATAACCTTGGGAACATACAGCTCAGACACCATAATTCCGTTCATATCGTCAAACCATCCGAGCCTGCGCTCCTCCTTGCCTGAGACGAGCAAATCGGGAGCTTCTCCGAAGCGCTCAACAACGTTTTTTAGTACATAGTCGCCCCACTTCGAGTTGTTCCCCACTCCGATATCAGGCAGCGGATAAATCTCAACTTTTTTGTCGAAAACCTTTCTGAGTATTTCCTCGCGAACCTCATAGCTGAACGGATTTTTTGCTGTGCCGGATTCCTGCGACGAGCCGACGAAAACTCCGACTCTGTCGCAGAGCGAGACAGCCTTTTCTATCATATATTCGTGACCGGAGTGGAAGGTCTGAAACCTGCCGACGGTTATTCCCAGTTTATAGGGCTTCAAAGCTCTCACTCCTTAAATCTCGGGTTTGAAAGCCGGCATAAGCTGCAGCTTGAACCGGTTGATTTTGTGGAGTCTGTCTATTCTTTCCTTCTTCGCCTCGTCCTCAATTACACCCTCGCGGATATATCTGTCAAGCTCTGCATAAGTGAAGCCTAGGTTATCCTCGTCAGTCTTGCCGCAAAGTCCGTCGATCGGAACCTTGTCAACGAGAACGTCGGGAAGTCCGAGGATTCTGCCGATTGCCTTCATTTCCTGAACGGTGAGATTTGAGCACGGACTGAAATCGCCTGCAGCGTCGCCGTAGCGCGTAGAATAACCTACCCAGTCCTCGGAGAGATTGCAGGTATTTGCAACGCGACCGTTGTGGCTCTGGGAAACGGCATAGAGAGTAGCCATTCGGATTCTCGGCGGGAGATTTGTGCGGCTCTGCTCACCCAGCTCGAACGGAATGCTGTTTGTGAGCCCTTCGACAGCATCCTTAATGTTAACGACATAGTGCTTGATTCCGAGCGTATCGACAAGCAACTGAGCCATGTCAATGTCGTGTTGCTCGCCGCATGGCATAAGCACCCCGATCACTCTATCCTTGCCGAGAGCCTCGACGCAGAGCGCGGCGACAATAGAGCTGTCCTTGCCGCCGGAGATACCGACGACGGCATTACAACCCTTGCCGTTCTCCTCAAAAAAATCGCGAATCCACTGAACGCAATCGTTCTTTATTTTTTCAGCGTTAAACATGGCATATCCTCCTTAAACTACATCAATCTGGCAGCTTTTCATAGTAACGAGAGCCGCCTCGTGAGCCTGCGTCGTCACTCCGGCGCAGCATGACGAATCGACAGAAATCGGCATTTCGGGGAAGCTCGCCTTGAGCAAAAGCGCGTTACTGACAACGCAGATGTCGGTGCAAAGACCGACAAGCTCAATAGAAAAGTCATCTCCGCCGGCTGCCGTCTTTATCTTTTCCGGCAAACAAACAGAACCGAAGGTGTTTTTCTCGACGGCTGTATATTCTCTGCCGTCGAGCGCGGCGGCAACATTCTTGTCAAGCTCCCAGCCGTCTGTTCCCTTTATGCAATGCGGAACCGGAAGGTTCTTGCCCTCCGCGGTGTCCATATAATTTTCATAATGTGTATCATATGTCACAAATATATCGCCGTCAAAGCTTTCAATCTTTTCGATGACATTCGAAACAATCGCGACAGCCTCGGCTGTACCGAGCGCGCCGTCGACAAAGTCCTTCTGCATATCGACAACTACCAAAAACTTTTTCATCAAAATTCCCCTTTCAAAAAGGTATGCACATATAATATGATAATCTTTCGGAGAATACAAATCAAGTCTTTTTGAAATATTTATTCGATAAAAATTGTTTTTAGCTTTATAGGAGCTTATACTATTGCTATTTCAGTTGTCTTGCAAAAAAGTTATATTTTTTGCGGCGTTACAGAGCAGTTTCCTATAAAGTCAAAAACGGACTGCCGCAACGCGACAGTCCGCAACAAACTATTATCAGATGATGTGACCTTTGGAACGGATTACGTCGATAACCTGATCGACATACTTCTCACACTCCTCGTCGGAGCCTGCCTCTACCATTACGCGAATAACGGGCTCTGTGCCGGATTCGCGAAGAAGGATACGACCGTTATCGCCGAGAGCGTCGGCAACCTTGGCTACCTCAGCCTGAACATCGGGATCGTTCTTGGCATCGGGCTTGGATTTTACTCTGACGTTCTTGAGAACCTGCGGATACATAACCATGGGAGCAGCAAGCTCGCTCATGGGCTTCTCCTTTGCAAGCATAACCTCCATCATCTTGAGCGAGGTGAGGATACCATCGCCTGTGGTGGCGTACTTTGAGAAGATGATATGACCGGACTCCTCGCCGCCGATGCGGTTGCCGGTCTGGAGCATGTTCTCATATACATACTTGTCGCCTACGCTTGTCTTGTCGTACTCGATGCCGACCTTGTCAAGCGCCTTGAAAAGACCGAAGTTGCTCATGATTGTAGCAACAACCTTGTTGTTGAGGAGCTTTCCTCTCTCCTTCATATAGCAACCGTAGATGTAAATGATGTGGTCGCCAGTTATGAGGTTGCCCTTCTCGTCAACTGCGAGACAACGGTCAGCGTCGCCGTCATATGCGAAACCGACGTCCATACCGTTATCAACAACAAACTTCTGCAAACCCTCAATATGAGTTGAACCGCAGTTTGTGTTGATGTTAAAACCGTCGGGATTATCGTTGATAACATATGTCTTTGCGCCGAGAGCGTCGAAAACGCCCTTTGCAATTTGCCATGCTGCGCCGTTTGAAACGTCGAGAGCGACCTTCTTGCCCTTGAAGCTGTACTTGCTCATGGAAATAAGATATCCGATGTAGCGGTTACGACCGGATACATAGTCGACAGTTCTGCCGATGTTCTCTCTCTCCGCAACGGGGATTTCCAGCTTGCCGTCGATGTAATCCTCAATCTTGAGGAGAGTTTCCTCCTCCATCTTCTCGCCCTTGCTGTTGAGAACCTTGATACCGTTGTCAAAGTAAGGATTATGAGAAGCGGAAATCATAATACCGCAGTCAAAATCGTCGATGCGTGTAATGTACGCAACGGACGGAGTGGTGGTTACGTGCATAATGTACGCGTCGGCTCCGCTCGCCATAAGACCTGTGCAGAGAGCGTACTCAAACATATATGAGGAACGGCGGGTATCCTTGCCGATAACTACCTTTGCCTTTTTGCCCATGTTAGCGCCGTAGTACCAGCCGAGGAAACGACCAATCTGCACTGCGTGTTCAAAGGTGAGGTTTTTGTTGGCTTCGCCTCTGAAGCCGTCGGTTCCGAAATATTTACCCATCAGTCAGCCTTCCTTTCGATAATCTCGCCATCGTTCTTAAAAATACAGTTCTCGGGAACAACACCGCGGACGCAGGATGTCGGATAGACGCTAACGTGTCTTCCGAGGACGGAGCCGGGGTTGCAGACAGCGTTACAGCCAACCTCAACATAGTCGCCGAGCATTGCGCCGAACTTCTTGATTCCTGTTTCAATCTGCTCTGTGCCGTTCTTGACAACGACGAGCTTCTTGTCGGATTTAACGTTAGAAGTGATTGAACCGGCGCCCATGTGTGAGAAATAGCCGAGAATCGAATCGCCTACATAGTTGTAGTGAGGAGTCTGAACGTGATCAAAGAGGATAACGTTCTTGAGCTCAACGGAGTTGCCGACTACGCAGTTGGCGCCGACAAGAGCCGAGCCGCGGATAAACGCGCCGTGTCTGACCTCAGTCTCGGGACCTATGATACAGGGTGAGCCGAGATAAGCCGAGGGGAAAACGTTAGCGGTCTTGTGAACCCAAACGCCCTCTGCCCTCTCCTCATAGTCGTCGCCGAGTGTGGGACCGAGCTCGAGGATAAAGTCCTTTATGCCCTTGAGAGCTTCCCAAGGGTAGGTGAACTGCGAAAGATAATCCTTCGCAAGAGTATGATCAAGATCATATAGATCCTTGATAGTGTACATTAAAGTCTCTCCTTCTTTTCAATATCGAGGAAGTATTTGTAAGCGTCAACAGTAAGCTCGCCGCAGGCTGCCTCATCGCAGGCGATGATTGCGCCGTTATGCATCTGGAGAGCGGAGCAGGTCCACTTGTGGCTTACGGAACCCTCAACTGTCTTTGCAAGAGCGGTAGCCTTGTTGTGACCGTTGATGAGAATGAGAACTTCCTTGGAATCATAAACTGTGCCGACGCCGACTGAAAGAGCCTGAGCAGGGACAGCCTCGGGATCGTTGCCGAAGAAACGTGAGTTGACAATTCTTGTGTCGGTTGTGAGGTTTCTCACGCCTGTGCGTGACGAAAGGCTTGTGAAAGGCTCGTTGAAAGCGATGTGACCGTCAACGCCGATTCCGCCCATGAAGAGGTCGATTCCGCCGTAGGAAGCGATTTTCTCCTCATATCTTGCGCACTCACCCTCGGGATCATCTGTCATGCCGTTGAGAATGTTGATGTTCTCGGGCTTCATATCAACGAGGTGATTGAAGAAATTGTCGTGCATGAAGTACCAGTAGCTCTGGTCATGCTCGTGAGGAAGACCGAGGTATTCGTCCATGTTGAAGGTAACAACATTCGCGAAGGAAAGCTCACCCTTCTGATTCATTGTGTAGAGCTCCTTATAAACGCCGATTGGCGAAGAACCTGTGGGAAGTCCGAGCACGAAGGGACGGTCCTCCTTGTGATTCTTAATCTTCTGAGCGATATAGTCAGCCGCCCATTTGCACATTTTATCGTAATTATCCTGAATAACAACTCTCATTGGAATATCTCCTTTTCATAGTAAAAGATAAATTATAATCAAAATGAAAGTGCCGGGGAAACCTCTGTTACAGTTTTGATTCTGCTTTTTGCTTTTCCCCTGTCGACCCACAAAGCCGTGACAGCATCCGCCGAGTCTTTCGATAACTGCCAACCCTCGTCAACCATTTCGGTCCAGGCGCTAATAGTCTCTTTTCCTCCTTTTTCAGAGGCTATTTTATGTATATAGGCTAATGAATATCAATACTTTCACCAATACCCATAACCTTTAGAATTTTATCATACATAGCGGTAAAAGTCAAGCAAATCCACCCTTCGCGGCATGGCAAACCGTCTTTGCAAAACTGCCAATAATACCGAACAAAAATTGCTTTATGGCAGTTCAAGTCACATGGTGAATATGCCGCCGGGATTTTAATTATTATTGCACAAAAAAGTAAATTTTATATATTGAAATCTGTGAAGAATTATTATATAATAAAATCATAAAGATTATTACGCGCATTATTATTCTTACTAAGATTTTGCGGCGAATATTACACCTATCAAAAATATGTTTCCGGGAGGGTTAAAAATGAAGAGAGAATTCAGCGGTCTTGCCGTAGTTGACGGTATTTCAACCGGAAAAGTCAGGATTATAGATTGTTCCTGCCCGGAATATGAAATTCGAAAGATTGATGACTGTGACAGAGAGCTCGGACGTTTTGTCCGCGCGCTAAAGACGTATTGCGAGAACACGAGAAAGCAGATTGAGTTTATCAAGAAAACGCTGGGCACCAACGAATCGAGCATACTCAACAGTCACATCAAGATGACGCACGACCTCGCGCTGCAGTCGGAGCTTATTTCGATAATAAGCAACGGAATGTGCGCCGAGGAAGCCACCGCGCAGGTCTGTGACATGTATATCAACCGTTTTCTCAACGCTGACGTCGAATTTGTGCGCCAGCTTGCGGTTGATGTTATGGATGTTAAGCTCGGTGTTCTCAACCTGTTGCTCGGAATCGAGGAGCCGGATGTGGAACACATGGAGAATGACACGATTATCGTCGCAAAACAGCTCACTCCCTCGATAATCGCGCGCCTCGACAGAAAGCATACCAAGGGAATCGTCGTTGAGTTCGGAAGCCCGAATTCCCACGGAGCGATACTTGTTAAGGCGATGAATATTCCTGCAATTACCGAGGCTGTTAATATTGCGTCGCTGCTCAAGGACGGAGAAACCGTCACCATCGACGGCGGAACCGGAAAAATTTACGCTGAATAACACATTTGGGCTGTCGCGTCGCGTCAGCCCTGAGTTTTTGGTTGACATTTTGCGAGTTGTGTGGTATGCTTTCCACATAGAAAGTCTGCCACCGGGTAGAGAATGTTCTGACATTCGCTTGTACATCGTTAGGTCTTTGAAGATGTACTGCGGATGTTTTGTTTTTTATAGGTAAGAAATATGAATACTTTTAAGCAACTGACAAAATTTGAAAAAGCTCTGTGGATAACCTCGCTTGCGGTTGTTACGGCTGCGTTTCTGCTCTCACCGCAGAGGGATTATCTCAGCCTCGCGGCGTCGCTTATCGGGGTTACCGCCCTGATTTTCATCTCAAAGGGCTATGTAATCGGACAGGTTCTGCTGATTTTCTTCGCCGTTGTGTATGGAATTGTGTCGTTTTATTACCGGTATTACGGTGAAGTGATTACGTATCTGTTCATGTCGGCGCCGATTGCGCTTATGTCGGTTATATCGTGGCTGAGACACCCGTACAAGGACACAAACGAGGTTGAAGTCAGCAGACTGTCAAAGAAAAAGGTTATTATTCTTTCGGTTTCGGCTGTGATTGTAACGGCAGCCTTCTACTTCATATTAAAAGCTCTGGATAACAACAACATATTTTTCAGCACGCTGTCTGTGCTGACAAGCTTTTCCGCGGCTTCGCTGACATTTTTGCGCAGTCCGCTCTACGGTCTCGGTTACGCGGCGAACGACCTTGTGCTGATTGTGCTCTGGGTGCTCGCATCAATAGATAATCCGGCGTATATTCCGATGATATTCTGCTTTGTGATGTTTCTTGCGAACGACCTTTACGGCTTTTTCAACTGGACAAAAATGCAGAAACGCCAGAGCGTCAGAAGCTGAGACGATACACGTAATCGTCCATATAATAGCCGCTCCCAATGTCGATTTTCTCAGCCCGGACTTGCTCGAAGCCGAGCTTTTCATAGATATATTTTGTCTGATTGTTCTTGTTGACATTGAGCTCGATTGCGCAAAGCCCGAGCTTTTCGGCTTCCGATTTCAGGAAAGCCATAATCTCCCTCGCAAAGCCCTTGCCGCGCATATCGACGCGAAGATAAAGCTTGCTGAGATAGAGAACGTTTCCCCTGGGATAGAAGCATACAAAGCCGACATTTTCAGCTTTATTTCTGATAAAGAAATATTTCTTGCCCTCGGATAGCTGGTTTGCTATCGAGCCGGCTGACTGAAACTTCTCAATCATATAGTCATTTTGCTGTGCACCGAGCAACGGATCATAATATTCCTTAACTATAGCCGACGCGAGCGCTGACATCACTTTTATACGGTTCTCTTCACCGCTTTTGAGTTCGTCAAAATCAACTGACAATGCTTTCACCTCATCCTAAATCAGCTCCCCGTGGAACCGGGGAGCTGTTCTTATGCATTAAAATTATTTCTTTTCGGGAACGTTCGGAAGCTTTGCAAGACTTGCCGCAATTTCCTCATCTGTGGGGATATAGTCGCCCATCTCGCCGTCGTTGAACTTCTCATAAGCAACGAGATCAAAGTAACCTGTTCCTGTAAGTCCGAAGAGGATTGTCTTTTCCTCGCCTGTTTCCTTACACTTGAGAGCTTCGTCAATCGCAACACGGATTGCGTGGCTGCTCTCGGGAGCCGGGAGAATACCCTCAACTCTTGCGAACTGCTCAGCCGCCTCGAAAACGGAAGTCTGCTCAACAGATCTCGCCTCCATCAGACCGTCATCATAAAGCTGAGAGAGTATCGAGCTCATGCCATGGTAACGGAGACCGCCGGCGTGGTTTGCGGACGGAATGAAATCGCTGCCGAGTGTGTACATCTTGGCAAGAGGACAAACCATACCGGTATCGCAGAAGTCGTAAGCGTACTTGCCGCGTGTAAAGCTCGGGCAGGACGCAGGCTCAACCGCGATAATCTGATAGTCGTTCTCGCCCCTGAGCTTTTCACCCATGAACGGAGCGATAAGTCCGCCGAGGTTGGAACCGCCGCCGGCGCAGCCGATGATAACGTCGGGCTTTATGCCAAATTTGTCCATCGCTGCCTTAGTCTCAAGACCGATAATGCTCTGGTGAAGCAGAACCTGGTTGAGAACGCTTCCGAGAACATAGCGGTAACCCTCGGTTGAGGTTGCAACCTCAACAGCCTCGGAAATAGCACATCCGAGTGAACCGGTGGTTCCCGGATGGTCGGCCAGAATCTTCTTACCGATGTTTGTAGTGTTTGACGGAGAAGGTGTTACACTCGCGCCGTAGGTACGCATAACCTCACGGCGGAAGGGCTTCTGCTCGTAGCTTACCTTAACCATATAAACCTTGCAGTCAAGGCCAAAGTATGAGCAAGCCATCGAAAGAGCTGTGCCCCACTGACCTGCTCCGGTCTCTGTGGTTACGCCCTTGAGTCCCTGCTTCTTGGCGTAATAAGCCTGAGCTATCGCGGAGTTAAGCTTGTGGGAGCCGGAGGTGTTGTTGCCTTCAAATTTGTAATAAATTTTTGCCGGAGTACCGAGCGCCTTTTCGAGGAAATAAGCGCGGACAAGCGGAGCCGGTCGATACATCTTGTAGAAATCCTGAATTTCCTTGGGAATTTCAATAAACGCGTCGGTATTGTTGAGTTCCTGAGCAACAAGCTCCTCGCAGAATACCGGAGAGAGCTCCTCGGCAGTCATGGGCTCTAAGGTGCCGGGGTTGAGAAGCGGAGCCGGCTTGTTCTTCATATCGGCGCGGACATTATACCATTTGGTCGGAATCTCGTTTTCGTTCAGATAAATTTTATAGGGTATTTTCTTTTCTTCCATTGTGATTATCTCCTTTAAATAAATTTGTTTTGTCGGCTTACAAATCAGCTTCGCCATCGCCTCACGAGCAGAAACATAGATATCACCTTTTGAATAAAAATTTATGCGAACGTGCATATTGGGGAACAAGAAAGGCGCGCTTGCGCGCATTTCGCTACTCATAGCTCGTTGCTGCGCAGCAGCAAACTGAGCTGAGAATAAAAATTGTTTTTTGCTTTATAGGAGCTTATACTATTGCTATTTTCAGTTATCCTGCAAAAAAAGTTATATTTTTGCAGCGTTACAGAGCAGTTTCCTATAAAACAAAAAAAGTCCCGGCAATAATGCCGGGACAGGAAAACCTGCGGTGCCACCCTGCTTGACGTCATAAACGTCCTCTCTGCACGTACTAACATACGCTGACTGCTGATTACGGTCAGTCGCTCCGTCTCACATACTCTGAAAACCATTTCTGTTCGCCCTCAGAAGCCCATTCAACTGCGCGTTCTCTGCCGCAATCCCACCACCTGCGGCTCTCTGAAAGAGAAGAGGTACAATCTACTCACTCTTCCTCATCGGTTTAAATGCATTGTACACTAATATTTCGCAAATGTCAATAGCTTTTTTAAAAAAATTTATCACTTTAAATTGTAAAATCAGCATTTCAGGCTTTTTGCAAGCTCTGATACATATTCCTTCATTTCTTTCTCTGTGCGCAAACTTTCAGCCCTTTTTATGAATTTCCTGCGTCCTGAGCCCTTTAGCTCAGAAACGTATTTCATCGCGCAGTAATTGCGTGAAAGAATCCTGCCGAAATTTTCCGGGAGCTCGTTAATTATCATAAAAAATCACCTCTGCCATAATTATAGGCGAGGTGATTATTTTTATTCATTATTTCTTCCTGCCAATTTTGCGGAAACGATTGTAGCGAAGCTCGGCAAGCCTTTCGCCGTCGATTGCGAGGTTTTTCTCAAAGGTACGGCAAATCAGGAGCTTCAAGCTCTCGAACATCTTGCCGTCGCCTGCCTTGGGCTCGCGAAGAATACGCTCGACGACGCCGAGGTCGAACAAGTCCTTGGCAGTCATTTTGAGACATTCAGCCGCCTCGGGAGCCTTGGAGCTGTCCTTCCATAGAATGCTGGCGCAGCCCTCGGGAGAAATTACGGAATAGACCGCGTTCTCCATCATCCAAACCTCGTCGGCAACCGCAAGAGCAATTGCACCGCCGGAGCCGCCCTCGCCGATAAAAATCGAGAGCACCGGAGTTTTAAGCGCCATCATCTCCATGAGATTTGTGGCAATCGCGTGACCTTGACCGCGTTCCTCGGCTCCGATTCCGCAGAACGCTCCGCTTGTATCAACGAAGCATAGAACCGGACGGCGGAACTTTTCAGCCTGCTTCATCAGCCGGAGAGCCTTGCGATAACCCTCGGGATGAGCCGCACCGAAGTTGCGCTCCATGCGCTCGTGAGTGTTCCTGCCCTTTTCGAGACCGATTACCGTAACCGGCATATTGTTGAGCATTCCGACGCCGCCGACAACTGCCTTGTCATCGGAAAAATTCCGGTCGCCGTGAAGCTCTATAAAATTCTCTCCGAAGAGATTGTTGATGTAATCGACGGAGGTGAGCTTTTGGGTGCTGCGAGCCGCCTGAACCTTATCATACGCGCTCATGCCTCCACCTCCTGACAGTTATGAATCTTGAGAAGTTTTATGAGAGTATTTCTGAGAGTTCGCCTGTCGACAACCTTATCAACAAAGCCCTTTTGCAAAACGAACTCCGCCGTCTGGAAGTCCCTTGGGAGCTTCTGACGGATGGTCTGCTCAATTACTCGGGGGCCTGCAAAAGCGATGAGCGCCTTGGGCTCTGCGATAATGATGTCGCCCTCCATAGCAAACGAAGCGGTAACTCCGCCCGTGGTCGGATCGGTGAGAACGGTAATGTACAGAAGTCCTGCGTCGCTATGGCGCTTTACCGCGCCGGAAGTCTTTGCCATCTGCATGAGTGAGAGGATTCCCTCCTGCATTCGCGCTCCTCCGGAAACAGTAAAGGCTATAACCGGCAGGCAATTTTCAGTAGCAAATTCAAAGGCTCTGGTGATTTTGTCACCTGTGACAGTACCCATTGAGCCCATCATAAAATCAGCGTTCATCACAACAAGCACGGTTTTTATGCCGCCGATTGTGCAGGTTCCGCAGATTACAGACTCTTTCTCGCCGCTTTTGGCTCTTCCCTTTTCGAGCTTTTCCTCATAGCCGGGAAAGTCAATTATATTCTCGCTCTCGAGCTCCTCGTCCATCTCAACAAAGCTGTCCTTGTCGGCAGTAATTTCAATTCTACGGCGGGCGGAAATGTGAAAATGATGGTTGCACTTGGAACAAACATTGAGGTTCTCCTCAATGTCGGTGGTGAGCAGCATCGTTCCGCATTCGGGACATTTTGACCACATCTCGTCGGGAACATAAGGCTTTTTAACCTCGGTGCTGTCACTCTGCTCAAGCTCATTTTTCGGTTTTATGAATGTAAATAAATCCATTTTTTATCCTCTTAATTTTTTTGGTCTGCTCTGCGCTTTTCGAAGCCCTCCATAAAATCGGTAGTGTAGCTTCCGTCGAGGAATTCTTCCTCGGACAAAATATCAATCATCAAATCGCGGTTCACCTTGACGCCGAGCACCGAAAGCTCGGAGAGAGCCATCTTCATTTTTCGGATGGCGAGCTCGCGCGTTCTGCCCTGAACTATGACTTTACCAATCATTGAATCATAGAACGGCGGAATCATATAGTCCTGATAAAGAGCGGTATCAAAGCGCACAAAGGAGCCGCCGGGAACATGGATTCCGGTGATTCTGCCGCAGCTGGGCATATAGTTATTGTCCGGATCCTCGGCGTTGATTCGGCATTCAATCGCATGGCCGTGGAAGTAGACGTCCTCCTGCTTGCGGTTGAGCTCGATTCCGGCGGCAACGCGAATCTGCCACTGGACGATATCCATACCGGTGACCATCTCGGACACGCCGTGCTCAACCTGGAGCCTTGTGTTCATCTCCATGAAGTAGAAGTTGCCGTCCTTGTCATAAAGAAACTCGACGGTGCCGACGGAATTGTAGTTGACGGCATGAGCAGCGGCGACAGCCGCCTTCATCATCGCCTTTCGCGTTTCGTCGGAGATTGAAGGAGACGGGCTCTCCTCAATCAGCTTCTGATTGTGCCTTTGAACCGAGCACTCGCGCTCTCCGAGACAAATGGCGTTGCCGTGCTTGTCACAGAGGAGCTGCATCTCGATATGCTTAACCGGTTTGAGAAATTTTTCTATGTACAACGCGCCGTCTCCGAAGGCTGCCTCAGCCTCGGCGTATGCGCTGTTATATGCGTTTTCAAATTCTTCCTCAGAGCTTACGAGACGGATTCCGCGTCCGCCGCCGCCCGAACGGGCTTTGATAAGCAGCGGATAACCGACCTCGGCAGCGAGAAGCTTTGCCGAACCGACGTCCTCGAGCACGTCGGTACCGGGAGTTACCGGAACTCCTGCGTTGCGCATGGTTTTTCTCGCCTTATCCTTATCTCCGAGCAGTGAAATCATCTCGGAGGTGGGGCCTATAAACTCTATATTGCATTCCTCGCAGAGCTTGACGAACTTTGCGTTTTCCGAGAGAAGTCCGTAGCCGGGGTGGATTGCCTGAGCTCCGCTTTCGACCGCAGCGGTCAGAATAGCAGGCATATTAAGATAGCTTTCCGAAACCTTGGCGCCGCCGACGCAGTAACTCTCATCAGCGAGCTTAACATGCATGGCGTCCCTGTCTGCCGTTGAATAAACAGCAACAGTGGAAATACCCATCTCGCGGCAGGCGCGGATGATACGCACCGCGATTTCTCCGCGGTTTGCTATCAGGATTTTGTTAAACATTATGTCACATCCAATAATTATTTATGCGGTTCAGTCCTCGTTTTTGACCAGAGCAAAGCTGAAATCGGCGCTCACGCAGAGCTTTCCGTCAACATAGCCCTTGGCGCTGATAAAATAGAAGCTTCCGCGGGAACGTGTGAGGGTGCAGGTAGTCTCCAGTGTATCGCCGGGCTTAACCATACCCTTGAATTTTACGTTGTCCATCTTTGTGAAATAGGGCGTGCAGCCCTTGCACTTGTCGGCGAGCATTACGCAGCTCGACTGCGCCATCATCTCGCAGAGGATAACGCCCGGCACTACCGGATTGCCCGGAAAATGTCCCTTGAGAAAGAATTCATCTCCGCTCACGGTGTATTTTCCGTACGAGGTGGTCTCGTCCACCGCCTCAGCCTCCTGAACGAGAAGCATATGGTCGCGGTGGGGTATTATCTTCTTAATTTCTTCCTGATTTAACATGGTTCACCTCAACCGATTCTGAACAGCGGCTGGTCGTATTCAACAACATCGCCGTTGCCGACAAGAATCTCCCTGACTGTACCGCTTTCGTCGGCGGTGATTTCGTTCATAATCTTCATAGCCTCTATAATGCAGATTACGTCGCCCTTTTTCACTGTATCTCCTACGCTGACATAAGGCGGCATATCCGGGGACGGAGCGGCATAGAACACACCGACCATGGGGCTCTTGACAACCTTTCCGCTTTCGGCGGCAGGTGCATCTGCCGGAACTGCAGCAGGTGCAGCAGGAGCGGCAGGAGCGGCAGACTCTGACGGCTGCGCAGCACCGGAAGCTGAGAACGCAACTACAGGCGACTCAGCCGAGGGCTTTGCGAGACGTATGGTATTTTCCTCATCGCTTACCTCGAGCTCAGCAAGAGAGCTTTCCTCAAGCAGTGCGATGTATTCCTTCAGGGTTTCTATATCAATCATTCTTTATTCCTCCCATTTTCTGTAGACAAGGCAGGTATCATGACCGCCGAAGCCGAGGTTGGTGCTTGCGGCAACCGTGATGTCTCTCTGCTTCGCCTTGCCGAGCGTATAATCAAGGTCGCACTCGGGATCAAGCTCATCGGTGCCGATTGTCGGCGGAATTACGCCGTCCCTCAGCGCGAGGACTGAAACAATTGCCTCGATTGCGCCTGTCGCGCCGAGCATATGACCTGTCATTGACTTTGTTGAGCTTATTGAAGCGTCGTACGCCTTCTCGCCGAGAGCGGACTTGATTGCCATTGTCTCGGTCTTGTCGTTCATCGGAGTTGAGGTACCGTGCGCGTTGATATATACTACATCATCATCTGTTACGTTACCCTCTTTGAACGATATTCTGATTGCGTTCGCAAGGCACTCGCCGTCGGGCGACGGAGCCGTAACGTGATGAGCGTCGCAGGTGTTGCCGTAGCCTGTCATCTCGGCGTAAATCTTCGCGCCGCGCGCCTTGGCGTGTTCATATTCTTCAAGAATCATCACACCGGCGCCCTCGCCCATTACGAAACCGTTGCGCTTAACATCGAACGGGATTGAAGCCTTTTTCGGATCTTCGGTTGTGGAGAGAGCCTTCATATTTGAAAAACCTGCAATTGTCAGCGGATGAACAACGCACTCGCTGCCTCCGGCGATAACGGCGTCGCAGTAACCGTCCTTGACAGCGTGGAACGCTTCGCCGATGGAGTTTGAACCCGAAGCACAAGCCGACATAGTCGAAAGGCTGGGACCTTTGGCGTTATACTTTATCGCGACCTGACCGGTTGCGATATTGCCTATCATCTTGGGAATAAAGTGAGGGCTGACCTTCCTCGGTCCCTTTTCAATCATTCCCTGAGCGTTCTCATAGAACGTATAAAGTCCGCCGATTCCCGCGCCTATGTAGGTTCCGAGGCGCTCCGGCTCGATTGTGCCGATAATTCCGCTGTCCTCAACAGCCTGAGTCGCCGCCGAGAGCGCAAAAATGGTGTACATATCGGTCTTTCTGAGGTCACGCTTTTCGATTACGGTTGTGGGGTCAAAATCCTTGACCTCGCCGGCAATCTTGACAGCGAGATTCTCAGTGTCGAATTTTGTGATTTTATCAATGCCGCAAACGCCGTCGAGCATATTCTTCCACATTGTGGGAATATCGTTTCCGACAGGAGTAACGGCTCCGAGTCCTGTTACAACAACTCTTCTCATATATTTGCCTTTCCGTCCCGATTCGGGGACATAAACAAAATTACTTTTTATATTTACATTGCGATTCCGCCGTCAACGCGGATAACCTCGCCTGTTACATATGCAGCCATATCGCTGCAAAGGAACGCTACAACATTGGCGACATCCTCGGGAAGTCCGCGTCTCTTCATCGGGATTGAAGCGGCGATTTCAGCCTTTACCTTGTCGGAGAGCGCCTGCGTCATCGGTGTGTCGATATAGCCGGGGGCTACAGCGTTAACCGTAACACCTCTGGCTGCGAGCTCACGCGCTACTGACTTCGTGAGACCGATTACGCCTGCCTTTGAGGCAGAGTAGTTAGCCTGTCCTGCGTTGCCGTTGATTCCGACGACGGAAGCCATATTGACAATTCTTCCGCTGCGCTGACGCATAAACGGCTTGTAGACATGCTTTGTCATATTATATACGCCCTTGAGGTTGACGTTGATAACAGCGTCAAAATCTCCCTCGGACATATTGAGCATAAGCTTGTCGCGTGTAATTCCGGCGTTGTTGACAAGAATATCAATCTTTCCGAATTCCGCGATAACCTTGGCGATAACTTCCTCGCCCTGAGCAAAGTTGCTGACGTCGCAGTCATAAGCCTCAGCCTTTACTCCGAAGCCTTTGACAGCTTCGAGTGCGGCGGTCTTGTCGTCCTCGGAACCGATTCCGACGAGGGCAATATCAGCGCCGAGAGAAGCGAGCTTCTCGGCGACGGCTCTGCCGATTCCGCTGTAACCGCCTGTAATTACGGCGCACTTATTCTTAAAATCCATATGTAACTCTCCTTTCGGGATAGGTTATATTTCGAGCGTCTCAAGGTCTGACGGTGTTTCGACCTTGAATGCCTTGATTTCCTTATTGATTCTGCCGGTAAGTCCGGTGAGTGTTTTTCCTACGCCGACCTCGATAATCGTATCGACGCCGTTTTTGTACATATCCTCGACGATAGTCTGCCAGCGGACAGGATTCTCGACCTGAGCCTTGACGAGCGCCTTGAAGTCGCCTTCATAGGGCTTGGCGGTAAAGTTGGAGTAAATCGGAATAGCCGGAGTGCCGAATTCGACGTCCTTCATATAATCCGCAAGTCCGTCGGCAGCCTCAGCCATAAACGGAGAATGGAACGCGCCGCTGACGGCGAGCTTCTTCGCTCTTCCCTTTGCCGCAGAGAAAGCCTCAGTCAATGCTTCTACATTCTCCTCGGTTGTGGCTACGACTGTCTGAGCCGGGCTGTTGTAGTTGACGGGATATGTTTTTTCAAAGCCGGAGCAGATTTCCTCAATCTTATCGGCAGGGAGCTTGAGCACCGCGAGCATTGCGCCGGGGTTAGCCTTTGCCGCTTTGTCCATCAGCTCACCGCGCTTGCAGACAAGTCTGAAAGCGTCCTCGTCGCTGAGAATACCGCTGAACGCGAGAGCCGCAATCTCACCGAGAGAAAAGCCGGCGACACAGTCGGGAACAATGCCCTTTTCTGCAACAGCTCTCGCCGCTGCCAAATCAGCCGTAAATACACACGGCTGAGTGTTGATTGTTACTGAAAGCTCCTCGGCTGTGCCTTTAAAGCACTGGGCTGAGGTTCCGGGACGAATTGAATCCGCCATATCATAAACTGCTCTTGCGGCAGGAGAAGCCTCGAAAAGCTCCTTTCCCATTCCGGGATACTGAGCTCCCTGGCCGGAGAAAACAAGCGCTATTTTACCCATTTTGCCGCACCGCCCAGAACTTCCTCTGCTTTTGTAAAGAGGTCTTCGATGATAGCCTTTGCAGACTCTTCCTTTGTTACCATTGACGCAACCTGACCTGCGAGAACACAGCCGTTCTTGACGTCGCCTTCGCGCGCGGCAAGACGAAGAACCCCGGCGCCCTTCGCCTCGAGTTCCTCATCGGAATAGTTGGTTGAGTCATATTCCATTTTTGTATACTCCCTTGTATAGCTGCTCTTGATGCAGCGGACAGGGTGTCCGAGGCGCTTTCCGGTTACGACAGTGTCGATATCCTTCGCCTTGAGAATCTTGTCCTTGTACGCCTGAGAAATTGTGCATTCCTCGGCAACGAGAAAGCGTGTGCCGACCTGAACGCCTACAGCGCCGAGCATAAAGCTGGCGGCAACCTGTCTGCCGTCGGCGATACCGCCCGCGGCAATGACGGGAATGTTAACTGCGTCAACAACCTGGGGAACAAGAGCCATTGTGGTGAGGTCTCCGACGTGACCTCCGCTCTCGCCGCCCTCGGCTATAACCGCAAAGGCTCCGAGCTTCTCCATACGTCTCGCGAGCGCGGTTGAGGGAACAACCGGAATAACCTTAATTCCTGCAGCTGTCCACTTTTCCATATATTTCCCCGGATTGCCGGCGCCTGTTGTGACAACCTTGACGCCCTCTTCAACAACAACATCGGCAACCTCGTCGGCAAACGGGCTCATGAGCATAATGTTGACGCCGAAGGGCTTGTCCGTGAGCTCCTTGCACTTTTTAATCTCCGCTCTGAGCTGTTCTCCGTTTGAATTCATCGCGGCGATGAGTCCGAGACCGCCGGCGTTGCTTACGCCCGCGGCGAGGGACGCGTCGGCAACCCAAGCCATACCGCCCTGAAAAATCGGATACTGAATTCCGAGCTGTTCATTTATTACTGTAGAAATCATATGTACCACCCTTTGTGAGCAACCTGAGCAGATACATATCGGGAACATGCCCGTAAAAACTCATAGTTACTCATTGTAAATAGTATTCCATATAATTTTACTATTTAGGAGAATAAATGTCAACATAAATTGAGGTTATTTTTATAATTTGTTAAAGTTGGAGATTATGTTGCGCAAAATGAAAAATTAACTGCAAAAATCTTCTAAAAGTCTGCGCAGCTCTCCGGCGGTCTCAGCCCTTATCCCCTTCTCGAGCATTTTTCTGTCTTTTTCGGGGAGTATTGAAACGAGTGTGTCGGTTTTTCTGATGATTTCTCCTGTATTCTCGTCCTTTACAACAAGCCTTCCGCCCTTTTCGGTGAGCAGATAACCGACCGGCTTCCTGCTTTCAGACGCGGTTGACGGCGCAGTGGAATTAATTTCCCGGACAGGCAGAGTTTCCTTCCTCTCTCCGGCGAAAATCATTGACGACAGTGCTAATACTAAATAAGCGCAGATGACGAGCGGAAGCACGGTTTTTCTAACTGTTTTTCTCATGAAATACACCTCGGTACTATTCTTCGCCTGAAACTGTTTTTTATGCGTAATACGGCAAAATATGCACAAAATTCCGCCGGGCAAACCGACATACTTTGATATTGTGAAGAAAAGTGCCCCGGTAGCCGTCCAAACACCGCTTAAACTCTTGCACTTTGCAAGGTTTTGTGTTATAGTAATGTAAATAATGTGTTATTGTGTGTTTTTGCGTTCTTTTTCGCCGGACACATGTACAAATAACTTATGTTTTGAAATTCTAAGGAGATTTTTCCTATGCGTGAAACTGACATCAGTAAATTTACCGAGCCGATTAAAACCGACAAGGAAAAGGGCAGTCCGGTAAAGCGTGTACTCAAAGCGATAGGCAGAGTTCTGTTCACAATTCTCATGGTCGGAGTTTGCACCGGAGTTATCGTCGCGATTTCACTCACCGTCTATGTTGCAGGAATCGCCGCGGAACCCACGGGCATTGACCTGAAGGCAAAGTCGATGAATCAGACGAGCTTCATCTATGTTAAGAACGAAAACGGCGACTTCAAAAAGTACAAGTCTCTCTACTCCACCGAGAACCGCGTGTGGGTTGAATACAACAAGATTCCCCAGACCATGAAGGACGCTGTAATCGCGATTGAGGACAAGCGCTTTGAGGAGCACCACGGCGTTGACTGGACAAGAACCGTCGGAGCCATTGTGAATCTCGGAAGCGGAAAGTCGAACTACGGCGGCTCTACCCTCACCCAGCAGCTCATAAAGAACATCTCCGATGACAACGAGGTTTCGCTCAACCGTAAAATCCGCGAGATTGTCAGAGCGCTGAAGCTTGAGAATGAGTACACAAAGGATCAGATTCTCGAGGCTTATCTCAACGTTGTAAACTTCGGCAACAACTGTCAGGGATGCCAGTCGGCTGCTAACCTCTATTTCGCCAAGGACATCGGCAAGTGCTCGGTTGCTCAGTGCGCGGCAATCGCAGGAATCACTCAGAATCCGAGCCGTTACAATCCGCTGATTTATCCCGACGAAAACAAACAGCGCCGCGAGCTTGTGCTCAGCGAAATGTATGACCAGAATAAAATCACCAAGGCTGAATATCAGGAAGCCCTCGAGGAATCCAAAAACATGAAGTTCATAGGCTTCAAGAACAACAAGAAGCTCACCACCAGCACAACCAAGGTTCAGAACTGGTACATGGACGAAATGCAGATTGATTTGCAGCACGACCTTGCCCAGTATTACAATATCAGCGAAAAGGCAGCTTCCGAAAAGCTCTTCACCGAGGGACTGAAAATTTACTCGGCGATGGATGTTGAGGCTCAGGATTACCTCGAAAAGGCGGCAATGAACATTGACACCTCGAGCGACTCCGGACTCCAGTGCGCGGCTACCATGGTTGACTTCAAGGGCGCGATTATCGCGACCACCGGTTCGTCTCAGGAAAAGACCTCAGGTCTCGCGTGGGACAGAGCAACCGACTCAATTCTCCAGCCCGGTTCCTCAATCAAGCCCGTTGTAGTTTATCCCCTTGCGATTGACAAGGGCGAAATCTGCTACAGCTCAGTGCTCAAGGACGAACCGCTCGAGAAATATCAGGTTGGCGCGGACGGCAGCTATATTCCCGGACCTAACAACTGGTACGGAAGCTACAACGGTAACATGCTTCTCCCCGACGCTATTGAATGGTCGGCAAACGCGACGGCGGCTCAGGTTATGAACATCATCACTCCGCAGAAGGCGTATGACCACGTTGTTACACTTCAGGGCTTCAGCCACCTCAACGAGGACGACAGGAACATTGTCGGCGGACTTTCGCTCGGCGGTCTCAACGGCGGCGTAACGGTTCGCGAGATGGCGGCGGCTTACACTTATATGGGTAACGGCGGCAAATACTACAAGCCATACACATACTATTATGTGACAGACGCGGACGGTAATATAATAATTGACAACCGCGAGAATATTCCTAAGGAATCCTTCTCACCGGAGACTGCTTACATCATGAACAGGCTCCTGCACTACAACATGACCTACTCTGAGCACACCAAAGCGGCGAGCGCGAGAGTTGAGGGTTGGGACATCGTCGGAAAAACAGGTACCACCAATGAGGACAAGGACGCGTGGTTCTGCGGACTCAGTCCCTATTGCTCGCTCGCAATCTGGACAGGCTTTGACGATCCGCGTTCAATCTCGGATTACGGACAATATACAGCTGCAAAGCTGTTCAGCACCGTGATGGGGCACTACCTCGAGGGACTGCCGCAGAAGAATTACGCAAGACCGAAAACAATTATCGAAGCAAACTACAGCCCGTCGAGCGGAACCGTCTATAATGTCGGCAACGCAACTGACGGAAGATATATCGGCTATTACACCGAAAGCAACCTCGGAGACGAATCCGGCTTGTCTGTAGATTATTACGGCGACTATTCGTATTATGACAGCTATTCAAGCTACTCAGAGGAAACCGCGGCGGCTTCCGACGCCGGAGAAGATGAGGAAATCGAGTATGAAATCTCCGACGAAGGTGAAGGTGAAGAAGGCGGCGGCGAAGAAGGCGGCGAAGGCGCTGAACCTGCCCCTGAAGAAGGCGGCGGCGATGAAGGCGGCGAAAGCGCTGAGCCTGCCCCTGAAGAAGGCGGCGGCGATGAAGGCGGCGAAACGCCCGTTGACGACGGCGGAGATCAACCGCTTGAATAAAAACACTTGGACACACTGTCCTGCCCGGGGCAGTGTGTGAATATGATAAAGAACACAACGGGCAGAAAGGCAATGGCGAATAAAATGATTGATGTTGCAATAATGGGACACGGCGTCGTAGGCTCAGGCGCTGCAAAGATTATGCTTACTCACAAGAAAAAACTTTTTTCCGCAATCGGAGAGGAGATACATATCAAGAAAATTCTCGATTTGCGTGAATTCCCCGATTCCCCGATCGCAGACCGATTCACAAAGGACTTCAACGACATTCTCAACGACGTAGAAATCAGGGTTGTTGCTGAAGTTATGGGCGGACTTCACCCGGCATATGAATTCGTAAAATCGCTTCTCCTCGCCGGAAAGAGCGTTGTCACCTCAAACAAGGAGCTCGTAGCCGCCAAGGGCGCTGAGCTTCTCCAGATTGCAAAGGCAAACAACGTAAACTTTCTGTTTGAGGCTTCCGTCGGCGGCGGTATTCCGATTGTACGTCCGATGTCACAATGTCTCGTAGCGAACAATGTCAAGGAAATCACCGGTATTCTCAACGGAACCACAAATTTTGTCCTCACCAAGATGTTCAAGGACGGAATGAGCTTTGACGAAGCGCTCAAGCTCGCTCAGGAGCTCGGCTTTGCCGAGAGAAATCCCGAGGCTGATGTGGAAGGTCACGACGCGTGCAGAAAAATCTGTATCCTCGCTTCCCTTGCCTTCGGCAAGCATATCTATCCCGACAATATCCACACCGAGGGTATCACCCACATCACCGAAGAGGACGTTAAATATGCCGAGGAGATGGGCTGCGTCATCAAATTTGTAGGCGATGCAAAGGTTATCGAGCCCGGCAAGATGAATATCTTCGTGGCTCCGATGATTCTGAGAAATGACAGCATGCTCGCTAACGTTAACTATGAGTTCAACGCGATTATGGTTCGCGGGGACTGTACCGACGACGTTATGTTCTACGGCAAGGGCGCAGGCTCGCTTCCGACCGCTTCGGCTGTTGTAGCTGATATCGTTGACTGCTGCAAACACCTCAAGGCGAGAAAGTTCATCTTCTGGGCTGACAGCAACAACGAAACTGTTTTCCCATATAATGAATCGAAGGCTGTTTTCTATGTTCGTCTTACTGAAATCGGTGATATTGCAGCCGCAAAGGCTGAGCTCGGCGAGAAATTCGGCGGGTACGAAATAATCGGTGAAGCTTCGGACGAAATGGGAGTTAAGCTTCCGGAGCTCAGCGTGGATGAGGTTGAGGAAAAGCTCTCCTCCCTCACCGCTTCCAAACCGGTCAATAAAATCAGAATATCTGATTTATAATATTTAGGTAATTTTATTTGACGATACATTGTATTGTCCAACTCACAAGAGAAAGAAGGAGTAATCAATGAGTTTAATTGTCCAGAAATTCGGCGGCTCATCGGTTGCGAATGCCGAGCGCGTTTTCAACGTAGCCGGAATCGTAACAAGAACCTACGACAAGGGCAATGATGTTGTTGTAGTTGTGTCCGCTCAGGGCGACACAACTGACGACCTCATCGCCAAGGGCAACGAAATCAACCCCAACGCCTCCAAGAGAGAGCGTGATATGCTTGTAGCGGCAGGCGAACAGGTTTCTATCGCACTGCTTGCAATGGCTATCGAAAAGCTCGGATATCCCGTTGTTTCGCTTCTTGGATGGCAGGCAGGCTTCCAGACAAGCTCTGCTCACACCGCGGCGAGAATCCGCAGAGTTGTTCCAAGCAGAATCCGCAAGGAACTCGACAAAAAAAGAATCGTCATCGTTGCAGGCTTCCAGGGACTGTCAAGATATGATGACATCACAACGCTCGGACGCGGCGGCTCCGATACCTCGGCGGTCGCGATTGCGGCAGCTATGCACGCTGACCTCTGCCAGATTTACACCGACGTTGAGGGTGTATATACTGCAGACCCGAGAATTGTCAAGAACGCCAAAAAGCTTGAGAGCATTTCATATGACGAGATGCTCGAGCTCGCGACAATGGGCGCTCAGGTTCTCAACAACCGTTCGGTTGAAATGGCTAAAAAATATAACATCGAGCTTGAGGTTCTCTCGAGCCTCGTGGATGCTCCGGGAACAATTGTAAAGGAGAAGAGTAAAATGGAGAAAATGTTAATCAGCGGCGTAGCTAAGGATACTGACGTAGCCAGAGTTTCAGTCATCGGAATTCCCGACGAGCCCGGCTTTGCGTTCAAGCTTTTCTCGAAGCTTTCCGCCAAAAATATAAACGTAGATATTATCCTTCAGTCAATCGGACGCGATGGTACAAAGGATATTTCCTTCACCTGCGCTGCCGACAGACTTGACGATGTAAACGCAGCACTCAAGGATTATATCGAGAATATCGGCGCGAAGGAAATCCTCTCCTCCACCGATGTTGCCAAGATTTCGATCGTCGGCGCAGGCATGGAGAGCCACGCAGGCGTTGCGACAAAGATGTTTGAGGCGCTCTATGACGCTCAGATTAACATCAGAATGATTGCGACAAGTGAAATCAAGGTCAGTGTACTCATCAACAAAAAGGACGCTGACAGAGCCGTCAGCGCAATCCACGACAAGTTCTTTGAGCAATAAACATTGAGGGTGCCGCAAACGCGACACCCTCGTTTTTTGCTATCGCTTATGCGGTAGCTTTTTTCTTTTTAGGAATTAATAATGCATGAATGAAAAAGCAATGTATCCGACATAGCCCAAGAGCATTGCAACACCCTGCCAGCGCGAGAATTTGCGGGTAAAAAACGTAGGCACAAAACAGAGCAGTGTCATCGCAAAAAGCACCGGAAGGTCGATATACAAGGTTCCGGCAGAAACCGGAAGGCTCTTGCCGTAAGCGAGCATACACGGCGGCAGTACAAAGGTGATGTCGATGATATTAGAGCCGAGAATATTGCCGACGGAAAGCGAAGCCTGCTTCTTGGTAATCGCGGTGATTGTTGTAACAAGCTCAGGCAGTGATGTTCCGATTGCAACCGCCGAAATACTGATGATTCGCTCCGGAACGCCGAGAGAAGCAGCGATAGCAGAGCCGTTGTCAACGAGCAAATCGGAGCCGATAATGATTCCGGCACAGCCGAGCACAAACATAATAATCTTCTTGGCTACAATGCCTTTTGTTATATTCTCTCTAACTTCGGATTTTTCATCACCGGAGGCGGAGATTTTTTTCTTTGCAGAGCTGACATTGTTGAAAACAAAAAACGCGAAAAGGAGAATCAACACAATGGAAGCGACGATTGTAATCTCTCCCGAAAGCCCAAACAGCCACACTGCGGCAATCGAAACAATGAGCAAAATAATCTGCGGCAGATAATCTCTGAGCTTTATGACCATCGGCATAAACAGCAGACTGATTCCGAGGATAAGTCCTGTGTTCGCGGTTACGGAACCGATTGCGTTACCGGTTGCCATCTCGACATTGCCGTTCGCGGCGGCGATTACCGAGACAATAATCTCAGGCAGCGAGGTTGCAAAACCGACGATTGTCGCTCCGACGATGAAATGTGGTATTCCCGATACCTCAGCCAGCCACACCGCAGCGTCGACGAAGAAATCACCGCCCTTGATGATGAGGACAAGCCCGAGCAAGAACAGAAAATACATCAAAAAAGCTTCCATATTTCTCTCCTTATGTTATTGCTATTTTCAGTTATCCTGAAAAAAAGTTATATTTTTGTGCAGCGTTACAAAGCAGTTTCCCATAAAGTCAAAAAAGACCTTCAGCACACCTGTCAGTGCGCTAAAAGTCTTGTTCCTTTAAGCAAGGTATGTGTCCACCGATTTTTTCGGGGTTATGTTGAACACATAATTCTAACTACTCCCTTTTAACAGGTGTATTCTATCATACTAATCACGCATTGTCAACCGCTTTTCTCGAGAAAACACAGCCGCAATAGTTCTGGCGATATAGGTTATACTCCTTCGAAAGCTCAATCGAGCGTTTGTAGCCGTTCTTCTTTTTGAAATCGGACGGAAGATAATGTACGCCGAACTCAGACGCCGTCTTTTCCCCTATCTCGTTAATTCGCTCCGCGTTTTTAAGCGGAGATATTGTGAGCGTGGTTGTGAAATAATCAGCGCCGAACTTCTTACAGAACCGCGCAGCCTCCCTCAGCCTGAGTTCAAAGCAAACGTCGCACCTGCGACCTCTTTCGGGCTCGTTCTCGAGTCTCTTGACAGCTTCAAGATAAACAGAAGGGTTATAATCGCCCTTTACAAGCCTGATTGGATGCTCAACCGGAAGCTCGGTAATCAGCCGCTCTTCCTCCGCAAGCCGGTAATTATACTCCTCCGGAGTGGTGATATTGGGGTTATAATACAAGACTATTATATGAAAATATCTCGAAAGATATTCCAATACATAGCTCGAGCACGGCGCGCAACACGCGTGAATCAAAAGAGTAGGAACCTCGCCGCGCTCAACAAGTCCGGAAATCAGTTTGTCCATTTCTTTTTGCGGATTCTTATTCATTGATATACTCCAAAATATCGGAAGCCTTCTTCGCAACAAACGGCGCGCCTGCGCCGAGGAGCTCCTCTCTGCCGCGAAAGCCCCAGTCTACGCCAATCATATCGACGCCTGAATTTCTCGCAGTAAATACATCAACATCACTGTCGCCGACATAAAGGCAGTCACATTTCTCGACACCGAGCTCAAGCAGCATAGCAGTCAGCGGCGCTCCGTCCGGCTTGACGGGATACTCCGGCTTCTTGCCCCATGCAAGCGAAAAGCAATGATTCGGATATGCTTTCCGTAAGATTTTATCTACAAACTCATCGGGCTTATTTGAAAGAACAATAGTCCCGACGCCCTCTCTGTGAAGCTGTTCAAGCATTTCGGCACAGCCGGGATAGCTTGCAGTATTGTCATTGCAGTGAACAGCATAATACTCATCAAAGCTCTCGCGCACAAGCGTCCGGAGCTTTTCATCGGACGCGCTTTTGCCCATCGCTCGTATTACAAGATTTTCTCTACCGTCACCGACAAACTTCTTGTAAGCTTCAACCGGATGTGTGTCAAGCCCCGCCTTTTTCAGCGCAAAGTTCATCGCGTTAGCAAGATCAGTCAGCGAATTGACGAGCGTTCCGTCAAGGTCAAAGGCTATAACCTTATATTTCATCAAAAACCCTTCTCCTGTTCAAAAAGTATCGCACGACACGGAGCCGCCTCAAGTCCGTCGAGTCTGAGCGGAAATGCGGACAGAGTGTAATCGTTGCCGTCGTCTATATCTGTCAGATTAAGATTCTCAAGGATAACAACACCGCTCTTTGCGAGAATCCTATGAGTACGCTCGTCGTCAAAATCCGCACCGATTGACTGACGGTCAATTCCGATGAGCATAAGGTTGCTGTCGGCAATTACCTGAGCGGCTGAGGAGAGTATACCGCCTTCCTCGCCCGTACAATGGACAAGCAGGCGCTTTTTACAACGCGGCAAGATTCGCTCCATATCTTCACCGGTCAGAATTCTGTCGGTTGAGATTACACTGCACTTTCCATAGAACACCGACATCCTGATTTCGTTAATCTTCTTTCCATCCTCGTCAAAGTGAAAGGGCGCGTCGATATGTGTACCTGTATGACTGCTTATCGAAAACATACTGAGATTATATTCATCACCGTTCTCAATACTGCGGACAAACTCCGTCACCGTCTCCGGATCTCCCTCATACGGCGGAGTGGTGAGTGTGTCTCTGCTTATATCATAAATAATCATAACGTCACCGCCTTTAATACAGACATTATACCATTATCCGAGACTTTGCACAAGAGCAAAATGACAAGGAAACAGCCGCCGCTTTCGCGACGGCTGTATAATTATTCGTTTAAGGAATTAAGGCTCGATAAGGTCTTCGGGTACCTGCTGAGTATCCTTATTTACATCAGGGTTTGAAGCCTCAAAAATGATTACAACATTTTTGCTGTCATCAATTGTGAAGGTATACTTACCGCCGGATGCTTTTAGCTTACAGTTTCCGCCGGTGGAAGTGAACTCCCAGCCTGTTGCGGATGTCTTTGTTGTTGTATCCTCAATTGTACCGTCGTTGCCGTACCAATTGTCGTCAGAATCCTTAATCTTGAACTCGTAGGTTCCTGCGGTAAGGTCAACAGTATAGCCATTGCCTATTGCCGTTGTATTAGTCCAAGAATTGAAATCACCTACAACATAATAGTTTGTTGTAGAAACAGGATCATCGATGGACGGATCATAATCGCTCCATGCACCTGCATTCTCCTGATTTTCCCAAACATTCTCGTTAAGAGTGTAGAGTTTGCCGTTTTCAAAAGCTAAGTTAGCAATGGTGTTCCATGCGCTGTCATAGCCTTCTGTTTCGGGAGCAAGTCTTGCAAAATCACATGATACCCAGGTTGTTGCTGAACTAAGATCTGCAGTGTAGATGCCTTCATTTTCAGTCTCTGTCAGAGCAAACCATGTAGCACCGTTTCCGTTCCATCCGTAAACCTTGATTGCAAAGCGAGCGTTGTCTGCTTTCCAGCTATTGCTGGGCTTGAAGTATACGTTCTGAGATACAGTAGGTTCCGGATCAGGAGTGGTCGGATCGGGAGTTGTGGGATCCGGAGTTGTGGGATCAGAAGATGTTGGATCTGTAACTGTCTCAGCTGCAACGTAGGTTACGATAACCTTCATTGTAGATTCATCAAGTGTGAATGTGTACTTACCGCCTGTTGCTTTGAGTGTGCAGTTGGCTTCTACATCGTTCTTAAACTCCCAGCCGTGCTCGGAAGTCTTTGTTGTTGTGTCCTCGATGGTGCCGTCGTTGCCGTACCATTTGCCGTTGCTGTCATTAATCTTGAACTCGTAGGTTCCTGCAGCAAGGTCTACTGTGTAGCCGTCAGCAATTTCAGTCTCATTCTTCCACTCATTGAATGTGCCCTGTACATAGTACTTGGTTGCGGAAGGAGCTGTTGTCTCGGGAACGGTTGTTT